>JABFXN010000325.1 GCA_013361705.1 Acidobacteriaceae bacterium
CGATCTTGCTCAGTATGCGCCAGTGCCTGTGCCTCGCCCGCAAGGCCGGGGGAATCAGTTCGCTGCTGGGCTGTCGTCGCCCAGTACGGGAGGGGAGCCGATCTTGCCCGCGGGCGAGGGAAGAGAGGATGTGATCTCCATGTGCGGCAAATGTCATGGTGTCAGTACCGCGGTGGCAAATCGTCGCTCGCCGGATGGATGGCGAGACCTCATTCAGGACATGCGCTCCCGCGGCGCGCAGGGAGATGATGCCAAAGCTGCCAGAGTCCGGGACTACCTTTCGCGCTATTTTGGGCTGCTGCCGGCGTCGTCCGTGGGAGTCCAGTCCAAGGAGCGCTAAGTCGTCAGAGTGAATTTTAGTTTTTGAACTGGGAGAAGAAGTATGAATAGACGATCGTTGTTGAAGTATTCAGCCTTACTAGGTATTGCCCGGCCATTTGTTTCGGCCGGCATCGCGGCAGCTCAGGGCGCTAAGGAGCAAGTGCAGAAGGCTATTGTCTTGTACTGTGATCTCGCCATCGACCCCGCGCGCGAACAGGAGATGTTGCATCAATTCCATACCCAGTTCAAACCCGCAGCGGAAAAGTTTGAAGGATATATCGATGTCAAGCTCGTGAAGCTCCGCAAGGTAGTGCAAGGACGTCCAGCTCCTGCGGCGAATATTAATTATCGCTTCCAGCTGACATACAGAAGCGAAGAGCTCCGACAGCGCTGGATTTCCTCCGATGTACACAAACGCGTATGGCCCCTCATCGAAAATACCGTGCTCAATCGGGACTATCTTGTATTGCTAACGGACAATGCTTAACGTTGGGTACGCAAGAACCCAAGCGTCGCACGGCGTGAGAGATGTGATAAATGGAGAACCGAATGCGTCCATATGTGAGATTGATCGTCGTTGGCGTTGCGACCATCACTTTGTCTGGGTTGGTAATGAGTCAGAGTCCTAGAGATGGGGGCAAACACATTTCCGCTCCTTCGGTTGCAAGCGCGGCAGAGATCGTTCGGCTCGATCCCGGTCTGGATGCCGTCATTGCTCCGGGAACGAAGATCGAGAAGGTTGCGAGCGGCTTCGTGTTTGCTGAGGGCCCAATGTGGCGTTCAGGGCGCCTGTGGTTCTCCGACGTTAAGGGAAATAAGTTGTACGCACTCACTCCGGATGGCAAACCAATCCTCTTAATGGATCACTCGGGTGGTGTCGACAACGTCCGTCCTGACGGAGGGTTCAAAGGTTCGAACGGCATCGCGACCGACAAGGATGGCAACGTGCTTGTGACCCAGCATGGAGCACGAAGGATCGTGCGTCTTGATGAGCACCTGAAGGCCTCCACGTTCCTCGACCGGTTCGAAGGGAAGAGATTCAACAGTCCGAACGACCTGGTTTTCGCACCGGATGGCGCGTTATGGTTCACCGATCCGCCCTACGGGCTGGATGGCCAGGACAGTGACCCTACTAAAGAATTGAAGTTCAATGGCGTGTTTCGATATGCCAACGGCAAGCTTACGGCTCCCATAAGGGATTTAAGTCGACCGAACGGGATTGGCTTAACTAAGGATGGGAAGACTCTTTACGTTGCCAATTCAGACCCTGAGATGTTTGTCGAGCGATATAAGGTTGCAGCAGATGGCAGCGTGTCGAATGGGACCAGATTTATTGAGTATCCCGGCAGCGCGCCCGATGTCCCCGACGGTCTGAAGCTTGATTCCGCGGATAACCTATGGACCTCAGGTCCAGGTGGCATCCGGGTGATATCGCCCGCAGGAAAAGTGCTGGGGCAGATTAAGTTGCCGGAAGTAGCCGCAAACCTGGCATGGGCTGACGATGGCAGGACGCTGTACATCACCGCTTCCACGAGCGTCTATCGCCTCCGGGTTAAGACGCCTGGAGCAATGCCGCTCTACAGAAGGTGATGAGCAAATAACGAGCTTAGAAAGCTTTCACAAGTTGCGTCATCCCAGTGGACGGAAAACGATGAGCATTCAACATAAAACGAAGGTTCGGTGGTCGCTGGCATCCTGGCTGTTCGTCTTGAGTGCTATCGCTTATCTCGACCGCACCAACCTATCGATTGCCGGACTCCAGATAAGCCGAGAGTTTGGCCTTGGCAACCAGCGCCTCGGGTGGATGGCGAGCGCATTTCTTGTCGCCTAGCTCGCCTTGTGCTTACCGTTGGTGTTCTTTGGTGGGGAATTGCGACCATCTTCACCGCACTGTTACCTTCGTCGACCACTCACGCTGTGCTTTTTCTGGTGGCGCTTCGGTTTGGCCTCGGTGTCGGAGAAGCCATCATTTATCCGGCAGCCAATCACTTCGTCATGCGATGGTTTCCGTCCCATGAGCGGGGCATGGTCAACGGACTCATCTTCGCGGGGGTAGGAGCCGGCAGTGGCCTGACGCCACCTTTGCTGACCTGGTTTATCCTTCATCACGGCTGGCGTTCTGCCTTCTGGTTCAGCGCAGTAGTCGGCATCGTGGCAGGTGTTATCTGGTGGTGGATTGCGAGGGATCGCCCAGAAGCCCATCCGTGGGTCGGAGAAACCGAACTTAGGCTAATCCGGGAAGTGTCACCGAGCGATTCGCTGGATCATACCGTCAGCGAGGATGGAAGATACCGTCAACCAGAATCGAACAAAATCTCCTGGAAGCTGATTTTGCATCGGTCTGATCTACTTGCGCTCATGGGGGCATACTTCGGGTTCCTGTATGTGGCGTGGGTCTACTTCAGTTGGTTCTTCATTTACATGGCCCAGGTTCGCGGCTTCGATTTGAAGGCCAGTGCCCGGTACACAATGCTTCCGTTTCTATCGATGACAATCTTCTGCCTGCTGGGCGGAAAGTTGACGGATGTGCTGACGCGTCGCTACGGCCTTCGTGTCGGAAGGTGTGGGCTCGCAGCGGGTGCATCGTTGCTGACGGCAGTGTTTCTTGTGCTTGGATCTCAACTCCACAATCCACAGCTGGCAGGTCTGACACTCGCCGCCGGTGCAGGCGCGCTGTATCTTTCGCAAAGCGCCTACTGGTCTGCTGCAATCGATATCGCAGGCCCAAATTCAAGTATTTTCGCAAGCATCATCAACATGGGCGGCCAGATCGGCGGCGCCGTTACCGCCTCATTGACGCCATGGATCGCGCAGCGATTCGGCTGGACGACTTCTTTTGCGACAGCGGCTGCTTTTGCGATTCTCTCCGCGATCTTCTGGTCCACTGTCCATCCAGAACGCCCTCTCCACGTCGGACCCATTGGTCCAGGGTCTCTGCCGAACGATAACAGTAGCAAATTTGAAACTCATAACGGAGTAATTGAGGAGGCACACCTGTGATTCTGACATCCCGGCAACTTCTTGGAGTAAGCCCCGCTAGAAGGGTTCAGGTTGTATTGTCGTTGCTCCTGTGTGCTTCTTTCGGATATGCACAGACGAGCGCTCCTGCAATGCAAGGTTCGCTGCCACTCGAGCAGCGTATCGGCCATACCGATCCAGCGAAGGCCAACCATCTTACTGCAGTACATGATGGCCCAGGTGCTTTGGATTACCGTCCATTGCTGGGCTTAACTTCTCTCGACACAAACCTGATCTTTTTCCATCGCGGCGTGATTCTGCCTAAGAGTGGCATCGGCCAGCATTTTCATAACAAGTGCGAAGAAATGTTCGTCATTCTGGACGGTGAGGCGGAGTTTACTATAGATGGCCACACGTCACTGATCAAAGGGCCGGCTGGCGTACCGGATGTCATGGGCCATGCCCACGCTATTTACAATCCGACGGACAAGCCAATCCAGTGGCTGAATATCAATGTCGGTCTAAGCAAGACTTACGATGCCTTCAATCTGGGGGACCCTCGTCAGGATGCCAAACTCGATCCTATTCCTCAGTTCATGACCATGCATTTGGATCGGGCATTATTAAAAACGGTCGAGCACATGGGAGGGGGAACCGGCCCCGTCCAATATCGCAGAGCTCTTCCTCCGAGCGTGTTCTCGTCCGTGTGGTCTTACGTGGATCATCTAGTGATACCGGTGGGAAGTTCCGTGGGGCCCGTGACCAAAGCTCAGATGAGCGAGGTCTATTATGTGATCTCGGGCAATGGGGAGGTGCGCATTGGCGCAGAAAAGGCCGCGATCCATGCGGGGGACGCTATCCCGGTGCGGCTCAACGAGGAGCAGAGTTTTAGCAGCGGGAGCGAGCCGCTCGAATTGATGGTTATCGGAGTAGCCAAAGATTTCGCTTCCAAGGATGCCCTCATGAATGCTAGACGCGATAGATAGTCTGCAGGAAAAGTGATTGATGGCCTGAGGAACACAGGCCTTGCCGCTTTCACTGCGACGGGGCTTTTGCAATCGCATATAAATGTGCGCTATGGAAAACGAAGATGCGTGTTTGGATATGGGTGTGTGCGGCGGCAGTGCTACTAGCTACGGCGGTCGGTGCAGAGGCCAGATCGGTCTATACCCTGCGGCCCGACGATCCGCATGCCGTCTACCTCGAGAAGGGCGCCTTTGGAGTCAAGGGTGACGGTGGCGCCGACGACTCTGACGCGCTGCAGGCCGCAATCAACAAAGTACAGGAAACCACCGGCGCCGGCATCGTGTATCTTCCGCAGGGACGCTACCGTCTGACTAAGACTATTTATGTGTGGGCCGGCATCCGTATCGTCGGTTACGGCGCCGAGCGTCCTGTTCTGTTTCTTGCTCCCAACACGCCGGGCTTTCAGGAAGGCCATGATTTCCTGGGCACTGGCCGCTATATGGTGCACTTTGCCTCAAATCGTCCCCAGCGAGGTGGCCCGGTGGTTGATGCCAACGAGTTCACCTTCTATAGCGGCATGAGCAATGTGGACTTCGAGATAGGCGACGGTAATGCGGCAGCGATTGCTATCCGTTTCCACGTGGCTCAGCACTCGTCTCTAAATCACATCGACTTTCACATAGGGCAGGGTCGCGCCGCCTTGGAAGATGTTGGCAACCAGGCAAGTGACCTGAAAATTTACGGCGGGGAATACGGCATCCTCTCGGTGAAGACCGCGCCGGCGTGGCAGTTTCTGCTGATGGATTCGGTCCTTGAAGGCCAGCGCAGAGCAGCCATTCATACGCAAGAGGTCGGCATGACCTTGGTGCGCAACCGAATCTCAAAGACACCGGTTGCTGTCGAGATCAGCAAGGGCATGGCGGAGCAGCTCTATGGCCGCGATCTCGTCTTTGAAGACATCAGCCGCGCGGGTGTTGTCGTCGGCAACGGGTGGGCCGCGCACTCGCAGATCACGCTGGACAACATCGCCTGCAACAACGAGGCAAAGCTGGTGGAGAATGGGAACGGGACCACCGGTTACACGGAGATTAAAGCGCCGGGAAGGTTCTGGAAAGAAGCCCAGCTAACCCTGGGACTGGAGATCGGCAACGACGGCCGTGAGGCCGGTTATGCTCTTCGCCATCGTGAGATCTTGCTGCACTCTGCCCCGTTGCTGGCGAAGACAGATATCCCCGAGCTTCCGGCGATGAACGAATGGGTCAATGTCCATACGCTTGGCATCCAAGGCGATGGCGGCACGAATGACACTCCCGCGCTGCAGAGGGCCATCGACACCCACCGAGTGCTCTACCTGCCCGAGGGCATGTACCGCATGACAGGCACGCTGCATCTGAAGCCGGACACGGTGCTGATTGGCATGAACCCGGTAACCACTATGCTGACGCTGCTGGATCAGGAACCGGCTTTCTCAGGTACGGGTGCGGAAGCCCCAATGGTTGAAAGCGCGCGTGGCGGCAACGCCATGATGATAAGTATCGGTATTGGGACCGGATTTGTGAATCCGGGCGCCGGCGGTGTGATGTGGCGCGCAGGTGCTTCGTCGTTCCTTGACGACGTGAACTTCAGCGTGGGACGCGGGCGTGCCAACAGTTCACTGAGTCCTAATGCTCCGCCGGTCCCTCCGCGCACGGGTCCGCGTCAGGATATTTTTGAGAGCCAGCATCCCAGCCTATGGATTGGCGATGGTGGTGGCGGTCTCTTCCGTGGAATCTGGACGGCAAATACTGTCGCGAATGCCGGTCTTGTCGTGGAGAACACGAGCACGCCCAGCATCGTTTACCAGATGTCCTGTGAGCACCACATGCATTATGAAACGCGTTTTCACCAGGCGCGGAACTGGACTGTCTATGCTCTGCAGACCGAAGAAGAAAAGCCCGCGGGCGCTGAGGCTTTCGCGATCGAGTTGCTGAACTCACAGCACATTCTGTTTACCAACCTGTTTATGTACCGGGTTTCACGTAACACCATGCCCAAGCTCAATGCGATTGAGTCAAAGGGCTCCAGCGATATCCGGCTTGAGAATGTGCACGTCTTCAGCATGACGCGCCTGGCCTATGACAACGCTGTAATGGACTTCAGCAGCGGCGAGAAAGCGCGCACACACGATTTCACGAGATTCCTCATCGGGGCTGCGTTGAAGCCCGGGGCTCCGCTACCGATGCCGCCGGGCGTCTTTGCCACGGATACAAAGCTTGAAAAACTGGCGGATGGTTTCAGCAACGCCGCCGGCCTAACGGTCGACGATAAGGGAACACTTTATTTCACCGATGCCGCGATGCAAAAGATCTATCGCTGGGGCAACACCGCGAAGAAGGCCGAGATCGTCTCAGCGGACGTTCCTGATCCCCGCGTCGTGCAATGGGTAAAGCCCGGCCTTTTACTCGCGCTGGACTACTCCAAGTCCGTTTATGCTGTGCCTCTTGATGGCGGCAAAGCTCAGAAGATTGCGGAGAGAACGATCGAACCCACAGGCGGTCAACTTGCGATTGCGAGCGGCTTCCACAATGACATCGGCTCCTTGCAGAGGCAGCTCAACCACAGCGGCTACATCTTTGCTCCGCGCAGCAACATGGCCGTCACAGGTTTTACGGCCGATGAACATCGCGGATACTTCACCGCACCGCAGAGCGATGTGACCGTGGTTGCCGGTGGAACCTGGCTGCCCTACATGCAGGCCAGCCAGATGGGGACGCTTGCTGTCGGCGAAGAGACCGTAGTGGTCAGTGAAGACGACGACAAGACCTATCGCGTCAAACTCGACAACATGCGTACGCTGACCGCAGACGTCTTCGCACAGCGCGGAGGTACAGGTGTCGTACAGGATAGGATGGGCAATGTCTTCATTGCCGCCGGGCAGGTCTATGTCTACGACCCAACCGGCAAGCAGCTTGGCGTGGTGGAGATTCCTGAGCGCCCTTCCAGCCTCGCTATTGGTGGCGCAGACCGAAAGACGCTCTTTATCGGAGCACGCGGAGGTTTATATAGCCTTGACCTGAAATGAAGCGTATGAGATGAGGAGCCGCTGTGAAATGTGATCGCAGCAGACTCGGCCTTGCCTCTAAAGGGAATCCGGAAGCGAAGATCTTAAGCCAGGCACGAAAATATCTCGCGATAGAACTCGGGGTGCGATTGCCAGGTCTGTCCTGTGACCATGCGGCCATCACGAACCGCCTGCTGATCTATAAACGTACCTCCAGCTTGCTCCGCTTCGAAGCGAACGTGTTCATAGCAGGTAATGCGCTTTCCGTTCGTGAGGCCTGAGGCTGCGAGTATTTGGATGCCATGGCAGATCGCAAAGATCCACTTCTGTTTCGCGTCGAATTCGCGGACCACGTCGAGCAATCGACGATCATTGCGGAGGTACTCAGGAGCACGACCTCCCAGAATGAGAATGGCATCGTAGTCATTCACGTTAATTTGGTCGAACGCGATCTCGGCTTCCAGACCATAGCCCGGCCGTTCGATGTAGGTATCCCATCCTGGCTCGAAGTCGTGCATTACGAGATGGAGACGACGAATCGAAGGGGCGGCAACGGTGGTGCGCCAGCTTGCCTCACGAAACCGATGGACGGCGTAAAGCGCTTCGTACGATTCGCCGGCATCTCCGGTGACAATCAAGATATGTGGCATTCGGTGACCAATGTACCATTCCGTGAACTTCTACGTCGCACCGGTTTCGAGGGTAGGACAAAGTACAAGGCGGCACGCCCAAAAATGCCACTCTGATCGCGAAATGATCTTGCTTCAGGACCCCTTAACGAAATCCGCTGTCCTCGCATAAGGAGGAGTACAAGTCTCTTGATTTCAGGAAGATGCACAATGTTCAAAGGTTCTAAACAACTTTGTGCAACATAGAACTTCACAACAGTCGTTCCATCTTGCAGGATTCGTTCGGTGGGCAACGAGAGCGATGCCATTCCGGATTCATAAGAGCATCTTCAAAATCCAGAACACAACTGAGAGGGACAGTTTTGCGGCGGAGCGGTTATAGAAAATGGGTTCTTTTGTTCTTTGCGGTTCTTATGGCGGCCGCATTCAAGGCGGACGCGCAGATTGAGTATCCATTCCGCGATCCGAAGCTAGGGGATGAGGCACGCATTACAGATTTGCTCAAACGTCTGACCTTGAAGGAAAAGGTTGACCTTATGGGGGGACATGCCAAAGTTCCTCGCCTGCATCTCGTCCTTTCCGACGAGGCTGAAGGTTTGCACGGGCTCGCACTCGGCGGTCCCGGCGGATGGGGACCACGCGGTCGTCCCCCCTTACCGACGACCACCTTTCCCCAGGAGAAGGGGCTGGGTGCGACATGGGATCCGGCCCTGATGAAGAAGATCGGTGCTCTCGAAGGAGAGGAGGCACGGTACTACTATCAGAACCCCACGTTCGAGTTTGGTGGAATCGTGGTGCGGGCGCCTAATGCTGATCTGAGCCGCGATCCACGCTGGGGGCGCACAGAAGAGTCAATGGGAGAAGATCCCTACCTGGTTGGCACGATGACGGTGGCATTCATTCACGGGCTACAGGGGCCTAATCCTAGACACTGGCAGGCCGCGTCTCTTATGAAGCACTTTCTCGCAAATGAAAACGAAGATGGCCGATCGTACACATCATCGAATTTCGATGACCGTCTCTTCCGGGAGTACTATTCCGTTCCATTTCGTATGGGTTTCGAGCAAGGTGGATCCCGTGCCGTGATGGCTGCTTACAATTCGTGGAATGGCACTCCCATGATGATCAACCCGGTACTCAAGGAGGTCATGCTCAAGGAGTGGGGTAACAACGGGATTATTTGTACCGATGGCGGCGCGCTGGGACTTCTGATCACAGATCATAAGAGCTTTCCCGACAAAGAACGTGGTTCTGCTGCCGGTGTTAAGGCCGGCATCAATCGGTTCCTTGATGACTTTCAACCGGCGCTGACAAAGGCCCTTAGCGAAGGTCTGGTGACTGAGGCTGATATGGATACGGCGCTCAGGAACATGCTGCGTGTTCATCTCCTCCTGGGCGAGTTGGATGCGCCCGGCGTTGATCCTTACGCAAAGCTTGGCCGCGAGCAGAAGGACGGGCTTTCGCCATGGAGTCGCGCCTCCAGCAGGGAACTGGTGCGCCAGGCAACGGATGAGTCGATCGTCCTACTGAAGAACGAGAATCACGCGCTTCCGCTGGATCGCACCAAGCTCAAGACCATCGCGGTCATCGGTCCCTGGACCAACGAAGTCCTGCTTGACTGGTACAGTGGAACGCCCCCGTATAGCGTGAGCATTGCGCAGGGGATTAAAGAAGCGGCGCCAGGAGCCAGGGTTCTATTTAGCGATGGTTCCGATGTCGTGGAAGCACAGCGTTTGGCTCGGGAAGCTGACGTGGCCATTGTTGTCGTGGGAAATCATCCCACCTGTAATGCTGGATGGGCTCGTTGCCCAATACCTTCCAACGGCAAAGAAGGTATTGATCGGAAGACTGTGGTTCTCGAACAAGAGGACCTGGTGAAACAAATCCTTTTGGCCAATCCACACACCATTGAGGTGCTGCGCTCCAGCTTCCCTTATGCGATTACGTGGAGTCGAGACAAGGTGCCTGCGATATTGCACATGACCCACAACAGTGAAGAGGAAGGTCATGGCCTCGCCGACGTACTCTTCGGGGAATATTCGCCGGCGGGCCGCCTGAACCAGACCTGGCCTGAGAGCGATGCGCAACTGCTGCCGATTACTGATTACGATATTCGACACGGCAGCACCTATATGTACTCGAAGCAAAAACCGCTTTACGCGTTTGGGTACGGATTGAGCTACACGACATTCACGTATGAAGATCTAAGCCTTAGCTCTGACAAAGTGAATGCCGATGGTGAGGTCCGTGTAAGCGTGACGGTAAAGAATGCGGGCGATCGCGCCGGCGACGAAGTGGTACAGATCTATGTCCAACATCTTGGTTCGGCGGTGGAACGTCCTCGGCTCGAACTTAAGGGGTTTGAGCGCATCCACATCGAATCAGGCGCCTCCAGGAATGTAGTATTCAATCTCACACCGCGCGATCTAGCCTATTGGGATGAAGCTGGTCACGTCTGGCGCATCGAGAAAGAATCGATTCGTGTACTTGCCGGAGGATCAAGCGACAAACTTCCCGTTCAGGCGACTCTCCACGTTGAGAATGCGGGTGAGAACAAACCATGATGAATTCACACCATAACCGCGATCATTCCGACTCGTCGATGACTTCGATTGCGGAGACCGTGGCGTAATTTACGATGGGGTCGAACGTTATGTCGAGTTTTCCTTCCTGGGAAGGTCGTAAATGATGGAATGTTTTGGTCAGAGCGTGCTGGGTGCCGGCTTCTTTGAAGATGTCGAAGTCGTCGAGTAGTGTTGAGCCATTGCAATAGACCCGAAACACCCGGCTTCCCACGCCGACGGAGCCTGGCGTTTCCGGAGCCCAGTAGAGTTCCGCGAAGTGAAGCACGAGCGTATAACGGCCTCGAGTATCCACCGGAATGGAGTAGGTGAAATGGCCATATCGCTCCCACGCGTAAAGATTTGGGTCTGGAGTGCCACTGACCGTTCGCGGCTGATCGTTGGTTGCGCCGTTGCTGAAGTAGTTATCCGAATGCCACAGATTCCCGCTATGGTCCCGGACTGCAGTCGGTTGCATGACCAGCCGCACAGGCTGCTGCCGGTGGGGCAGTCCTGGCAGAATCTCAATCGCATTCAGTGAGGGCGCGGACCGCCCTATGAAAAACTTTAGATGGAGGTAGCCGTCTTTGTCCGGATGGATCTCCTTGAAGACTTTCTCGTCGGCGATGTTCGTTCCCAGTGCGTCCGCATTGATATTGAAGTTGCTCAGGAGTAATTCGCCGTTGGCGCTCACATTGAAGAATTGCGTCTTAAAATCTTCAGGCGGCGTTGCAACGAAGAAGAGATGTAGCTCATAGGGGCCCGGCGCGAGGGGAATATCGTAAGAGAAGTCGCCTGTTCGCCACTGATCGAACAGCATCGGGTCGCTCGTCCGTGAAACGGGCAAATGTGGGCGTTCGAACGCGGCACCGCCGGAGAAATAGCGATCGGCTTCCCAATATGCGCCTGAGCTGTCGATTTTCGGACTTCCCTGATAGCCGACCAGCAGGCGCAATGGCACATGAGCGGCGTTGGCAGGAGCTGCCAACCGCGTGTCGTTCCGGGTACCTGCCGCCGTCAGGTTCTCTGGATGGGCCGACCGCATTCTGAGGACGAATTCACGGGCTCCGAAGCCGAGCACAATCAAGAGCGCAATTGCTGCCAACCCGTACCACATCCGCTTACGCCAATCGTCTGATCGGGGGTGATTGGTGACATGGATTGTAGTTTCGACAAGGTTCTTAGAGCCCTCGGCGACCGAGCTCTCAAAAGGGGCATTCCGGAGCTCTGTTGCCTCAGAAATCGGGGAGGGTATGCTCACCTCAAGAGATACATTCCGACAGTGGAACTCCGGCACGTAACTCCGGACCGGCAGGGAGATGACAACAGCATGGTTCTTTCCTTCGGTCTCGTAATACTCCTTAAGTCTCTTCCTCAGCCGAAAGGTCTCGACGCGGACGATGGAGTCAGTGGAACCATCGAAGGTGGCTTTTGACCTGTCGAAGACCTCCGTGGCGATGGAGTATTCGTTTATCTCCTCGGTCCTGCCCTGTAGGGATCGTTCGGAGACGAATTTCAAGAGCTTGGCCAAGCGTGGATTGCGTGCCAGAGCGGTGAGCACCGCTTCTAATTCTGAATAGGCCGATTCTGAGTCGGCAACTTGCCCCATGGGGAGTACTCCAAATCAATTTCAATTCATAGTACAACTGCTGCCACAGCAGATAAAGAATCTTCCGCATGGCCGACGAGCCTTTGCCGGGTCGCGTTACAAACGTTAAACGCATTGAAAATATTACGCGTTAGATCGGCGCTTCTAGCGGCCTGGTGGACCTTTGGAACGCCCTGATTCCATTTAGGCTGCGCCTCTTGCAACCGGAAAGCTCCACCGGGACTGTCTTAGGTTTCCCGAGCACTGTCCCAATCCTGCAGCTTTCAATGCCGACCGCTGGTTTGGCGCGCAGCTGACTCCGGTGCCGTATTCGTCAGCAACCGCACTCACACCGCGGATGTCCCGGAAGAATCTGGAAGAAAAATCAGAGGCGCAGGATCTTTTCTTAAGCCATTAACGAGGCCGGACTCCTGCATGTAACAAGTGGTTAAGCCTCTTTGTTTCAAGAACATGGCAACGTTCGAAGGCTCTAAACAACTTTGTGCGAGATGGAACTTCACAATCGCGGTCCCCCGCTTGCAGGATTCGCTCGATTCACTTTCTGAGTAGTGGCCGCAACGGACGGCGACCCAGAGCCGTTATCGAAGGATTCGGAGGCAGCAGATGCGAAAACTAATGTCGAGAGCGTTCCTTGTATTGGCCATTCTGGTCGCTCTTTCAACAGCATATGGTCAGCAGACGGGCAGCATCGTGGGAACGGTAGCCGACCCAACTGGGGCAATCGTCACAAAAGCCCGAGTCAGTCTCACCAACACGCAAACCGGGGATATCCGCAGTACAACTTCCAACGCCGAAGGATTTTTCGTGTTCACAGGCACGGTAGCAGGGGACTACACGGTGAAGGTTGAATCCCGTGGATTCCGGGGCGCCGAACAGACGGGGATTCATGTTGGTCCTGGTGATCGCCGTGATCTGAACGTTACGTTGGCGGTTGCGACAAACGACGCGACGGTTACCGTGGTTGCCGCGTCTTCGATCGTGGTGGAGTCCGGCGATCTTTCCAGCACGTTGTACGAGAACAATATTAAGAAGCTTGCCCTCCAAGGTCGGGATGTTACCGAGCTACTGAAGACCCTCCCGGGGTTTAACGTCAATACCAGCTATAACGGCGTCCAAAACAAGCCCGGCTACGACACCCAGATTACGAGCATTGCTTCGGCAGTGGGGCGCGGTGTCACTGCGAACGGCGCACCCGATCGGGCAGGCGGGGCGGATTTGATCTCAGATGGAGCCCACGTCCTGGATCCAGGATGCAACTGTAATGCTAACCAGACGATCAACGCCGACATGGTGTCTGAAGTTAAGGTGACAACTTCGGCATATGGAGCTGACAGCACCACCGGTCCGGTCGTGGTTTCGGCGGTCGGCAAATCGGGTTCCAGCGCTTTCCACGGCTCCGCGTACTTGCACTTCCGCGATCACTCCATGAACTCGAATGACTGGATCTACAAACACCAGACCCCGGCCCAGGAGCGACCAAACGACCGCTATTGGTACCCAGGCGGCCAGATTGGCGGTCCGGTTCCGTTTACGCACAAGAAACTGGTTTTCTTTACTGGCTACGAGTATTACAACCAAAGCTTCCCTGAACAGAGCAGCGGCGGGTTGCTTAAGGCCTTGGTCCCCACGCTGAGCGAACGCGCCGGCCACTTCGATCCCACTCTCGCTGACAACGCGGCGTTGTGCAGCGCGATCGCCGGTTGGGTTGCGGGTCAGTACCGCTGCCAACCAATCACTTCAATCGATACTGCGAATGGTTACGTCGGCGGCATCAAGAACAGTGATGTTTCGGCTTATATCGCACCGGGGGCTCAGGCATTGATGAAGATGATTCCCGCGCCGAATCACACTCCCACCTCTGCCGCGGACTATAACTGGGTGAAGCCGTTGATTAATACCAACAATGGCTACATGTTCCACGCCAAGACGGATTACAACCTCAGCGACAGTACGAAACTGTATGTCAGCTTCAATCAGCAGCATGAGCTGTACGGCTCACCCGTGCAGCGGTGGTGGATCCCCGCCGATTCGATCGACACTCCCGGTGGCCCGGCGACGTCGGCGACGTCACGGACAATCTCGGGTAACTTCGTCAAGGTCTTTACTCCGACCATCACGAACGAGTTTATTGCTGGATTGAGCTACCTGTACGATCCCATCACCTTCTCGAACTCAAAGGCAGTGGACAGAAAAGCGCTGAATTATCCGTATGCATCCCCGAACACCTCCAGCATTATGCCTAGCATTATGAACAGTTGGTGGACGAACGATATGGGGATCCCGATGATGATGGACACGGGGCGTGGCTCCTATTTTGAGCGAAAGTGGCAGCCTTCCATCGACGATAACTTCACCGTGGTGCTGAAGACGCACACGCTGAAGTTCGGCGTCAGTTGGATGCAATCAGCAAACCGGGGAACCAATGTGGGACAGTCGGACGGGCCTAATGGTACCGCCGCCTACGGGCCGGTTTGGGACTACAACGGACCTGGCGGAAGCCAGATCACCTCTGCTTACAACCCCGTTCTCGATTTCATGTTAGACCTGCCAAGCAACTTTTCTTATCTGCCTGTGACCCTTTCCGACATGAAGGGGTCCGGCTGGGGCTTTTACGGTCAGGATCAATGGAAGGCAACCAAACGGCTGACAATTAACTTTGGTCTGCGCCTATCGCACGATTTGCCATGGGAAGACGCCAGCGGTAAGTACGGGGCTTCGGCCTGGACCCGAGCCTGGTACGACGCCGACCTTGGCAAAGGCGTTTCGCTTCCAGGTATGCGGTGGCACGCGAACGATTCTTCTGTTCCGCTGGCGGGACGTTCCCTGGACGCGATCTTTTTCGCTCCGCGTTTTGGGGTCGCCCTCGATCTGTATGGCAATGGCAAAACCGTTTTTCGTGGAGGATTCGGCACCTATTATTACCGCGACGGCCTGGGTGGTTCTTCAGGAACCAGCATGGCGCAGGGTGGCACCCAGTGCAGCCTGAGAACTCCGACATTTCTCTCTCAGGTCGATGCTGGCACAAACGTTGCGTGCGCCAATACACTCGGCGGCCTGACCTCCGGTTCGGCGGTCGATCCCAACGATCACGTCGAGCCGCATACCTACACATACAACTTCACCGTCTCACAGCAGTTGATCGGGAAGTCAATACTGGAGCTTACCTACTCTGGCAGCCAGAGCTCCGACCTGATCAATAATCTGACGGACGTCAACAAGATTCCGATTGGCGCGTTCCTGAAACCGGACCCGAATCCCGAGTCGGCAGACTACGGCAAGCGGTTCGCGATCGACAAGATCACCGGCACCGTGTTGCAGGACTACCGTCCACTTACGCACTACACGTCCATGAATCTGATTCGGCATGGTGCCTGGGCAAACTACAACGCCCTGCAGGCCTCATGGCTCAAGCAGCAGGGCGCTTTGACCTTCAATGTCAACTACACTCTGTCGAAAACCCTGGGTACCAGTGGGACCGCGGATCCCATCAATATTGAAAATGATTACGGCCTTCTGGGACAGGACCGCACGCATGCCTTCAACGTGTCTTGGGCCTACGAGCTAGGCAACCGCTTCCAGAACAACAAACTCAAAGCTGCGGTACTCAACGGCTGGATGATCTCCGGCATCGATACCTTGCAGAGCGGCGCGCCACTGCAACAGAGCTTCTCGATGAATCTCGGGTTCCAGGGCTCAAATGCGCTGAGCACATACAACACCATCAACAGTACCTACTACCTGGGCACTCCCGATTACACGTTGATGCCTAACCTCGTCTGCAACCCGGCCGCTGGTCTTAGCGGCGGGGCATACATCAATGCCAAGTGCTTCAACGCGCCGGCCACGCCTCAGTTCGATGGGAACGGTGTGTTGACTGCGCTCGGCGGTCAAGGGCAGTACCATATGCCGTATCTCCGAGGGCCAGCCTACTTCACGAACGATCTCTCATTGTCCCGTACGCTCAAAATCAGTGAGCATCAGAACGTG
>JABFXN010000048.1 GCA_013361705.1 Acidobacteriaceae bacterium
CCTTGCGCAAAGCCGCCAGCGTGTCAGCGGTCTCTCCCGACTGCGAAACGACAATCACCGCTGCCTGCTTGAGACGTGCTTCGCTGCGATAGACATATTCGCTGGCATACTCCACATCCACGTGGATACCGGCACGATCTTCTAGAATCAGCTCGGCCACCAGACCGGCATGACGGCTGGAACCGCTCGCGGCAATCACGATCTCCTGCACGCCTTCAAGCCACTGCTGCACGGGAGCCAGCACGCTCGCCCCATAGGCCGCCAGCGTACGATCCAGCGCATCGGGTTGCTCGAAGATCTCCTTCAGCATCCAGTGCGGAAAGCCATTCAGTCCCTCTTGCATTGCATCACCTCAAAAGTGATTATATCGCCACAATATGCTCAATCATCTGCGGAATTAAGGTTTATTCGTGTCCAAACGATCAAATACTCTGCCCGTTTGAATGAGATCTGGGTATAAGCTGTTCGAGACCATTATGTCTACGAAGACCGAAGAGCGCGCCGAGCGAATCATGAAATTATTGCTGCGCAATGGGGACATCTCCGTTGAGGAGCTTGTTGCGACCGTCGGCACTTCTGCCCCCTCGATCCGCCGTGATCTTACTCGCCTGGAAAAGCGCGGCCTGATCCGCCGCACCCACGGCGGTGCAACCCTGGTGGAGCCGCTCCTGTATGAGCCCTTTCGGTACGACATCAGCTTTCAATCGCGGGAAGGACGCTTCGCCGAAGAAAAACGGCGCATTGGCCTGGCGGCCGCCGACCTGATCCAGGAGAACGAGACCATCGGTTTGAACGCCGGCACAACCACGACGCAGATCGGCCGGGCACTCCGCCATCGCCGCAATATCTCGGTCGTGACCAATGCCATCAACATCGGGATGGAGCTGTGCAATCAGCCCGGGATCAAGACATCGCTGACCGGCGGCCTGCTGGCATGGGCATGGGCCTTCTCTCTCTCTGGCCAGGCAACGCTTGATTTTCTCAACACGGTTTATATGGACAAGGTGTTTCTGGGAGTGACCGGTGTAGACCTCGAACGCGGCGCCACCACCCGCGAACAGGAAGAGGCTCTCGTCTTCCGGGCCATGGCGCGGCAGGCCAAGCAGGTCATTGTCGTTGCTGACTCATCGAAGTTCGGCAATGTCTCGCCGGCCTTCGTCTCGCCGCTTGAAGATATCGACATCCTGATCACGGATACCGGACTGCCTGAATCGGTGGCTGCGGCATACGCAGCGAAAGATATCCGCGTGATCCGAGTTTAGTGAATCGTCACCAGGCGTTCGTCGTCCATGGTGCGCTTCAGCTGTCCGCAGGCCGCGTAGATATCCCGTCCCCGTGGGCGGCGGATATAAGCCGGCAATCCCCCATCGCGCAGGGTCTGCTGAAAGGCCGCGACGTGCTCATCGTCAGGCTGCTCAAAGGGCATATAGGGACCCGGATTCCAGACGATCAGATTCACCTTGGCCCGCAACCCGCGGAGCAGTAGCACGACTTCACGCGCATTCTCCACGCTGTCGTTCACACCGCCCAGGAGAACATATTCAAAGGTCAGCCGCTCCCGCGGCCGCAGCGGAATCTGCCGGATGACATTCAGCAGCACGCCGATCGGCCACTTCTTATTGATCGGCATCACGGCAGAGCGCACCTTGTCATTGGAGCCATTCAGGCTGATCGCCAGCTTCGGCCGGACCGGTTCCTGCATATAGCGGTCGATGCCATGCAAAATGCCGGAGGTCGACACCGTCATGCGCGACTCGGGAATTCCCATCGGACCGACCATCAATCGGACCGAATCCATAAAGTTGTCGAAGTTATGGAACGGCTCCCCCTGTCCCATGAAGACGAGATTGATGCGGTCTTTGCCGACTTGCATCCCCTGACGGTTCAGCACTACAGCCACCTGCCCGGCGATCTCGCCGGCGGTCAGGTTACGGCGCAATCCCAATTTGCCAGTGAGGCAGAACTGGCAATTGACCGCACAGCCCACCTGGCTGGAGATACAGATGGTGCCACGCTTGTACTCATCCACCGGAGGAGCAGAAGCTTCTTCCTCATCCGCGGCCGGTGTTCCATCTCCCTGCTCGCCGCCGTCGCCTCCGGGCATCCATACCGTCTCTACTGTCTCGCCGTCGCCCAGCTTGACCAGATACCGCTCCGTGCCATCGACAGACTTCGCCACCAAGGCTACCTGTGGCAGGCCGACACTCCATCCATCCGCCTTCAATTTTTCGCGCACCGCTACCGGGAGCGTGGAAATATCGTCAATCGACTCGACGCGTTGCCGGTAAAGAGCATCATGAAGCTGCTTGGCACGGAAGAGGGGTTGGCGCAGACCATCGACCAGCGCCGTCAACTGCTTCAGCGTCATGCCGAAGAGCGCGCGCTGCACCGGAGACTTGCCCGGAGCGGTAAGCTGTTCATTCTGCGTGGTCTGTGTATTGCCGGCCATCTGGTGCGTTTCCCCTGCTCTCACTCTAACGCCTTCAGACACGTCTTATGAAACAATAGCCGTTTCGGCCCCGCTTTCGAGGCGCTTGCCGTGAAGGAGCAACATTTGTCCCTGGACATCACCCTGGCCGAAAACTCGACGACCGCGACCTCCGGCCATCCGGCCCGCAACATCCGTAAAACCCGCCTTCCCAATGGCCTCCTGGTCCTGACCGAACGCATGCCACATCTCCGCTCCGTCTCCATGGGTGTCTGGGTGGGTACAGGTTCGCGCGATGAGGCGCCGGAGCTTAACGGGATCTCGCACTTTGTCGAGCACATGGTCTTCAAAGGCACCACATCGCGCAGCGCGCAACAGATCGCCCGCGAGGTCGATGCCATCGGCGGCAACCTGGACGCCTTCACCGGGAAAGAGACTGTCTGTTTCAACATCAAGGTGCTGGACAGCAATATCGCTGCTGCCATGGACGTGCTCGCCGACCTGGTCCTGCATCCGACCTTCACACCGGACGACATCGTCCGTGAACAGTCCGTCATCCTTGAGGAGATCAAGATGGATGAGGACAATCCGGACTACCTGGTACACGAGCTCTTCACCCAGAACTTCTGGAAGGACGATGCCTTAGGACGCCCCATCCTCGGAACCAAGAAGACGGTCTCCTCATTCCGCCAGCAGACTGTCTTTGACTTCTACGCAGGGCACTTTACCGCGGCCAATATGGTCTTCTCAGCTGCCGGTAACCTGGATCACCATACCTTTGTAGCCTTGGTCGAGCAGCACTTCTCGGGACTCTCGGCAACCTCCAGCGCCCTGCCCGGACGCGCCTGCCCGCGGGCGCAGCATCACCTCACCCTACGCAATAAGAAGTCGCTTGAACAGGTACAGATCTGTCTCGGAACGGCCGCGCCCGCCGTCGCCTCGCAACTGCGTTATCCCGTCTATCTGCTCAACACGATTCTGGGCGGAGGTATGAGCTCACGCCTCTTCCAGACCATCCGCGAAGACCGAGGCCTGGCCTACAGTATTTATTCCGAGATGAACCCCTTCCGCGATACCGGCTCCCTTTGCGTCTATGCCGGCACGGCTCCGGAGAAGGCGAAGGAGGCTATCCTGCTCACCGTCTCCGAACTAAGCCGTCTGAAGCAGGAGCTGGTCACCGAGGACGAACTGGAACGCGCTAAAAATCAGTTGAAGGGCAACATCGTGCTCGGCCTGGAGTCGTCTTCCAGCCGCATGGCCAACCTGGCGCGCCAGCAGATGTACTTCGACCGCTTCTTTACCGTGGACGAGATTATCGACCAAGTGGAGGCTGTTACCCGCGAGGACCTGCAGGTGCTGGCGCAGGAGCTCTTCCATCCGGACGCCCTCGCCCTGGCCTTGCTCGGCAACCTTGACGGCATCGACATCCAACGCAGCGATCTCGCCTGCTAAACTCCATTCGCAGAGGAATCATGAACACGAAGTCTCTTTCCCAACGTTATGAGCGCTCCAAGGAACGTGGTTTCTCCTTGGTCGAGCTCTTGATCGTGATGTCCGTCATCCTGATCCTGATGACCTTGGCTATTCCGCAGCTCACCAAGATCCGCCGTAAGGCCAACGAAACCTCGGCCATTCAGTCGGTCCGCGCCATCGCTCAGGCACAGCAGATGTACGCTTCAAACTATCCGGCAAACGGATTTGCCTGCTCGCTTACCGCTCTCGGCGGCGAGGACTCTTCTGGTGCGGCCAGCCCAACCTCGGCGCACCTGCTGCCGCCTGATCTGGCCAGCGGCGTGAAGGCGGGTTATACCTTCGCCATCACCAACTGCACCAAGGTCACCGTCAACAACACAGATCAGTACACCTCGTACGAGATCACCGCTGTTCCGCAGCAGGTCGGGAAGACAGGCGACCGCGGCTTCTGCTCCGACGAGTCACAGCAGGTGAAGTACGACGCTGCCGGCGGCACCGCCTGCACCGCTCCCGTCCAATAGCGACAGCTTTGTAGGACAAGAAAGCCCGCCGGACGG
>JABFXN010000027.1 GCA_013361705.1 Acidobacteriaceae bacterium
GAAAGGCGACACCGATGGAATGGAGACTCCTTCCCGTTGTATCCACTCCACTCGATGGAGTCGTGGCGAGCCTTCCCGCTCCAGGTGCAATTCGACCGACCGATGCGGCGTAACCTTGTAGAGGTCGCATAGCCTGGGATTGGAACGTCCAGGCGTCTTGAACTCCAGACTCTTACCGCTTACGGCGTGCAAGCGATACCCGCATCGTTCGAGGATCGCTTGAGCGCGTTCGGCACAGGCGGGATCTACAAGAAAGTCGAGGTCGAGCTGAGAGCGCAACTCCATGCGAGGTACTGAGGAGGGATATAGTGTGATGCCCTTCAGGTTGGCGTACAAAACGCCCTCGTCCTGGAACGCGCGATTCAGTCGTAGAGTCTCTTCAAGAAATGCCTTTGAGCGCAGAGTATTGTCCGCAAGCGCCTGCTCAAGCGCCTCGTGAATGGCTGGCGGCAGGCGGTCTGACAACTGCAGGGAGACGAGTCGGTCAAAGAAATAGAGTGCAAGTCCGCTCACGTGCAGCCACTGCAGCAGGCGACGCCATTCCGCCGCCGACGGGTTCATGCTGAGCAGATCGTCGATGTTATTTGAGCAAAAACCTTCCACTACGGCCTGCCGCAGACGGTCATGTCGTCTGGTTGGGGGCCATACGGAATTGCGCGAAACGTGCATTGGTCGAACCTTACTCAACGACGTGGAGCGTAAGAGCCATCTGTCCGTGGCCGGTCCCGCAGAAGATGAAGCACTGTCCGGTAAAGTCACCGGCTTTTTCCGGAGTGAATGAAAGTTTTGCGGGTGTACCTTTGTCGATCTGGACCTTCTGGTCCAGGTCGGCAAACTGGAGCCCGTGAGTGACATCACTGCTTTGAATTACGAGTTCGACTGGTTCACCCTTTTTGACCGTGATCTCCGACGGAGAAAACTCAAAGCGCTTGGCTGAGATTTCGATACGGTGCGGCTCAGTGCCCGCGTGAATCGGGCGGAATGAGAGCGCAGACATCAGTGTGAAAGAAGTAAGAAGGGTCCACTTAAATTTCATCGGCTATCGGCTCCTGCAACGATCGTCAGTGAAAGATCATCCACAACGGGGATCCTTCAATTCGTTGACTCTAGTTAGCCGCTAAAACAGTGTTGTCATGTGTCTGTCAGGTGATTGTCAGGGAAATGTTGGATCCCGCGGTGACAATGCTTTGACAAAGCGGCGACGAACCCGGGACACAATCCAGGACGTGTCTCGGTATCGTCGGGCTCATGCAAAGTGTGAAGCGTTGGATACCCATCCATAGGGTGCTTTGTTATCTCGTCTTGACGGCGCTGTTTTCAGGGTTAGCGCTGCGGGCACAGACGACGCCTATTATCTCGGGAGGCGGGGGCATGTTCGTCAGCCGAAATGGCGGCCAGAACAGCTACTTCCCGGTCATCTCTCCGCTCGCCGCTGTGCCTCTCGGCGATCATGTGCTGGTTGAAACCAGGGCGACTCTTTTGGAGTCGTTCACCGCAAATGGACATGGGTACGACACGTCGCACTATGCCGCGCTGACCTATCTTCAGGGAGATTTCCTTGTCTCTCCTCATCTCACGGTAGTAGCGGGCAGCTACCTGACTCCATTCGGTACGTACAACGAGAGACTGACACCGATCTGGATCAGCAATTTTCAGAATGGTCCGCTGATTCTTCCGCTCGGAACCATGGCCAGCTCGGGTACAGGTGGTATGGTCCGCGGCTCTGCGGTCTCCCGGTCGTCTTTCTCCATCGACTACGCTGCGTATTTCTCAGCTCGGAGCGGGAATGAACAGTTCCTCGCGCAACGATCCTCGGGCGGACGCCTCTCTGTCTATCTTCCGAAGCAGCGATTGGAGCTTGGCACGTCGTACGGTCGGCTGCTTCAGGGGCAACAGGCAAACTTTCAAGGAGTTCATCTCTGGTGGGAGCCTGCAAACACCGGACTCCGGTTCCGGTCAGAGTATGCGCATGGGGCACACTCCTCCGGATACTGGTTCGAAGCTGAAATGCGGCCAATCTTCTGGGGCGGAGAGAACAGTTGGGTTGGCCGCTTTCAGCCGGCCTTTCGTATGCAGCAAACCTTCCGCAATAAACCCGATTCCTCGGATGGCCTGCCAGGTGTGAATACGCGATTGGCCGACTTCGGACTCGCTTACAACCTTCCGCACGAGGTCCGTTTGCGGGCAAGCTATTCACGGCAATTTTCGAACGCCGGCGACAAGAACATCTGGACTGCGAATATGACCTACCGGTTTTTATTCCCGGCATGGAAGGGGAAGAAGTAATGCACACCAGACGAAATGGAATCCTCGCCTTCCTGCTTGCCATAGCTTTACCTTGCTTTGCGCAGCAACAGCCGCCGGCCACCTCCGCCAAGCCAAAACCAAAGCGTACGCCCAGCGCAGGGGAGCTTGTCTTTCAGCAGAACTGTTCGCGTTGCCACAATGCGCCACAGGGATTTTCACCGCGAATCTCTGGAACGATCGTGAGGCACATGCGGGTGAGGGCGTCGCTCAGCAAGAAGGATCAAGAGGCTTTGTTGCGTTTCTTCAATCCGTAAGACGAATGTCTGTGCGCCCAGACATTTGCCGACGAAGCCGAAGAAAAGCAGGTCCTTCACTTCGTTCAGGATGACAACATCTTTGCTAAGAGCGTCAGATTCATCGCACTAGGAGATCAGTAGATCTCATGATCTGACGGGCCATAAGGCTGCCCGAACTTGTTCAAATGCTGTGTGGGCTGAGGGTGTTCAATCGCAATATCGCCGAGGTTGACGTTCTCCGCGGCGATGTGGACACGCCTGGTGTAACGATCGAGTGTCGGCTGGCGTTCGCCTTCTACCCACACACGCATCTCATACTCTCCTTCAGGTAGTCCTGTCAGACGAAACTGCCCACCGGCATCGGCGACGCCATAATATGGCGTGCTGAGTGAGATGACGACGGCGGACATCTCTGGGTGGATATTGCAGAAGATGTACGAGATACCTTCGCGTGAGAAGTTAACCGAGCGGCTCGAATTCGCCTCGTAAAGGCCCAGGTCAAATCGCTTGCCATCGAAGAGCGAGAAGACATTGTGAAAGAACGGGTCAGCGTTGGGGAAGGTCACGTTGCCGCCAACGGGAACCACCACAAGATGAGGTGTGAACATCTTGTTCTTCTGCAACATGACCGGGTTAGGGCCGGCAGGGAACGGAGGTGGTGCGAAGCTCAGTGGTTTGAGCCAAAGCACGGCCGGGGGAAGCTTTGCTGGCCGTTTCGCCGATGCTGCTTCCGTAAGGCGTAATCGTGCGGTTGCCTCCGAGGCATGGGCGGAGGGTAACGCGTATGCGACAAGGCAGACGGCTGCGATGCTGCGAAGAAAGGCGCCGGTAGTCATCAGAATCGATAAGCCCCTGAAAGTCCGATTGCGTCGCTTGCATAGCGGTCGCGGCTTGGGAAAGTTGATTGCAGCCGTTTGTATTCGAGTGAGAACTGCAGGTAGGCGTTTGGGCTGTAGATCGTATTCAGCATGAGCGTGCTGTTACGGGTCAGCCCCGAATATGTGGGAGCCGTAGAACTGGCCGTCCTGGACCGGATCTGCTTGCTGAAGGGGTTATCGAGGCCATAGGCAAGGTTAGTCTCAAAGCGGCCGGTCTTGATGGCGAGCTGAGCCCACCCACCGACATCGTCGATTGGTTGAAGTGTAGTGGCGCCTTCATAATCGCGATAGATGAAGTCGGCGTAGCCTCCGCCGCCAAGTCCGCCCAAGGCCTGCCCACGGTAGGCATTCGAGGTAAGCAGAAGATATTTCCCAAGGGGAAGGTGCAGGTCGGCTGTGGCAGCCCAGGCGTCGAATCGGCTTCCATCGGTCGCACGATGCGGGCTGAAGTAGCCGCCAAGTCCGAACCGCGTTTCGCTGTCGACCGGGCCAAAGCTGCTGCCGGCGCGGAACTGAACGCCGGGCCATCTGCTTCGCTCTGCCAGTGTAGAAGCCGAGCCGCTGGTTGCCGACGGCAGCAGTGGATCACCGACGTCGATACAAGCCGTCTGCAGCGTGAGCTTCGAGGTCGTCGATAAAGGGATCGACTGGCTAACGCCGACCTGCGGATTCCATGTCCACAGGTTTCCAGACCATGAGAGCGGGGGAATAGCTACTGAGGCCAAAGAAGTTGGCGCATCCGGAACGAGTATCGTCCGGTCGTAGGAGAAGAAGGCCTGGGTATTCTGCCAGTCCAGGGAAGCCCGGGCGGTGCGCAGACGGATAAGACCTCCCGCGGAGTATTCCGAGTTCGTGGTAGAGCCGAAGAAATCCGTCCGAATCTGTGCCCGGCTGGTCGCACCTAAGAGATGTGGTCCACGCGCGTCAATCCCAAGTACGGTCTGACGCATCGTAAATCCGGTAGTCCCGCTCCCTCGCAAGGCATACGTCGGAGTAGCCGGCACATCGACACGATGCGTA
>JABFXN010000001.1 GCA_013361705.1 Acidobacteriaceae bacterium
ATTGGCGACGCCAATCAGGAAGTTCGGTTGCTTCGGAGTCGCGAAGTCCACATCGGTATCGCCCATACGAGTGATGAACTTCGATTCCCGGAAGCTGCCGATATTGCCCTTTGACCGGGCTTTGGTCCAGCTCAGACCGTTCGTACCAAAGGTGGCCCCGACGTCATTGACCAGGAAGATTTGTTTGCCGGATTTCTTATCCGAATAAACCGCGTTGTTCTCATCTTTCAGGTCCCAGTTGTTCATCACCGCCATCATCACCCGCAGGCCGCTGAACTCGCGTGTTCCTTTGAAGGGATTGTCGCCCCACAGCCAGATGCCGATCTTGACCTGCCCGCCCGGTTTGCGTGAGAACCGGGCCTGCCGGATGTGGCCTTTCTTCGCATCGTCGTCGCCCCTCGAGAGCTTGATGCCCGGGATCTCAGCAGCCTCCAGGACATAGTCGTCGTTGACGTAGTAGCCCATAGCCCAGAGCAGGCGTGACGCCACCACCTCCGGCCTTGCCTCCTCGCCCAGTTTCACGCGCCATTTCTTGCCCATGGCGTCGCGCACGTCGAACTTCGGGTTGGTACCGTCGGTATCTTCCTCTAGAAATGTGAATGGCTCGGCTGGAGCCTTGTCATTTCCTCCCTGACCGGCATACAAGTCGAGCGACTCAATCTCTCCAGGCTCGTGCCACAACGTCGGATTGTGGATCTCCGAGACAGGGAGGGGTGCCTTCTTAGACGATTTCTCGACCGCTGCTTGCGGCGGATTCGCTGCTGCCGGCGATGTTGCAGGCTGCTGTTGTGAAATGGCTGTAAAAGAGAGAAGCAGGCTAAGGCTTAGTACAAGGCTGGCAGGGCGAGGCATGACGATCTCCGTACTGACTACTTTCGATCTTTAAAGATTGGAAGCAGAATCTGATGCCCCCGTTGGTATGGTATGCATAGAAAACATCCAACCAGTCAGGAAAAGCATCTGTCTTTTGTGAGCACTCACGTGAAGCTCCTTGTCCAGCCCGACGATGGCATCAAGCCTCTTCTAGCCGCCATCAACAAGGCAAAGAAAAACATACGAATCCTTATCTTTCGTTTTGACCGGTTTGAGATCCAGAAGGCTCTGGTCGCGGCCGTGGAGCGCGGCGTTACCGTCCAGGCGCTCATTGCCTACACGAATCGCGGGGAAGAGAAGAACCTGCGCAAGCTGGAGATGCAGCTTCTGGAAAGGGGCATTACGGTCAGCCGTACCGCCAACGATCTTGTGCGGTATCACGGCAAGATGATGATCGTTGACGACAAGGACCTCTATCTTTTTGCCTACAACTACACCCACATGGATATCGACCTTAGCCGGTCGTTCGGTGTCGTCATCAAGACGGCGTCTACGGTGAAAGAGGCGATCGAGCTCTTTGAGGCGGATGCCCATCGCGTTGCCTTCAAGCCAAAGTCAAAGAACTCGGGCCTGGTCATCAGCCCGGTTAACGCGCGCGAGCGGCTGACCGACTTCATTCGCAAGGCGAAGAAGCGTCTCTACATCTACGAAATGAAGATCAGCGACGCTGACTTTATTCGCCTGTTGCAGAAGAAGATCGCGGAAGGGGTGGAGGTCCGCGTGCTCTCCCGTGCCTCTGCAAAGAGCGATATCCTCCCGGTCCGCAAGATTGGCATGCGTCTGCATGCGCGGGTTATCCTGCGCGATTCGGAATCCGCCTTTATCGGCAGCCAGAGCCTGCGCAAGCTCGAGCTGGAAGTCCGGCGAGAGGTCGGCGTGATCTTCAAAGACGCGAAGGTCGTCCATCAGATCGAAGACGTCTTCACGCGTGACTGGAAGAAATCTGAGCCGATTGTTCCCGAAAATGCCATGGAGGCCGCCTTTGACGTTCCGGCGAAGAAGGTCGCCAAGGAACTGGCCAAGAAGATTTCTGTTAAACCGGTCATCGAAAAGGTGCTGGACCGGGTGATGGATATCCGCGAGGACGCCCCGTTCGAGCCGGATGAAGTGGTCCAGACCGTCCGCGACGCTGTCCGGCAGGAGGTCCATGAGGCGGTGGCCGAAGCCCTGCGTAACCTTGCCCTGGATTGCGTCGGAACTGCCCCGGACGACCCAGGGCCGGAAAAGGAAAAAAAGGGGTAGGCGGTTACGGAATGGCTGAACCCACCTTGTGGCGCTTAACCGGCTATCCTTAAAGGTGGTATGCAGGCGGAGCCGCTTTTCGGAAAGAATCTGGACGAGTTGACCACCATAGTGGGTGGCGACACCCGTCGTGCGAGGCAACTGTGGCGGGCTCTCTACCGCGACCGTATCGCCACCTTGGATCCGCTTGCCGCCCGTCTGCGAGCACTGCTGCCACGTGACGCTGAGGTGGGTTTACCTGTCATTGCACAGACGGCCATCTCTGTCGACGGCACAGAACGTTACCTGATGCGCCTGGCGGACGGCGAAACCATTGAAACCGTCTGGATGCCTGAAGGAGAGGCTGACGGCTTTGATGGAAGCGACCTTCGCAATCGCGGCCGCCTCGCCGACCAGGGATATCAGCGCGCTACGATCTGTATCTCCAGCCAGGTGGGATGCGCGGTCAACTGCCAGTTCTGTCTCACAGCGAAGCTGGGGGTGAAACGCAATCTCTCCGCCGGAGAGATCGCCGGGCAGGTGGCTGCTGTACTCAACCGGCACCACATTCGTGTCGGGGTTGATCGCATTAATCTGGTCCTGATGGGCATGGGTGAGCCCTTTCTGAACTACGACTCCGTGATGACGGCGATCGGCCTGATCGTGCAGGGAATTGGTATTCCAGCATCGCGCATTACCGTTTCTACCAGCGGTATTGAGCCGGCAATTCGCCGTTTTGCAGCCGAAACCATCCGGCCGAATCTCGCCCTCAGCCTGAATGCTCCGAACGACGCCATCCGCGAGCAGGTGATGCCCATCAACCGCAAGTGGAAGATCGCTGAGCTGCTGGAAGCGGTGAAGACGATCCCGCTCGGCAAACGCGGCTGGATCAACGTTGAGTACGTCCTTCTTGGGGGCATCAACGATCAGCCCGAGCACGCCTTGCAGGTGCTGGAGCTACTGCGAGACGTCCAGGCGAAGGTCAACCTCATTGTCTGGAATCCGGGCCCGGAGATCGCCTATCGCCAGCCCGAGCCGGCCGATGTCACCCGTTTCCATCGCATTCTCGTCGATAACGGTATGCCGACCTTTACCCGCCGCCCCCGCGGCCGCGATATCTATGCTGCCTGCGGGCAGCTGAAGCGGACGCTGGAGGAGCCGGAACTGGTTGCTCTCAGTTGATTCGAGAGTTGATTTTCGGCTGATTATGGTTTGGATTCCGCAACTATCCGGTGCCGTCTGGCTCTGAGTAGGATGAATGCGCGTCCCGACCGCGAATTTCTGAAGGAGGGTCATCTTCCATGAAGACCACCCGGGTTTATCTCGCTATCCTCCTTGCCATTATGGTCGTAACACCACTTGTGATGGCTGTGGCTGCCCAGCAACAGGAGGAGCAGGCCATCAATAAGCAGGTTCCTGGCCCTGAGCCGCCGGCGGATCGTATGCTGGCTCTCTACACCAGAAAGCTGAATCTCACTCCAGACCAGCAGGCGCAGATAAAACCGCTTCTGGAAGAGCGCCAGCAGAAGCTGACCGCACTACGCAACGATAGCTCGGTGCGGGGGAGGCAGCGCCTTCATCAGGTGAAGCAGATTCGCGATGACGAAGACAAAAAGATCAACACCATCCTGAACGAAGACCAGAAGAAGCAATACGCGCAACTCGAAGAGCAGCAGATCGAGCGGATGCGGCAGCATCGTCGGGGCCAGCGGGCGCTTGACGAGGTGCAGTAGTCCCACGTTTACCGTTCCGGTACACCGCTCCTGTGGATTGCTATTTCCGCATCTAACGGAACGTACTCTTGTACGAATACCTCCCCGGAGGATGGGATACGTGATAAAGACCCGTCTGTTTGTTTTTGCAGCTCTTGTTTCAGCGTTTTTTGTGTCTGGAAAGTCATCGCACGCCCAGGCAGTGTATGTCGAAGGAACGGCATCCCGCATCAGCAATTCTGCGAGTGACAACTGGGTCTTTGGCCCAACAGTTGGTGTTTACTTCGATCGCGGGGGCGCTCTACCGGCTCACATCGGTTTGGATGTGCGCGGCCAGTTTCTCTCCAAAGGTTCGACCAGCGTTAAGAACTTCATGATCGGACCACGGATCTCGGTCGTTCCACACGTCGTGCCTTTCAAGATCTATGGTCAGGCGGAGATTGGGTTTACCAATTACTCGGTCAACTCTGCCCAGATCGATCACACCGGTTTTGGGTATCAGCTCGACGCCGGGTTGGAGACAACCCTGCTTCCACACATTGATTGGCGTGTGATCGAGTTCGGGTACCAGAATCTTTCCACCGGTTCGACCACCTACCATCCG
>JABFXN010000038.1 GCA_013361705.1 Acidobacteriaceae bacterium
AGCTCGTGATCGACCACGGGAACTGGATCCTGCCAGATCTGTTCTTCCGTCGGCACCTCCGGACCGAGATAGCGTGCCCGCGGTCCCATGTCACGATGGGTCAGTTTGAACCACGCGCGAGCAAAGGCATCAGCAAACTCATCCGGATTCTCGTAAAACCGACGCGAGATCTTCTCGTAGATCGGATCAAAACGCAGCGAGAGATCCGTTGTGAGCATCGCCGGGGCATGACGCTTGGATGAGTCGTGGGCATCCGGCACGGTGCCGGTGCCCGCGTCTCCCTTTGGCTTCCACTGGTGGGCGCCGCCGGGGCTCTTTGTCAGTTCCCATTCGAAGTTGAAGAGGTGATCAAAGAAATCATTGCTCCACTTGGTGGGTGTTTTGGTCCATGTCACCTCCAGGCCGCTGGTAATGGCGTCGCCGGCAATGCCAGTGGCGTAGGCGCTTGTCCAACCCAGACCCTGTTCTTCGATCGGAGCGCCCTCCGGCTCGCGTCCCTGATGGTGAGACGGAGCTGCGCCGTGGGTCTTTCCGAAGGTATGACCGCCTGCGATCAAGGCGACCGTCTCTTCATCGTTCATCGCCATGCGGCCGAAGGTCTCGCGGATATCACGCGCAGCCGCGACTGGATCGGGCTTGCCCTCAGGTCCTTCCGGATTGACGTAGATCAGGCCCATGGTTGTTGCGCCGAACGGATTGGCGAGATCGCGCTCTCCCGAATAGCGCTTGTCCGTGCCCAGCCAGGTTGTTTCGAGTCCCCAGTTGACGTCGAGATCCGGCTCCCATACATCCGCGCGTCCACCCGCGAAGCCGAAGGTCTTGAATCCCATGGACTCAAGAGCGACGTTACCGGCAAGGATCATCAGGTCAGACCAGGAGATCTTCTTGCCATATTTCTGCTTGATAGGCCACAGCAGACGGCGGGCACGATCAAGGTTGACGTTGTCGGGCCAGCTATTGAGGGGAGCGAAACGCTGCTGGCCTCTGCCCCCGCCGCCGCGACCGTCTCCAGTACGATAGGTGCCCGCGCTGTGCCACGCCATGCGAATAAACAACGGACCGTAGTGACCGAAGTCGGCCGGCCACCAATCCTGCGAATCCGTCATCAGCGCAAGCAGATCTTTCTTCAACGCTGGATAGTCCAGGCTTTTGAACTCCTCAGCATAGTTGAAATCCTCGCCCATGGGATCGGACAGAGACGAGTGCTGATGCAGCAGATTCAGATTCAACTGGTTCGGCCACCACTCACGATTCGTTGTCCCGGGGCTGCTGCCGTGATGAAAGGGGCACTTTGCTTCGGTTGCCATGGGTCTCTTCTCCTTCTTGAATGCTCTTGTTCGCTCATCGCATCTGGCGCAATGGAAGCTTCTGCGTTGGGTTGCAGAAGCTGTCACTCCTTATACGCCCGATTCGTTGTTGTTTTCTTCAGCCGCATGTAAAACACGCGCGCCATTCGCTCTTGTCGTTCTCGACCAGATGACTGTAGCACTCGGGGGATCGATAGCTCCAATACATATTTCCCATCCGGAGTATAGTTATCACCTATGGAATTCCATCAGTTGCGATATGTCTGCGCTATCGCTGAAACAGGCAGTTTCAGCCGTGCCGCGGAGCGCTGTCAAGTCGCGCAGCCATCTCTTTCACAACAGGTCCTTAAGCTCGAGGACGACCTGGGGGCAAAGCTCTTTGACCGGCTGGGACGAAGCGTCCGCCTCACCGAGGCCGGCCGCGCGTTCGTGCCTCACGCCCGCTCTATCCTCAACCAGATGGAGGCAGCTCGAGCGACCGTGGCTGATAAATCCGCTGATGTCCGTGGCAGCGTCGCCGTCGGCGTCATCCCAACGATTGCGCCCTTCCTGATGCCGCGCTACACAGCAGGCTTTGCGAAAAGATACCCAGAAGCCAACCTGCGCATTGTGGAAGAGATGACACCCGTACTGGTAGAAAGCCTGAGGAATCTCTCGATCGATATTGCGGTTCTGGCCCTGCCGCTGCGCCACAAGGATCTCGAGCTCATCCCTCTACACACCGAACCCCTCTTCGCTGTGTTGCCAAAGGATCATCCTCGCGCCGGTGCGAAATCGCTCTCCCTGAAAGAGCTGCGTGGCGAGTCCTTTGTCATGTTGCGGGACGGTCACTGCTTCCGTGATCTCAGTATTGCCGCCTGCACTCACGCTCACGTCACGCCGCGTATCGCTTTTGAGAGCGGCCAGTTCAGCAGCCTGATCGGAATGGTCGCCGCAGGAGTCGGGATCTCGCTCCTCCCGGAGATGGCCATCGACCGCAATCCCGGCTGCCGTTACATCCGCGTCAGCGATGCGCGCGCTACCCGGACTGTCGTTGCCGCCGTTCTACGGGGACGCAGTTTCAACCGCATACAGCAGGCATTTCTCGCCGGGATCCAAAAGTAAAGGTGTCGCCTGCAAGAAACATTCGCAGCAACAACAGACCGCAGAGCATTTTCATGGCGTGAATGAGGGAGTAATCGTCACAAAAAGTTGCCGGCCAGAACGCAGCGAGCCCACGTACTGACCGGCGAAGGAGAATTACTTGCCATTTGCTACAGACGACAACTACGTTGCACCGTGATCGAAGGAGAGATCACGGCGAAGAGAGAGGCCGGCCATCAACTGCATGACCAGCATCCCTAATATCGACTAGTGGACAGCCAAAGCTTTCGAGGCCGTCGATAGAACGCCAGGTCTCAAACTTTTTATCGACCAAACAGACTCGAACATGACAGAAGAGTGAAGAGAACGGCAGTCAAACCTGGAAGCCAGATTGCTGCTTGGCGTCGGGCCTGAAGCGAAATATCGCACAGCGTTTTCCCTGACATGAAGCCGTTACACACTGTGTGCGCTCCCAACGGAGCGCATACGTGTTTTCAAAGGAAACGGCCCTTTTTCGACCCAAATGTAGTTTTTTATTTACAACAAATACTTTCTAAGAGTAAAAAAGCGGGCGTAGTTCAAGTTTTATTTGTTTGGACATCAAACTATGTCATACGTGTATCGCGCCCTATTCCTCCTGTTGCTTTTTGCGGCCCCCGTTGCTCTTTTCGGCCAGGTCACTACCACTTCGATCGTCGGCACGGTCATGGATCCCACGGGAGCCGCCATCGCAGATGCCACCGTAGTCGCCACGGATACCGATCGCGGCCAGTCGAAGTCTGCGCAGACAGGGAGCAACGGGGCATACCGCATCGACTTCCTGTTGACCGGCAACTACACCGTCACCGTATCCATGCCGGGCTTCAAGCGGTTTGTGCAGAAAGGCATCACGCTCAATGCGGGAGCACCGGCAAGCGTCGATATAGCCCTCTCCGCCGGCGAAGTGACAGAGTCGATTGAGGTCACAGCTTCGGCGCCATTGGTCAACACCGTCAATGCCGAAGTCGGAACCACCGTGGACTCACGTCAGATGATTGAGCTGCCACTGGTGAACCGCAATCCGTATCAGTTGCTCGACCTGACACCCGGCGTGCAGACCAACTCCAACATTCAGTCCTTTGGCGCTCCCGCGCAGATCACGCTCATCAATGGCGGTAGCGACAACGGTGCTGGCTCGGTCAACTACTATCTTGACGGCGCACCGAATATGACCGGCCTACGCAACTCAGGCAACATCCTTCCTAATCCTGACGCGCTGCAGGAGTTTCGCGTTCAGACCAGCAACTACGGCGCGCCGTACGGACGGTTTGCCTCCGGCATTATCAACGCACTGGTCAAGACCGGCACCAACACGGTCCACGGCACGGTCTTTGAGTTCATTCGCAACCAGAAACTCAATGCGCGTGACTGGGGATCGAACGCCACACTCCCGAAGTCTCCTTTGCATCGCAACCAATTCGGAGCAACGCTTGGCGGTCCGATCGTACCCAACAAGACGTTCTTCTTCGGCTCCTATGCCGGGCTACGCCAGACCAGCGGGACCTTCCTGCAGAACTCCATCATTCCCACAGCCGCAAATCAGGGCGGCAACCTGAGCGACCACTTCCCTGCCAGTCTTTCCGCAACCTCGACCTACTCGTGCGCGTCAGGTTCTGCCCCGGTACTATCGGCTGCCGACCTTGCCAGCGGCAAATATCTGATCTGCAATCCATACAGCAGCTCCAGCGCGGCCAGCCGAACCACCTATCCAGGCAACATCATTCCCGCGGCCCATCTCGATCCAGTTGCGACGAGGTTCATGCAGAGCTATCTGCCGGCGCCGAATAGTACGTTCTCCAGCTCGGTTGGCACCTATCCTTCGTGGCAGGGTTATTACAACTCTCCCTACAACACCGATGATTTCCTGCTGAAGGTGAACCACACGCTGAGCGCAAACCAGCAGTTGTCGGCTACCTACTTCAACTCCAGTGGCTTCAATGGAGCGCGCGGCGGATCGAGCAATGTTCCCTACTCATCGCA
>JABFXN010000315.1 GCA_013361705.1 Acidobacteriaceae bacterium
AGGGACAAAAAGGAGTCCGAGGGACAGAAGCTGGAGAAATCCCCTGCAAGGACAGCAGGCATGCTGTCGCGGGACGATTTTCAAATTGTTGTAATGGGACAAACCTATCGAATCTGCGTCTGAGACGCAACAGAGGGTTCTCACAAACAACTCGATCGGGCCACATACAGGTGCCCCATATCTGGGCGTAGCCGAGATGTGGGTTTGCAGGAAGTCGGCTCCTGAATAACCAAACCCACATCTGGCGATAAAGCTGCCAGATATGGGGCACCCATACCACCTGGACACCCAATCCGTGGTGGTTTGACAGGGTGTATTGATTAGTATCACAATGTAGTTCTTATCGGCAGCCGAGTTCGAATACGGCACTGAAGGAGCATCACCCATGGCAGATCAACTCACCCTCAACGTCAACGGACAGGAGCGTCGGCTCAACGCAACGGCGGACACGCCCTTGCTCTACGTGCTGCGAAATGAGCTGCACTGTAGCGGTCCGCGTTACGGCTGCGGCATGGCGCAATGCGGCGCATGCGCTGTTCTGGTCGATGGAGCAGAGGTGCGCTCCTGCATTACACCGGTTGCCGCCATAACCGGGAAGAAGATAGTCACCATCGAAGGACTTCCGGCACTTTGGGCACAGGGTAAAGGTACGGCCGTGGAAGCGGAGACGCTGCATCCGGTGCAGCAGGCCTGGATCGATGAACAGGTTCCGCAGTGTGGCTACTGCCAGAGCGGCATGATGATTGCGGCTGTCGAACTGCTTGCCGCGAACCCCACGCCCAGTGTTGCGCAGATCAAAGATGCTTATACGAACAAGCCTCCATCCCCGCATCTCTGCCGTTGCGGAACCTATGCCGCGATCATCCGCGCGGTGCAGCGAGCGTCGACGGTGATGACTTCGGACGGGAGATCGTCATGAAGATCATGCTTCCGGTTTCGAGCCCCGTTCCTTCTCAAGAGTTTCTGCCTCAGCTCACTCGCCGCGGTTTTCTAAAGACTGGCGGTGCGCTGGTCGTCTCCATAGCAACGCCGCGACTCACTGGGCAAACATCCCAAACTGCACCGCCGCGCTCGCTGCCAGTTGCTTCCTGGCTTGAGCTGCGCGATGACGGCAGCATCCTTGTCCGCACCGGACGCGCTGAGATAGGCACCGGTATGAGCGGTTTCTACCCGCAAATTGTCGCCGACGAGCTCGGCGTCCGGCCCGAAACCATCTCCCTCATCATGGGCGATACGGACCGTACACCCGACGGTGGTTTCTCCGCCGGCTTTCTTACCGGGGCAGAGAATCTCCGCAAGGTCGCCGCCTATACCTATCAGGCACTGTTGCGCCTGGCATCGGAGAAGCTGGACCTTCCCGCAGATCGTCTTACAGTCAGCGAGGGCATTGTTTCCGGCGATGGACGAAAGGTCAGTTACGTAGAGCTCGTCCGCAACCAGCAACTCGATCTCACCATACCTGTCTCCGGCGAAGCTGCTCGTGTCGATCCAGCATCGTGGAATGGCCTCTCCGGTCTCGACGGGATCGTCGTGTTGGGCAATCCGCCGATGCGGCCGATGAGCGGATATAAGGTTGTGGGCACGTCATACCCGATGCCCGGCGTCCCCGACAAGGTGACCGGCCGCACGCAGTGGACGTGCGATGTGACTTTGCCGGATATGCTGCATGCCCGCGTTGTGCGACCGCCTACGCTGGGCTCGACGCTGATTGCGGCAGGCCAGCTCGACAAGACGAAGTTCCCCAACGCGCAGGTGGTGGTGAAGAAGAACCTGGTTGCCGTGGTCTCGCCCAACGAGTGGGAAGCTGTCAGTGCCTCTCGTGCTGTGGCCTCAGGAACGAAGTGGACAGAGTGGGAGGGCCTGCCCGGCAGTGACAAGCTCTCGGGATTTCTGCGTACCTATCCGTGGAAGGCCCCCTCGGACGGGAAGGGAAGCATTGAAGAAACAACAGCAGCGCACAACGCATCAGCAAAGCAGGTCTCCGCTACCTACGAGCAGCCCTTTATCAAGCACGCGCCGATCGGGCCGTTTGTAGCTGTGGCTGACGTTCGTGCTAACGGCTCCGCCATCGTCTGGTCCCACTCAGCCAATCTGCAGGGGCTGCGCGCGCAGATCGCTAATACGCTTTCAACCTCGATGGATAAGGTGGTGGTGCGCTGGCTCGATCATGCCGGACAGTTTGGCCGCACGACCTTCGGCGGAGACGGCGCCGAGGGCGATGCCGCGATTCTCTCGCAGATGCTGCACAGGCCGGTGCGCGTGCAGTGGATGCTGCAGGATGACTTCGCCTGGTCCGCCAGCTCTCCCGGCTGGGTAGAAGATATCGCCTGTGGTCTCGATGCGAACAATCGCATCACTGCTCTCAAAAGCTCGTTCTATTCGTGCCAGACGAACGATGCCCGCATCGTCGGAGCGATCCTTGGCGGCATGCCCACCAGCGCGCCGAAGCCTGGTTATTGGATTGCGACTGAGTGGCCCTATGACCGTATTCCGCATCGCCGGGAGGAGGTCTACGGCACGCCTAACCTTGGCAGCGATGCACCGAGCGGAGTCGGCATGCGCGGACTCATCATGCGCACTCCCGGACAGCGGCAGCAGAACTTCGCGCTCGAATCACTTCTCAATGAAGCAGCCGCTGCGGCACGTATGGACCCAATCGAGTTTCGTCTCGCGCACACCTCAGATCAACGTCTTACCGAACTGGTGCACGCGACGGCAAAGGCAGCAGAATGGCAGCCGCGGCCATCGCCGAATCCCAAAGCTCGCAGTGAAGATGGGAAACTGCATGGGCGGGGAATGTGCCTGATGATCCGTCAGAATGGCTGTTGGGTCGGCATGGCGGAGATCGTCGTTACGCCGTCCACGGGGGTGATCCAGGTGACACGGTTCACCATCGGCGCAGACCCGGGCAAGATCATCAATCCTCGCCAGCTTGAGCGCTGCATGCTCAGCGGAGTTGTGATGGGCATCAGCGAAGCTCTGAAGGAAGAGGTCACCTTCGATACCGGCAAGATCACCAGCACCAACTGGAGCAGCTACAAGATCCTGACCATGGCCGAGATGCCGGAGATCAAGACAGTGCAGATTTCCCGCGACGATAAAGGCTATGGGGGCGGGTCTGAAGCTGCAAACGCGGTGTGCCCAGCTGCGATTGCCGCTGCCTTCCACGATGCCACCGGGATTCATCCACGACGAATTCCGCTTACGCCGGCTTATGTGAATGGACTGCTGAAGACAGCGATAGCGACTTCGTAGCGATTTTATGTACGAAGGGAAGGCCATGTTGAACTCTATGGATTGCTCCTACCTGGGTGGGAGCAGCAGGGACCCCGGCCAGTGCCGCTGGCTGGGCAAAGCGCCAAAGGCGCTCCGTCTTGCTTAAGGGGACGGCTTTTAGCCGTCCCGTCTCGGCTCGAAAAGGAATGCGGCTTTAGCCGCTGAGGTACCGCATCTCCTGTGTGTGGGTCTGATGTTCTTCACCATAACTAACGACTTGCATTTTGACCTCAGCGGCTAAAGCCGCGTGTTCTCTGCCCGCTATTCGGCACGGCTGAAAGCCGTGCCCTTAAGCAAGACCAGATCGAGCTTCGCTCGACGCATCATTCCTGCGAAGCCGGGAATCACGCGGAGCTTGCCCGGTTTGATAGAGAGGGCAATGTCATTCATGATTCCAGCACCTTTCTCTCGTATGGGATTCCGGTCCTGTTGGGTGAGAATAGCCATACGAGATGAGCACCGCACGCATCATGACCGGAGGATGGGTTGACCGAAAATCGATACCCAAAGGCGCAAATGGTCGCGGTCTGTGCCGGTGGTGCAATTTAGAAGTCCCTCGCGGACGCTTCACGTTTTGTTCAGAGTTCTGCGTGCATGAATGGAAGTTGCGATCCCAGCCCGGCTACCTGCGGGAGCAGGTCTTTCTGAGAGACGAAGGTGTTTGTGCGGAGTGCTCTATCGATACGATCGTGGCTGCCCGGACTCTCCGGTACTCGCGCGGAAATCGTCGGCAGGAATTGTTGCAGCACTGGGGGCTTCGCACCCGGTCTCGGAAGAGCCTTTGGGATGCTGACCATATTCAGCCAGTGAGCGAAGGCGGAGGCGAGTGTGATCTCGACAACATCCGCACACTCTGCCTGCGCTGTCATCGGATCGCCACTGGGAAACTCCGCGAGCGTATGCGGCAGGCGAAGATGGCTATGGACCGCCAGGGAGCTTCGAACATCGCGTCGTTAGCATTGTGAACGCTACGCAATCGATCAAAATAAAGCGCGCCATCGTGTCCGCAGATGCCGGTTCCAGTACATCAGCAGCCCGGTGATGCTTAATACAGGCAGACAAAGCCCCAGCAGGCACCACAGCATCTTCACCGGCAGGCCCCACAGTGTGCCGAAGTGCAGGGGATAGA
>JABFXN010000299.1 GCA_013361705.1 Acidobacteriaceae bacterium
GCCAAGCGAATTACATTCTCTACCAGTTGGCGTCGGGAGAAACCCTGTCGCAGTGCAACGGATCGAATACGTCGGGGCTGCCCGCCAGCAACTGCATCTTCAACGACGTGACTGTGGGAACCAACACTGTTCCGGGCGGAGTTGGATACCAAGCCGGGACAGGATACGACTTAGCGTCAGGACTGGGTTCGGTTAACGCTACGAACCTGGTTAACCGGTGGGGCAATTCTGGGGGCTTTACGGACACCTATTACGAAGTTGTGAGTCGCGGGAGCGGGAAGGCCTTGGACGTCCGCGGCGAATCTACTGCGGATGGCGCGCCTATTGAGCAATGGGATTACTGGAACGGCCCGAACCAGCAATGGCAACTTGTTCCGGTAGATTCGGTGTATTACAAAATTGTGAGCAGAAACAGCGGGAAGGTACTCGATGTGAATGGTATGTCCATCGCGAATGGGTCGGGCATCGAGCAGTGGACCTATTGGGGGGGCGCCAACCAGCAGTGGAAGCTCATTCCGACCGATTCTGGCTATTACCAAATCGTGAGCAAGAATAGCGGCAAGGCACTAGACGTGACTAATCAATCCACGAGCAACGGGGCGAACATCGAACAATGGGATTTTTGGGGTGGCTTCAATCAGCAGTGGCAGCTTGTCCCACTCCACTAGCTGTGTGATCCGGACCTCGCGGCACCGGACCATTTCGATTACCTACGAGTGCCTGGCTTGCCAACAACGCTTCCCACCAGAAACTCCTGCATGAGCACATCAACGGCCAACTACCGCCGGAATGCAAGAGGTGTGAATTGTATGCTGATGTCGCTGTTAGTAGGATGATCAAACGCCAGTATTCCCTGAAAATCCGGGAGCACGATGTTATTGTATTGCAAACGGGCGGTATTGCCGGCAAACGAACTCGTTCCATCTTGGACCGCATAGTCACGAATGTGCCCGTCACCATCAAGAGTCATCGTGAGTACGACCTCCTTCGAGCGCAACTCTACAGGAACGAGATTTGCGGTGATGTCGCTCATATTGATGAGAGGCACGTCGTAATCTACGGATTGCGCAGTATTGTCGATCGCAAATGCCAGGCTGCCGAACAAAATCAAGCTGGAGAGGACACCCCCGGTGGCCGGAATCGTAAGGGGATCGATTAACAGCCGTAGGCGAAACTTCCAATGCTCCCAGGTTCGCTTCCATCGCGAGCCTCCGCATTCCTCCATGGCCTGAAGTTCCCGGGAGGCACGCACACGAAGAGCTGTGTTTAACCGAGGTGGAGTTGCTACGGCCCGCAATGCGTTCAATCCTGAACGGAGGGAACCTACCTGCTCGAAGTAGGCTGCGCAAGAAGCACAATCATAGAGATGCGCTGCAATTCGTGCGTGCTCCCGGGCGCGAAGCCGCATGTCTAGAAATGCGGTACTTTGGCGCTTTGCGCTGAAACAGGTCATGTGCCTACCTTGGCTCGAAAGCCGTACTCAACTCTAAATAAATGCCTCGGCGAAGCCGTGCTCGAGCGTTAGCTCCCGCCGAAGCGCGTCACGACCCCGCAAAATACGCGATTTCACTGTGCCGAGCGAAACCTGCAAAATATCCGCGATCTCCTCGTAGCTCAAATTCTCTATATCCCGAAGAATAACGGCAGTGCGAAAAACCGGATTGATCTTATCAAGAGCCTGCTCGATTAACGTTCGGTTTTCACTTTCTAACGCCTGCTCGAAAGGCGAGCGTCCTGGATCCGCAGCAAGTTTCAAGGAATCCGCATGATCCGCGCTCTGCCCCTCCACGGCCACCTCCCGGCAACAATGCCGGGAGAACCAGCGTCGATGGTTATGAGCTTCGTTAACGGCAATACGATAGATCCAGGTCTTCAGACTGCTTTGCCCACGGAATGACCCGACGCTGCGGAACACCTTCAGAAACACTTCCTGGACTACATCCGACGCATCATTCTGGTTTCCTAAAAGGCGGAACACAATTCCATAGACGCCCCCCTGATATCGGTCGATTAGCTCTTCGTAAGCGCTTTCTATACCACTGCGGAGACCACGAAGAATACGGGCATCTTCGTCCGAAACTCCGTTTTGAGCGCTGGCCAGAATGGACAAGTTGCCCGGCATTCTTAGAAACTGCTGCCCCATGGAGGAGATTTTAGACCGGCGAGCGGTCAAACGAAACCCGCCTCTAATGCTTTGACGCGCAAAGGTACCAGCGAGTTCCCAGGATTACCTAAGAACCGGCCTGGTTGCAAACGTCGGCGTAGTATCTTTCATACTTCGGAATGATGAGGTCAGAACAAAAACGACTCTCGGCCGTGTGTCGCGCCGCCGCCGATACTTGACCAAATAATGCATTATCCGTGAGTAGGTTAATAAGGGTTTTGGCCTGAGCATCCGTATCCCCGACGGGTTCCATAAAGCCGTTAACACCGTGGTCGATGAGATCTGGAACACCGCCTGTCCTGGTAGCAACTGGGGGAACGCCGCAGGCCATAGCCTCGAGCGCGGCTAGCCCGAAGGCCTCCATTTCGCTCGGAAGGTGGAGGGCGTGCATGCGAGGGATGAGGCGCTCCATATGATCCTGCTTTCCGAGAAACCGTACATACTTATCAACGTTCAACTCGTGGGCGAGGCGCTCAGCCGGGCCACGTTCCGGGCCGTCACCCGCTAGGAAGAGCTCCGCGTCCACCTGCTCACGGACTCTACCCAGTACTTGAATGCAATCGAGGACACGCTTGACAGGGCGAAAGTTCGAGATATGCAGGATTCGCTTCCGACCGGTAGACGAAGCCAAGGCCTTATCAGAACGGCGGCTTTGAGCCTCCGGGTCGGGCTTGTAAAGGGAGCAGTTGACGAAGTTATGAATGACCTCGATTGAGCCTTGAACTCCGAAGAAGTTGATCGTGCGCTGGCGCATGTATTCGCTGATCGTGGTGACCCCGTCGGAGCGCTCAATGGAGAACTTAGTTATGGGGAAGTAAGAGCGGTCGGCGCCGACCAGGGTGATATCGGTGCCGTGGAGCGTAGTAACAAAGGGTAGGCGCCGGGACGTGATCATCTGCTGGGCCAACAGGGCCGAAATGGAATGAGGGATGGCGTAATGAACGTGAAGCAGGTCGAGTTGATGGCGTTCGGCGACCTCAGCCATTCGGGAAGCGAGGGCCAGAGAGTACGGCGGGTATAGGAAGAGTGGATAGGTAGAGACTTCCACCTCGTGATAGAAGACGCCAGGCGTATCTGGGTCGAGGCGGATGGGATTAGCGTAGCTAATAAAGTGGACTTCGTGCCCGCGGTGGGCCAGTTCCAGGCCTAGTTCAGTGGCTACAATGCCGCTTCCGCCATAGGTGGGGTAGCAGGTTATACCGATTCGCATGTAGTTCTAGTATGGAGCGGATACGGGAACCCGGGATGCTCTCTTTTTGGGGAACGAGATGGACGGCCTCGCCCTGCTAATGAGCGGGGGAGTTCCGGCGGTCACCGCGACCGCTTTGCGTAGGCATCTTTCCCGGGCTTCCCATCGGCTGGGGGGCTCCTCTCCCCTGTGGTGCACCCACTCGACGAGCTGATTCTTTGGACCCTTGTCATTCCTGCGAGAGTGCAACGGATTTGGGTTGAGCGACGTGCCCGCAGTGGAGTCACAATGGCCGGCACAAAGGCGTTGAGTGATCTTCGCCACTCCTTTCCGCGCTGATCCACAAGAATCGCATCAGATTTTTCTTAGGCAGAAAACCTAACCGAGGGCTGAACGTATTCATCGATCCATGTTCAAAACTCGGGCGCTTACGTTAATCTTCACTGCTGGCGCGACTCTGGCGTCAGTGCAATTCCTCTCGGCGAAGAGGGTTCAGCCTGCGATCAGCATCTCCAACGTGAGTTGGAGTACATCTGCAACTACCGCGCAAGTTACGTGGCAGACTTCCGTAGCGTCGGATTCGATTTTGCGGTGCGGGGCTACTTCTGGCAGCTATGCGTTCAACGCTGTCGATAACGGAACACAGTCGAGCGTGACGTCCCATTCTGGTATTGTCGCCGGCCTCAAGCCTGGGACGGCGTACGCATGCCAGGTGCAATCGACGACCGCGAGTGGGTCTTCGGGCTCTGCCACCGTTAGCGTGGCAACGACCGCAGAACCGAGCAGCACGCCGATTACAGGCCTTTCCGTGGGCGGGTTTACACCCTATAACGCGAGCGGCCAGCAAATGGACGGAGACACGTTCTACAACTGCATCAGCAACGACAGCACTACATACGTAACTCTGGACGATTCCAACGGGTTTGGGCTCGGCCTGACGGGCGGTTCCAACCAGATGCTGGGGAAGCTGATCGGCGAATCACCAGCGCTTGGCGCGGACGT
>JABFXN010000180.1 GCA_013361705.1 Acidobacteriaceae bacterium
AGACATCGAGCGGATTCCGCTTGCGAGCCGAAACTTCTCAGAGCTGTTGAAGGTGTTGCCGGGCGTAACGACAACCTCGACCGGAACAGGGAACGGTACCGGCTTCGACTTCACCGACGCGGGATCTTCGGGATCGGCTGTCGGTGTGGGTCTGAATACAAATGGCGCGCCCTATCGCGGAGGAACAGCATATCTGCTGGACGGCGCCAACATTATTGATCCAGGTTGCGCCTGCTGGTCGATCGCTACCGTGAACCCGGATATGACGCAGGAGGTAAAGGTCCAGAGCTCCAACTTCGGGGCCGATGCGGCGCAAGGGCCGGTCGTTATCAACGTCATCAGCAAGTCCGGCGGATCGGCATTCCATGGCCAGGCTTATCTGTACACACGCAACGCTATCCTCAACGCGAATACCTGGCAGAACAAGCACAGCACATCGCCGACGGCACGTCCGGAGGCTTCCTACTACTATCCGGGCGGCAGCATCGGGGGGCCGATCCTGATTCCTGGTACGGGATTCAATAGAGACCACAAGCTTCTGTTCTGGGCCGGCTATGAAGCGTTTCGCCAGACGCTGCCGGCATCGTCACCTCTGCAGAGTTATGTACCGAGCACGGCGATGCGGGGAGGAAACTTCAGTCTGACTGACTCCGCCAACGCAGCTCTGTGCAAGACGAGCACCGGCAACGACTTCTGCTCGTCACTGAATGGTGGCTTCGCTCCCGATGGAACACCATTGACCGGCACGCAGGTTCCATCCTCCTATCTCGATCCTGGGGCGCTGGCGCTGCTGAAACTCTTCCCCACGGCGAATGCTGATCCATCCAGCAATTCGGGTGGATACAACTACTATCTGCAGCCCACCAACGTGCATAACGGTTATATCTATCGCGGACGAGTCGACTACAACCTGAGCGACCGCAACAAATTCTTCGTCAGCTATCAGTACGGCAGCGACTCCGCGACATCTGTCTCGCATATCTGGTGGACTCCGTCGTATTCGGTCGCTTATCCCGGTGGGCCACTCATCAGCCCAACCCATTCCCACGTGCTGAGCGGAAGCTACATCCATGTCTTCAATGGAGCATCAACCAACGAGCTGCGGGTTGCCGTGGGCTGGCTCGACAGTCCATTCACCGGTTCAAACCTGCAGGCGATGTCGAAGAGTGCGGTCGGATACAACTACAACACCGTTTACAACAGCGCATCTTCATTCGTGCCTTCCATCAACTCTCCCGGCGCGAGAACACTGCCTGATATCTCGCAGCCAGATATCTTCCAACAGGGAGGAACCTACAACTCCATCAAGAAATCGCCATCGGTGGCTGATGATTTCACCGTGGTGTACAAGACCCACACCTTCAAGATGGGCGGCTTCTGGAGCCTGGCAGGCAATAAGCAGGGAACTTATGGTTCAGCAAATGGGGCCTTGTCGTTCGGCAGCGGTGTGATGACCGATCAGGTCACTGGAAAGAAGATTGGCACGGCCAACCCATTGGCGAACTTCCTGATGGGTATCACCAGCGGGTTCTCGCAGAGCAACACCAATCCCGTGACCGATATGTACTACAACACCGGCGCCGGATACATTCTGGATAACTGGAAGGTCATGCCAGGGCTTACCCTCAACCTCGGTCTGCGTATCGAGCACATGGGGCGCTGGCAGGATGCTTCGGGAACCGGCATGGCAGTGTGGCGTGCCGACAAGTATGCCTCGGAGCTTGCCGCAGGGAAGGCATATCCCGGCGTCTCCTGGCATGCCCTCGATTCAAGCCTGCCAAATGGTGGATCCCCGCTGCAGACACTGTTCCTGTCTCCGCGGCTTGGTCTGGCCTACGATCTTCATAGGAACGGAAAGACCGTCTTCCGCGGAGGCTGGGCGCAATATCGCTGGAACGACCAGTTCAATGACTACGGCGGCCCGCTGCAGACAGCGCTTGGTGTGAAGACCTACAACTCGACCGGGGGACAGGCGATCACTCTAAAAGAGATCAGCGCTCTCTCGTCATCGGGTTCTTCGCTGGGATCGTTGCCCTCCAGCGTGTATGTCACCGATCCCAATGACGATAAGGTCGGTGTGACGAATGCATACAACTTCACCATCTCGCAGCGCCTGCCGAAAGCGATGCTGTTGGAAGTTGCCTACGTCGGTAATAACACTCAGAACATTCTGATGGGCGGCCAAAGCAACGGTTCGGGCGTCGGTGGATCGAACTTCGTGAACCAGAACAAGATTCCTTTGGGAGGCTTGTTCAAGGCGGACCCGGTGACCGGTGCCGCAGCTCCCAGCGACCCAGAGAATGTTTCCAATCTTGTGAACTACTTTCCTTACTACAAAGGTTATGGAAGCAATGCCATCGCCATGGCATCCCATCTTGGGTACTCCAACTACAACGCGGCACAGTTCAGCCTGGTTCGGATGACCGGACGGGCTACATACAATATCAACTACACTTTCTCCAAGGCGCTTGGCATCGTTGGCAGCACGCTCGATGCGTTCAATGTCCGCAATAACTACGGGGTATTGAATATCGATCGGCCTCACGTAATCAATACGTCTTACGCCTTCGATCTCGGTCGATGGGTGCACGGCAATCCCTTGCTTGGTGGCGCGGTGAATGGATGGACGCTCTCCGGCACGACGACCTGGCAGGCGGGCGGCAATATGCAGGCCAACCTGGGGCAGAACCTGAACATGACGGTCTACAACAGCGTTCTCGGGCACTACATCACTTCGAATACCTACTACGGAACGCCTTCGCAGACGGTGCTTCCTGTGACGACATGCGATCCCAAGTCGAACCTGGGAACCTACCAGCACATTAATCTGAACTGCATTACCGCTCCCCAACTGGGGCAGGTAGGGTTGCGCCAGCTTTCATATCTGAGTCTGCCTTCTTACCTCAACTCGGATCTGGGCATCTACAAGAAGTTCCAGATCACGGAACATCAAGGCGTTGAGTTCCGTGCGACGGCTTTCAACTTCCTGAACCATCCGCTGCCTGGTTACAGCTCCAGCAGCCTGGTGCAGCCGAAGCTGGTGACAACGGACAACAAGACGTTCACCTCGCAGGTTTCTAATGTCGGACGCGGTGTCACCGATGCGAAGTACACACAACGGACGATGCTGCTGGCGGTGAAGTACACCTTCTGATTCATCGCCGTTTCACCATATCTGGCCAGACACCGCTCCCGTCTGGCCAGATTTTTTTGTGTATCCAAGACCTGCTCGCCGCTTTTGTGACTGGCTGATACACCGTTTGAGGGGTGACGAAGTCCTGCCGGGTATACGTCTTTACGCTCAAGTCCGATGGTAATTAGCGTATGGACGCCGTTCGATTGTAGAAATATATAAGGACGGGGGTGGGATGATCGGGATTCATTCTTGGAAGAGGGGCAGATATTTCCGGTTATCGGTTGTCTCCTGCGCGGTGATGCTGTTCGCAATTCATACTGCGGATGCAATAGCTCAGGCAAAAGAACCTCCAATTCAGTTCCATGATGACGAGAAGGAACTGGTGCAACGGGACGCTTACGGATCAACCAACGTGCCGATGGATAGCTGGGTTTACCCTGCACTGGAGCGGTTGGCGAATGTCGGCCTGATTCCTTCGCAAAGCATCTCGATTCGGCCATGGAGCCGCAATGAGTGCCGCCGGCAATTGGCAGAGGCAGAATCGAATTACATGTATATGGCCGCATCACAGGGGGATCCCCTTATTGATGAGGTTGCCCCGTTGATCCATGATCTGAAGCGCGAGTTCGACACTGTCGCGGCAGAAACTCCGGCGGCAGAGGTCGAGTCGGTCTATATACGAGCAGGAACGATCGCCGGACCGGCGCTCTCCGATGGATTTCACTTTGGCCAGACATGGCGGGAGGATTATGGCCGCCCGCTCGGCCGGGGAAATAGCGCGCTTGCCGGGTTCTCTGTTCGCGCCAATCGCGGTCGATTCTTCTTTTACGATCGGCAGGAATTGCAATACGGTCCTGGTAAGACGGCGATTACTCCTGAGCTGTCCAGTCTCTTCAATCAAATTGACATGCTTCCGTTTGGTTCAGCGCCGAACAATCCGTTCCCACTCACCCCTGCAACCGGCGCGGTGGTGCGTCAACGGCCGATTGAGTTATATGCCGGCCTATCGTTCAGTGGAATGCAGCTCTCTTTCGGTAAACAGCAGATTTACTGGGGACCGACAAAGAGTGGATCATTTTCGTTTTCAAGCAATGCTGAGCCGACATACAACCTGCGACTCGTCTCCACCCGGCCACGGAATGTCCCATTCCTGGGGGGCGCCGTGACCTATCGCTATGACGTGGTCTTCGGAAAACTTTCAG
>JABFXN010000086.1 GCA_013361705.1 Acidobacteriaceae bacterium
GTGACCCCGGGGCGATCAGGGCTGCCGCTGATCAAGCCGCCGGGCATTTCGGCGGCATCGACATCCTGGTGAACAATGCCGGCATCGAGACCATCGTCCCCTTCACGGAACTTACCGACGAGCAGTGGGATGCGGTGACGCAGACCAACCTGAAGAGCGAGTGGATGTGCGCCCAGACCTTCTGCAAACGCCTGATCGCCGAAGGCCGCCAGGGCGCCATCATCAATATCGGCTCCATTCAGGCCGCTCGTGTGCTGCCGGGACGTACACACTATGCTCCCAGCAAACTGGCAGTGGAGGCGTTGACCCGCAACATCTCCGCGGAGATGGGCGTTCACGGAATTCGGGTGAACTGCATCCATCCGGGCTTAATCGATACACCGATGATTCGCTGGGTCCTGGAAAGTCCCGAGATCCTGCCGCATGTCGTGGCGCAGATCTCTCTTGGGCGTCCGGGCAAACCGTGCGAGATCGGCTCCGTCGCAGCGTTTCTCGCCTCGGATGAAGCAGCCTATGTCACCGGCCAGTCGCTGTATGTCGACGGCGGCTGGGTGGGCAAGTAAAGTGTGATGCCTCAGAAGATATCCGTGCAGAGGAAAATGAGAGAAAAGCAGATTTCTCCGCTACGCTACGAAATGACAAACAAAAAGGCAGTCACGAACCAAAGCGCTGAAGGGCCGGGGCTCCCAACGAACGTGTTCGTTGGGGTGGAGATGCGCTCTATACCAGCCTGGGGCAACGCCCCAGGCTTCGGGCATATTGAGAATCCAAGGGCTGAAGGCCCGCTACATAGTTCTTCAGTGAAAGCGAACTAGAACTCTCCCCTACGACAACCTTCCTGAGCGCTTCTCCATTCTTCTCATAGAAGTTCTAGTGGTGTACTATTGCCTTCCAATAGAAGTTCGAGGGGAGAAGGTATGCCAGGAAAGACCCAACCACAGGCTGAAATGTTGAAGGGCACATTGGACATGATGGTTCTGCGGACGCTTGTCAGCGGTGACGCGCACGGGCACACCATCGCGAAGGTCATTGAGCACACCTCTGAGAATCTTCTGGAGGTGGAGCAGGGCTCCCTGTATCCGGCGCTGCATCGGCTCGAGGACCGAAAGTGGGTCTCTTCCTACTGGGGCGCAAGCGAGAACAATCGCAAGGCAAAGTTCTACCGGCTGACAGCGGAAGGCCGTAAACAACTGGCCCGCGAGACCACCCGCTGGCGCCAGATGACGCGGGCCATCGGCCTTGTGATGGGCGAAGAGGGAGGCGCGCAATGAGCTGGCTGAGATTCTTTCGCCGCAAACGCAAGGATGTCGAGTTGCAGGCCGAGCTCGATGCCTTTCTCTCGGAAGAGATTGCTGACAACGTCGCGCGCGGTATGTCGCCGGAAGAGGCACGCCGGCGGGCGCGGGTGAAGCTCGGTAATTCGCAGCAGGTGCGCGAGTCGTTATGGGTGCAGAACTCTCCCATGCCATTGACCCATCTCTTCCGCGACCTGAAGTACGCCTTTCGCACACTGCGCCGCACGCCCGGGTTCTCGGTCATCGCGATTGTGGTGATGGCCCTGTGCATGGGCGCCGCCATATCCCTTTTCACCATTGTGCGATCGGTGCTGCTGAGGCCACTTCCCTTCCGGGATCCGGCGCGGTTGGTAGTTGTCTACGAACACCGGCGGACAAACGGGGCGGCGGCTGATAGCCGCACTCAGGTTGCACCCGCGGATTTCTACGACTGGCGCTCCAAAACCCGCGGCTTTGAAGATATGGCCATCATCCGTTATGCCGGGTACAACCTGACTGGCGAACGGAGCGAACTGCCGGAGTCAGTCCGCGCTGCCGCAGGTTCATGGAACCTGTTCCAGCTTCTGGGAGTGACACCGGCGTTTGGCCGGACATTCAGTGAGCAGGAAGACCGCCCCGGCAGCACTGCTGTCATGTTGAGCTGGAGCGTCTTTGAGCGGCGCTTTGCCGGCGATCCGGGGATTGTAGGCCGTCAGATCCATCTCGACGGCCGGCCCGCCACTGTAGTCGGAGTGCTGCCTTCCTGGTTTTCCTACCCCGACGCTGGTATCCAGTTGTGGCGTCCCTATCAAGCTGATGCCTCGTCTGAGTTCCTGCAGCATCACGATTTCCACCAGAGCCTGGTCATCGCGCGACTGCGACCGGATGTAAGCCTTGCGAGCGCCCTGGAAGAGGTAGGCGCAGTCCAGTACCAGCTCCATCTGCAATATCCGCATGATCCCGTCGCCGAAGATGTCACTCCACGTTCACTCAACGAGGATCTCGCCGGAAACGTGAAGAAACCTCTGAACCTGATGATGAGCGCTGTCGGCTGCATGCTGTTGATCGGCTGCCTCAACGTCTCAAATCTGCTGGTTGCCCGCGGTGCGGCCCGGCAGAAAGAAGTAGCCATTCGCAGTGCACTCGGAGCACGGCGAGCCACCTTAATTCGCGAGCAGTTGGCCGAGAGTGTGCTGATCTGTGCGGCCGGGTGTGTGGGTGGCATTGCTCTGTCAGTAGTTGCTACGCGGTCGCTCGCGCATACATGGAAAGATCTGCCCACCGCGCAAGGCATCTATATCGACGGAACTGTGATCGCATTTGCAAGCGTGCTCATGATCACAGCTACCTTGATCGCCGGCCTGTTGCCCGCGCTCTCAACAACGGGCAAGGCGATGATGAACGCACTGCAGGCTTCCGCGCGGACGGGCGCCAGCAGCGTTTCGCGTACGCTGCTCCGCAAATCGCTGCTCACGGCCGAGATCGGCATCACGGTGGTCCTGCTGGTCTCCGCAGGTCTGCTGCTCAAGAGCTTTCTGCGGCTGCGTGCAGCCGATGTGGGCTGCATCACCCAAAACATGCTCACGTTGAAGTACAGCCTTCCGGAGAAGAAATACGATACGCCGGAGAAGCGAAACGCATTCAATGAGGCGCTGCTGGAGCGCGTCAGAAACATTCCCGGCGTACGGGCCGCTGCATTGGGCAATACGCTTCCGGGTGCGGGCTATTGGGGCGACTTCATCTTTACCGTGAAAGAGCACCCTCCCGTCAACGCCAGCGAAAACCTGCCGGAAGCACTGTCGCGCTGGGCCGATCCTGGCTATTTCAGCGCCCTCGGAATTCCGCTCGTGAGTGGCCGGTTCTTTACGGATGATGAACGCGGTGCTCGTTCGTACAAAGTGATCGTGAACAACCAGCTTGTACGGAGATACTTCCCCGGAGAGGACCCTATCGGGAGACACCTGCACGTTCCCGCACATCCTCATGACGGAGCACCCGGCATCGTCGACTACGAGATCGTAGGGGTTGTCGGCGATACCTTGTACCAGGTTGGAAAAGAGCCGAAGGCGGCCATGTACTTCCCAATGCTCGAAGGCACTGGCTCCCAGATGCTCGCGGTGCACACAACATCGGCGCCGCTGCAATTCTCGATTCCGGTGCAGCGGCAGATTGCAGCTCTCGATCCTGAGCTTCCGGTTTCAGATGTGCGCACCATGGACGAGGTGATCGGCGCGTCGCTGGTGAACGCCAGCCTTAGCGCAAGGCTGGTGCTTGTCTTCGCCATTCTCTCGCTGCTGCTGGCTGCGGTCGGACTGTATGGAGTGCTGTCGTACCTGGCCACGCAACGGACCACGGAACTGGGTATCCGGATGGCGCTCGGCGCGCAACGCGATCAGCTTTTGCGACTGATGCTCGGCGATGGCATGCGTCCTGCGCTGCTAGGGTTAGGGCTTGGCCTGGCGGTTAGCTTCGTGGCGACACGGCTCTTTCAATCGATGCTCTTCGGAACGAAGCCTCTCGATCCAGTGGTTCTCTGCTGCGTGGTCGGAACGCTGTTTGCAGTAGCAGTTCTGGCCTGTCTCGCTCCTGCATGGCGTGCTTCCCGGCTGGATCCAATGCAGGCGCTTCGGGCTGATTAGGATGGTGAATCTAAAGCTCGCGATACAAATCATGAAGGGCGCTAATGTCTCATCGAGCGCTCTTCGCACCGCAGGTGCGAATGTCTTGCTTAAGGGGACGGCTTCAGCCGTCCCGTCCCGCGCACTAAAATACATGCGGCTTTTAGCCGCTGAGGTACCGAGGCTAGGCCCTCAGCGGCTAAAGCCGCGTTTCAGTGGAGATCAATACGGCACGGCTAAAAGCCGTGCCCTTAACCGCCCCAGCCAGCGAAGCTGGCCGGGGACCCCGAAGCAAAACCAAGCGCCTTTGGCGCTTCCGTTCAAAACAAGAACGCACCGAAGGCCGGGTTCGCGTTGAACCCGATGTTCAGGATGACCAAAATTTTGCTAAGAACTTCACCACACTAGGAACTACTTCCTGCTAGCAGGCAGAGCGAAGACATAGTAGCCCTGGGTCGTCTTTCCTCCGGCAGGCTCGGCGCTTCCCTGGTTAGGTTCAGAAGGCTGCTGATCACCGACGGGAATTCGCTCTGGGTTTGGACGGGCGCTGATCGCGATGTATTCCCTGCCTGCAACCTCGTAGACCGTGGGAATGCCCTCCGGGCCTGCCGGCACAGAGAGCTCGCCGAGCTGTTTGCCTGTGTCCTTGTCGTAGAAGTGCAGCTTACCGTCAGACTTGGTCGGCACGATGATCACGCCGCCTGCGGTGACCGTAGCGCCTCCGCGAGGCCAGAAGCTGCCGGTGCCGGTAATGCCTTTCTCGGCCAGAGCAGTTACGTCTCCGATGGGGATTTTCCATTTGATCTCGCCCTTGTTCATGTCATAGGCAGTCAACTATGACCACGGCGGGCTGATCGCCGGCAAACCATCGGAAGAGTTCATATAGCCGTAGCCAGTCCAGTAACGTGTTCCGCCAGGGCCAAGCTTGGTCGTTGTGGCGGGCGGCGGAGCCATGAGCCGGGTCAGCACATCTGGCGCGATCTTCGCCTTCTCCGGCGCCTTCAGATAGGCGATCAGGCGATCGATGTCATTGTCATCGAGATCGGGGAAAGCGGGCATGGGAGCCAGCCCCGTCTTGACCGCAGTGCGCACACGATCCGCACCCGCGCGCTGGATCACGCCGTCGAGCGAAGGAATCGCCGGCGGCTGCCCTTTGCGGTCGACGCCATGACAGGCTCGGCAGTTCTGCAGATAGGTCACCATGCCGGAGTTCTCCGGCGGACCGGTAACGACGCGCTTCGGCGGTTTGGCCTCAAGATGCAGCAGCGACGGAGCATCCTTCGACATGACGTAGAAGGTGGCGGTTGAGGCATCGACCGCTCCCGATCCCCAGTTGGCGCCGCCGTTGTTTCCCGGCGTCTCCATCGTGGTGCCGAGGGTAGGTGGAGTATAGATACCCTCCTGGCGCGCCTCCGCGACCTGTTTGCGGATCGCCTCCCGCTCCTTCGGGTCGGCGATATAGGGGTTCACCATCTCCGGAGTGAACGCCTGCCGGGCGAACGGAGGAACATGCGTGGGAATCGGCTGCGTCGGCCAGGACTCCTCTCCGGGCACATCGGACTTGGGCACAGGGCGCTCTTCGATCGGCCAGATCGGCGTTCCGTTGGTTCGATCGAGTACGTAGACGAAGCCGTTCTTTCCAGCCTGAACGACGACATCCACATTCTTGCCGTCATGCTGGATGGTCAGCAGCTTCGGCCCGGTCATCAGGTCGTAGTCCCAGAGATCGTGATGCGTCGTCTGAAAGTGCCACAGATATTTACCGGTGCGTACGTCGAGCGCCAGGATGCAGTCCGAAAAGAGGTTTGCGCCCTTGCGGTCGGCGCCGTAGAAGTCATACGTCGGCGATCCCAGCGGGAAGTAGGCGATGCCCCGCTTCTCGTCGATGGAGAACTCGCCCCAGTTATTCACGCCGCCGACGTACTTGTACGCATCCTTCGGCCAGGTGTCATAGCCCATCTCGCCGGGATGAGGAACCGTATGGAACTGCCATACGAGCTTTCCGGTGACCACGTCGAAGGCGCGAAGATCGCCTGGCGGCGACTCATACTCTTCCCCCGTCGCAGACCCGGTGATGTAGAGATTCTCAAAGACGCGCCCGGGCGTTCCGGACTCGATCTGGCGGATCGACTTTGGATCGCGCCCCAGACCTTCGCGCAGGTCCACGGCTCCGTTCTTCCCGAAGGTCGCGATCTCCTTACCGGTCCGTGGATCCAGTTCATGGATCTCGTTATTCATGTGAAAGATCAGGCGGCGGTCTGAGCGATCTTTGCTCTCCCAATACGCCATGCCGCGATGCGAGATCAGCCGCGGATTGTCGGTGTGATGGCACCAGATCTCGCTGCCGTTCGTAGCGTCCAGCGCGGCGATGTCGTTGTCTTTCCCATAGACAAACATCACGCCATCCACCACCAGCGGGTTGGAGCCATACCGGAAACCGTTGTTCCCGGAGGGATAAAACCACACCTGCTGCAACTGCCCGACATTGGTGCGGTTGACCTGTTTCAGGCTCGAGTACTGTGCATCCGCGTTAGAGCCGCCATAGGCGAGCCAGGAGCTGGAAGCCGCGGATTGAGCCGGCCCCGAGGAGGCGGCTGCCTCGACCGCCGTGGTAGAGTGGCGCCCGTACAGCAAACCAACGCCTGCAGCCAATGTTCCGAGAACTGCGACGGACTTTCTCTTCGAACGGAATTGCATCGATCTGCCCTCTTGTTACAGCCACAGACATCTGAGAGGTGCGGATAGCGCCGAAACGGTAGCCGCACTTGCGGGACAATTACAGAGTCGGGATATTGCGTATTATGCAATTTATTTTGCTTATTACGACGACGAATATTAGCAATGCGTCGTCAGCATCGTCAAGGAAGAATCGGAACCGTGGCAAAACTCAGCTCAAGCGAGGGCGTATCGCGGAATAAGACCTTATAGAATTGGCCAACTCTAACGCTCGAGCTCTCAGTCCTTGCGCCATCTATACCGGAAAGCTGGAACCTCGCGCCAGTTTGGTGCAGTATGCACCTATGCTGTTCAGGCTTGCGAATTTCGCTTTGTCTGCCAACTGACCCGCTCACAGGTAACCGATATGGTGGCTCCAGAGACGAAGTAGAACGCATGCTGCATCGGTCCGGTCTGCTCGCCGGTAAGCTCGTGGGCCAGCAAGCTAGCGACACAATCCCCCCAATCAAACCAACGCTCTGCCGGAAAGTTGAAATTCAGCGACTTGATTCCTTTGTAGGTCAGGCGGTGAAGTGTCTTCAGGTCGAAGCTGCGAAACGTCGCCTCCACATTCAGCTCCGTCCTCAGTCGGCGGGTCCCTGATGTTGCGAACGGAAGGAGATCTCCGGCAGAAAACACCACTAAATCGCTATCGAACAAGGGCTCGCGCGGATCCGCAAAAAGCGAAAAGGCACGCTTGCTCAACCGGGGCGCAAGAGCCCGTAGCGCCTCCAGATAAGCTGCCTTGAGCTGTTGCCCCTTGGCATTGGCGCGAATAAATCTGTCCATATCGAGGGGCTCAGCATTAGCCGCGTTCTGAACCTCTGGATCAAAGTAACGGAGGGGCGCCGGAACCGCGTTTAGGTTCGGCTCCAACTGGACCAGTTTGAATTCCTCTGAATTTCGCATTTTTCGCAAGTCTAGTCGGAATCAAACCGATTTCCCAGAAAACAGGATTAGCAAATAACTCAATTCCTGCCTGCTCCTTGCATGCCGATCACGCTCCATTGCACCATGAGCAAGGCGTGAAGCCACATGGAGGCCAGAGTGATGGAAAAACCACTTGCCGGTAGAACAGCACTTATCACTGGAGGCTCACGAGGGATTGGCCGAGCCATCGCCCTGCGATTTACTGAGGCGGGATGCGCTGTCGCGATCAACTACCTGCACGCAAAGGACGACGCCGAGGAAGTAGTAGGCCTGATTACAGCGCAGGGCGGAAAGGCGATTTCTGTGCGGGCCGACGTTTCTCGGGAAGGCGATGTGCAGCACCTGGTCTCAGCCAGCGAAGAAGCTCTGGGACCGATCGATATCCTGGTCAACAATGCTGGCATCCTGCATCGCGTGCCGCTTGAGGATCTGGATCTTGCCGAATGGAATTACACGATGCAGGTAAACCTCACCTCTTCGTTCCTGATGTCGCAGGCGGTGCTCCCAGGCATGCGAAGGCGGAAGTGGGGACGCCTGATCTTTCTATCGTCGATTGCAGCGCAGACCGGCGGCGTCGTCGGTCCACACTATGCCGCCAGCAAGGCAGGCATGCTTGGCCTGATGCACAGCTATGCCAGCCTGCTGGTGAAAGAAGGCATTACCTCCAACGCCATTGCACCGGCGCTGATCGATACCGACATGATCCGCAAAGGGACCGCCGTCCGGCCAGATCTGATTCCCATGGGCCGCTTCGGAACGGCAGACGAGATTGCGCAGGCAGCCCTCTTCCTCGCCACCACGGAGTACGTCACCGGCCAGACGATCAACCTGAACGGCGGGTGGTATCCCAGCTAGGGTGTGTCGACAAGGTCCTGCCGGACCCGACGCAGGAGTGCAACGTCTCAAAAAGCCACGGAAGATCCAAGCCATATTTCGGGAAGCGCTGAAACAGCAGCGTGGACTAAAGCTGGAGCCCGAAAAAGTGATGTTCAGGTCATCATGCTGGACCACATTGATCACGTAACCGATAACTGATGCTTTTTGCGTGAGATGATCTCTCCCGGCGGTGAAATACGGTCTGGCAGCGAAGAAGGCTATTGGAATTTCCGATCGAAATGGAGTAACATCTTCGGTCTAAGAAAAGCTGTTAGCTTTCAGGTGACCACGGTCACTGCGGTCGCCAACCCAAGCAATCCATGATGGAAAGACGGGTGCAGCCATGATTCAACCATCGCTTTCTGCCGATAACCGCGTTTCTTCGGAGATGACGGTTCTCCTCGAAGAACCACCTTCCCAACTGCCGCCGGTCTCGTGTCGGTTCGAACCTCGGAGAGTTCCTGTTGAGGAGTATGTGTTCTGGCATAGAAGCCGCTTGGAAACCGTACCTCCTCCTCCTCGGAAGCGGGCAGCGTAACGAAACTACGCGTTCGTAAGACTTCGCTACAAGCCCGCGCGTCAACGCGTGCGAAACGGCGATGCCGGCAAACCTGCAGCGTTATAGAGAGTGCACGTTGGATTATCCAGCCATGCATACCTTGCATGCACCGGATGAGGAACATCAGAGGAACGAAGAATCAGCGTGCCGTTCTCGATCCATGCCTTTGCCGGATGAAAGACCTTGTCCGCCCCGGCAACCTCAAAGGAAGATCCGATTGCGTCTTTGAGCAGAAGACCTTCCCCGTGCTCGAACCAGATCCTTACCTGATCACCGTCAACGATGGAGCTGCGATAGATCGGCCCTGAGAACTTGACATCCTCTCCGTAAGCGACCTTGCGAGCTACGCGGGAGAGGCGGTCGGCAACGTCCTGTTTGTTGCGCGGGTGAACATTGGCGGCCTCGCCGATATCGGCAGTAACCGCCATGCCGGTGTTCTTCAGTGTCAGTGTCTGCATCTGCGCTTCGCGGATCTCAGCCCACTTGTTCGCCGGCGACGATGCCTTCACGTTCGCGATCTGGACAAAGAGGAATGGGAGATCGCCTAGCTTCCACTGCGCTCGCCAGTCCTCGATCATCGCCCGGAAGAGCGGGGCGTAGTAGGTGGAGTTACTTTCCGAGGTATTGGCTTCGCCCTGGTACCAGAGCACGCCTTTGATCGAAAACGGTGTCAGGGGGGCGATCATGGCGTTGAAGAGATAGGCAGGATGCCATGCATTGAGATCGCGCGGCGCAGGCGCCGTCTTCTGCCCTGCCACTGGATTCTTTTGCGATTGCGTAAACCGGAGCTCCTCCTCGGTGCGGCCTTCCAGGATCTTCGCCCACGCGGCAAAGGCAGGCGTCAGTTCGGGAGAACCTGCGAGGACGCGCAGACTCGTCCAGGCCTCGGCCGGGGTTCCTCCCCAGGAGGATTCGATGATTCCCACCGGAACGTGCTGGCTGTCTTCAATCTTGCGGGCAAAGAGGTACGCCACCGCCGAGAAGTTCAGGAGATTGTTCTCATCCGCCTTCGCCCAGGAGACGCCCGCCTTCAGATCCGCGAGCGGAAACTCGGAATAGGCATGGCCAACATTGACGATGCGAATGTCGTACCCGCCGGCCTTCCTGAGCTCGGCCTCCGCGTTCGCCACGGTCTTCATGCCGAACTCCATGTTCGACTGGCCGGAGGCTACCCAGACATCACCGATCATCACGTCCTGAAGACGGACTTCATTCCTGCCGCGAACCACAACCTCAAAGGGACCACCGGCCTTTCTGGAGGGAAGATAGACACTCCATCTCCCCAGATCGTCCGCTACCGCCTCGACCGAGGCATCCTGCAGTTGCGCATGGATCTGCTCCCCCGGCTCGGCCATTCCCCAGAGATGGATCGGAAGGTCACGCTGCAGCACCATGTGGTCGCTGAAGAGGTGGGCAAGTTCGACCTCAGCGCGGCATTGCGGGACGGCGACGCAGGCAGCAAGAAAGGCCGCCCCCACGAACAGTGCCTTCCGTTTCGCGGAGGGAAAATACCTGCACGCCATAAGCCTCATGAGCATCGTCTCCTTGCAGATCTCCGGCAAATTAATCGGTTAACTGAAAACATGTCAAGACGTATTACCTGTGAAACATTGTTTTCGCATATACACGAATACCTCGACAAAACCCGGGGGAATCCCCTAATGTTGTTCCGTCGAGCGGAGGCCATGTTTCCTGTTCCGAATGGCCGCCGGCGTTACCCTGACAAGGCTCAACCATGAGGATGATACCTATGAACTCTTTTGTCCTGCGCCTGGCGCTTGGTGCATGCGTTCTCTCTTCCGTATCCGCATACGGCCAACTGGAAGGGCACGCGATCGAATCGTCCGCCACCGCTCACCCCGTCCCCGCTGTCCAGGACAAGGAGACTCCGGCACAGCATGATGCGCGCATGGCATGGTGGCGCGAGGCACGGTTCGGTATGTTCATCCACTGGGGCCTGTATGCCGTTCCGGCAGGTGAGTGGCATGGACAGCGCACTACGCATATTGGGGAATGGATCATGAACGATCTTTCCATTCCGGTTGCCGACTATAAACAGTTCGCAACCAACTTCAATCCCACTGGCTTCTCCGCCCACGACATCGTCGCGCTGGCGAAGGATGCGGGCATGAAGTACATCGTGATCACCTCGAAGCATCACGATGGATTTGCGATGTTCGACTCCAAGACCGATCCGTTCAACATCGTCGCCGCCACGCCCTTCAAGAAGGATCCTCTTCGCGAGCTCGCTGAGGAGTGCCACAAAGCTGGCATCCACCTCGGCTTCTACTATTCGCAGGCCCAGGACTGGACCGCTCCCGGTGGCGCGGCGGCAGTTCGCGGAACCCACAACAAAGAGACCGGCCACTGGGATCCGGCGCAGGATGGCAGCTTCGACGACTACCTGAAGACCAAGGCGATTCCTCAGATCAAAGAACTGCTCGCAAACTACAAGACCGCGCCCGACATCATCTGGTTCGATACGCCGACCAGCAAGATGACTCCCGAGCGCGCCGCCGAAGTGGTGAAGGTGCTGAACCAGTACCCGAAGCTGATCTGGAACAATCGCCTGGGCGGCGGTTATAAGGGCGACACCGAGACTCCGGAACAGTACATCCCTGCCCAGGGATATCCAGGCCGCGACTGGGAATCGTGCATGACCATCAACGACACCTGGGGCTACAAGTCGTTCGACACCAACTTCAAATCGACCGAGACGCTGCTGCGTAACCTGATCGATATCACCAGCAAGGGCGGCAACTACCTGCTGAACATTGGACCGGATGCCCAGGGCAAGGTTCCCGAGCCCGAGGTTGAGCGCCTGCATGCCATGGGCAAGTGGCTGTCGGTCAACGGTGAGGCGATCTACGGAGCCAAGGCCACACTCTTCGGAGCGGAGGCGGGATCGTTTGCTCCGGCAGAAGGCAATGCCAAGCCGAAGTTTGTTCCCGCATGGGAGTGGCGTTCGACGACCAAAGCCAACCGCATCTACATCCATCTCTTCGCCTGGCCGAAGGGCAGCTTCCATGTAGAGAAGGTTCCGCACACGGTCACCAAGGCGTACCTGCTGGCGGATTCGTCTCACAAGGCGTTGAAGTTTACGCAGAAGGATGGAGTGCTTGATGTCTCCCTGCCGGAGAAGGCGCTTGATCCCATAGCCACTGTACTGGTTCTGGAATCGAAGTAAGTGATACAAAGAAGGCGCCGGAGGATTACTCCGGCGCCTTCTTTTGTTTTGCCATCCACTTTCCAGATTGTCATCTTTCGCTGATCACCCCAGCGAACGAGTTCGGCGGGGCCACGGGTATCGCGTTAGACCTGCTCCTTCTTTAATTCCCAGGAGAAGTCATAGAACACCCGCAGTTGATTCCCATCGAGATCAGCAACCCTGAACTCCCGCAGGTGCCAGGGCTTATCTTCCGGTTCAGTCAGGATCTTTGCTCCCGCGTCCCGCCAACGATGGTAGAGCTCATCAACCTCCTGCTTGCTCTCCAGGTTCAGCCAGATAACGACCTTCTCCCCGTTACCGTAATGCTCACGGAAGGCTGCATTTGTCAGGAACATGCGGCAGGCCCCCTGCGAGATGCCGCCAATGCCACCGAGATCGTTGCCCCAATCGAGCTGAAATCCGAGCGCCTGGACGTAATACTCGGCGGCCTTTTCGACATTGCTGACCGGAATCTCCGGAACCGCCATCGGAAAGTGCGTAAGCATAGTGCCAACCAGCTTACGCTTAAATGGGTGAGAGCCGTGGGCTTCACAAGCCTGCTGATAAAAGCGCTGAAGGCGCGCTCTATACCAGCCTGGGGCAACGCCCCAGGTCTCGGATAGTTAAGAGGGCTGAAGGCCCGATCTATAATCCTCATGCCAAATGGCTGAAGGAGCCCCTCTGGGAAAGGAAAGCCCAACTTCTTTGGACAGTAAACCGTGGACTAAAGTCCACCGTTCCCGCCCGTTCGCGCATCAGTAATAATCTGTCCTCACTGCAGAGTTATGGAGCGGGCCTTCAGCCCTTTAACATCGTGTGGGCACTGAGACCTGGGGCGTTACCCCAGGCTGGTATAGAGCGCGCCTTCAGCGCTTATCGTACCTGCCCGAAAGCCCACGGCTCCCACCGTTTCGAGCTTCGCTCGAATTGCCTTAAGCACTCTAGTAGCGCACAAGCAAATAGCTTTTATCGCTCGCCTCCGGTCACGGCATAGCTCGCGCCGCCGCGCGGAACGAAGGTGATGGCATGGCCATCCGTTCGCGTTGCGACAGCAGCGCCGGAGTTCGTCACCTTCACCGTCGCGATCGAGCGGATTGCCGGCACCTTCACCGTGATGACCTGCTCGCTCTCGGGCAACGTGAGCTGTACCGTCGAGGCTTTCGCAACGGGATAGACACAGATACGCATCTCACCGTTGATCTTTTCCAGGGTGACACCTGATCCCCCGATAAAGACAGGGGTCTTGCTCGCCGGCATGGCAAAGTCCTTAAGCATCTGCTTCCCTTCGTAGATCTTGCCGGTGTCGTAGTCCATCCAGCGGCCTTCGGGGAGATAGATATCGCGGGTCGTGGCTGAGAGATAGTCATCGCCATAGAGAGGCGCGGCCAGCATGGAGTCTCCGATCAGCCACTCATACCCACGGGTGGTGGAGTTCTCACGGCCATGGACATTGGCATCATCCGGGAAGGCAACGGGTAGGGGTGTCATCGTCCATGGATAGCCGTCTGCATTGGTTTTGCGAGCGTTGCTGTAGAGGTAGGGCGCGATTCTGGCGTGGAACTGTGCCGACGCCAACATCACGTCCGAAACTTCTTTGCGGAAGCTCCACGGTGGCTCACCCATACCCATGGAAGCGTGCAGCGAGGCCCAGCGCGCATTGCGCATCATGTACATTTCCATCTTTGGCGTGCGATTGGTGCTGAAGTGATTCTCGCCAAAGGTGCCGCCCACGATATCGGGATAGACGTATGGGAAGCCGCTGTACGCGAAAGCCAGGGCGTTGACCGGTCCACGGTCCTGCTGCTGGTTGTAGTTGAAGTCGTTGATGCGGTGCAGGTCGCCGTTCGAAGAGAGATATCCGTTACGCTCGATGATCAACTGCTTTTGTGCGAACAGACGGTCATTGGTCGGATCGACCTTATCGTCACGCAGGTCTTCGTAGCCGCCGTAGCCGTAGAAGTCCTCCTTCCAGCCGTTGATGCCGTAGTCCTGCCACTTTTTCACCAACCCCATGTACCAATCCAGCGCCGCGGGATTATGCGCATCGAGCAAGTAGTACGGCTGCTTCGGCCAGCCGCCCTTATAGACCTTCGCCTGCCCGTTCTCGGTAAGGAAGTAGCCGTGCTTGACGCCTTCGTCCGAGTAAGGTCCACCGACAATAAAGGTGATACGCAGACCGAGCATGACAGCAAGTCCCTCGTCGCGGAAGTGCTGGATCAGCGCCTTGGGATCGGGATACTTCGTCTTATCCCAGTAGCCGAAGCTGGTGGTCTCATGCATGGTTTCAGGCTCAGCCGGCCAGAAGCCCGAGCCGATCACCATCCAGGTCAGCGGGTAGCCATCCTTTAGATAATGGTCCACACTGTCACGGACAGTGTGGGTGTTGGTCTCCCAGCCGAGAGCGCCGAATGCCTCCCAGCCCACACCGAAGGCCTGGTACTTCGGCATCTCTACCTTGTATCCGGCAGCTCTGCGGACGCGCAGATACTCCGCATAGATGGCATGCGGATCGCCGAAGAAATAATAGAGGTGCACCTTCGCCGGCGCATGTTTCACGCCCTGTACGATCTGCTGTGCCGAGGTGTGAACGATCTTCACCGTCGGATCGATAAGCAATTCGGCGAACTGCTGCTTCGGATAGATGACAAAGTTACTGACCAGCCGCGAGATTCCCTGTCCGGAAAGAAACGCATCGTCCGAGAATCCGGTCACATCCGTCGTGAATGACTGGCCACCGGCGTTCTCGTACTTCGCCCGGTAAACGGCATGGTCCGCTAGTCCGTACGCCGGGCTGGCGCCAGAGGTTTGGAAGCGTAGCTCGGCTCCTGGCTCTGCGACACTCGCTTCAAGATCGGCACAGTGTGCGGAGAGAGTTACCGTCAATGACATACGCTTCCCTGACGCGGTGCCTCCTTCGAGCGATACTGTGCTGGATGTAGCGTTCACCCGCTTGAATCGAACCAGTTCCCCGCCAAGCAGGACGCCTGCACTGCCGTCCGGCGTTACGATATCGCCGGCTCCTCCGGCAAAGCCATAGCGGCCGGAGGACTCGTCAAGATGAAAGGTCAGACCTTGATACTGCAGACGGGTCTCCGCATAAAGACATGACGCACACGAGATCGCAGAGACACAAAGAAGACTGGCCAGGCGTTGCATAGTTCTCCCTGAAACAAAACATTGCGGAGGCCCGGTCTTGCGGCCGGGCCTCCACGCATTAGAAGTGGAGCTTCGCACCCAACTGTAACGTACGGGCTGCGTACGATGTCGTGATGACACCCATGTTGTTATTTGTGTTCACGCTGGTACCGGAGTAGGAGGTATTCGGCGCGCCGAGGTTGACATGATTCAAGGCGTTATACGCCTCAAGACGCAACTCCAGCGAGGTTCCCTCGGTGATCCGAGTCGTTTTGAAGACCGACATATCGAAGTTGACGACGCCAGGCGCGCGCAACTTCGAATAGAAGCGAGGCGCGGTGCCGTAGGTGTAGGCAGCCGGGTTGGTGAAGGCAAGATAGTTGAAGCGGCGATAT
>JABFXN010000004.1 GCA_013361705.1 Acidobacteriaceae bacterium
AGACAAGCCTGCGGCTAGGCACGATCTATCTGCGGCAGACAATCGATCGCTTCGGCGGACAGGTGGAGTACGCGCTGGCGGCTTATAACGCCGGCGATACTCCGGTCCGGCAATGGATGTCGACCAACGACTATCGTGATATGGCGGAGTTTGTGGAGTCGATTCCGTATACCGAGACGCGTGAATACGTGCAGGCCATTCTGCGCAACCGTGAGATGTATCGGGCGATTTACGGTACCGGTCAGAGGACGAGTTCTGTAAGCGCTGCGAAGTAAGGGGCCATCACTAGTCGCTGTTCCTGGCCGCCATTTTGGACTGCCCACGCACTCGTTGCCCCATTCTTTGCGACTCGGGGTCCCCGGCCAGTTTTGCTGGCTGGGGTGACAAGCAAAGGGTGGGGTATCGCGCTATGCGCGACCGTCTTTCCACTCTCTCTAACGAGAGTTAAGAAAACATTGATTCCGTGGCTGAGGACAGTAAAGGCCAGGCCCATGTCCCCGAGGGACATGGGGCACCCGGTGCATGGGCTATCTTGAATTTGTCGATACGCCCTAGAAACTAGGGCTTACGGAGGCGCTCTCTTCGTGACGACGCCCAGCCTGGCTTGGTCTCCTGACGTCCGCGTGCGATGGCCAGAGCATCTTCCGGAACGTCTTGTGTGACTACAGACCCTGCTGCGATCAGGGAACCGTTGCCAAGAACGACGGGGGCAACCAGAGCGGAGTCCGAACCGACAAAGACGTTATCCCCAATCGTGGTCTGATGTTTATTGACCCCATCGTAGTTGCAGGTAATGACTCCTGCGCCGATGTTGGTTCCGGTTCCGATGACTGCGTCGCCAAGGTAAGTGAGATGGTTGGCCTTGGAACCTTTGCCGAGACGCACTTTTTTGGTCTCGACGAAGTTGCCGACGTGCGCACTTTCACCGATATAGCTCTCGGGGCGCAGATGAGCGTAGGGGCCAAGGATGGCTCCGCCGGCAACGTGAGCGTGGTCGAGGATGCAACCGTTGCGAATGGTCACGCCTTCGCCGATCGTCGAGTCCTGAATGACAGAATAGGAGCGTATGCGGCAGTCACCACCGACAGCCGTCTTGCCGAGCAATTGCACGAACGGTTCGATCACCGTGTCCGCTGCTACTGTGACGTCGGCGTCGATGATGCAGGTCTCCGGACGGAAGATCGTGACTCCCTGGGCCATCAATCGACGGGCTGTGTCCAGCCGCATGGCGGCGTCCAGATGCATGATCTCGGCAATGGTATTGGCTCCAAGAACCTCATCAACTCCTCCGCGCGCTTCGATCGCAACAACCTTCTCACCGGCGTTGACCAGAAGCTTGGCCACGTCCGTAAGGTAGAGCTCTCCCTGAGCGTTGTTCGCTGTGAGAGAGTCGAGCTGCTCAAAGAGAGAGGTTGTGCGGAAGGAGTAGATGCCTGAGTTGATCTCACGGATAGAGCGCTGGTCCGGCTTGAGGTCTTTCTGCTCAATGATTGCAACGACCTCTGAGGACACCGGCGATTTACGAAAGATGCGGCCATAGCCTGTCGGATCAGACGGGGTGGCCGTGAGAATGGTCATCGAGGCGCCCTCGCTGACATGGAAGTCGCGGATGGCGGCGATGGTCTCAGGACGGATGAGGGGAACGTCGCCAGAGAGCACCAGAAGATGGTCAGGTGCTGCGATGCCGGAGGCGGCGAAGAATGCCTTTACCTCCTGCAGCGCATGACCAGTGCCGCGCTGCTCGGCCTGCAACACAAAGTGCGTGGCTTCCGTGGAAACGGCGGCCTTTACGCGAGCTGCTTCGTGACCGACGATGACATAGATGTCACCAGCCTGGACGACCTGCTTCGCGGCGGCGATGACATGCAGCAGCAGAGGTTTGCCGCCGATCTCATGCAGGACCTTGGGGCGTTTGGATTTGAGGCGGGTGCCTTTGCCGGCGGCCATGATGGCGACCGCGAATGTCGGAGAGCTCATGGGGGAATAGTACCGGGTCTGGCACATGCTAGAAACCCCGCCTGGAAGGTGCAGGCGGGGCTTCGATGGGTTCGCGTGGGTCCTAGAGCGTTTTCCCTGTTGCTGGGTATCCCGTAAGAGCCGTGAAGCAGCGTTTTCATTGGCGGAAAACGCCCATAAATGCGGAAGCCCTACAGGGAAAATGCTCTAGTTGCTCATGCCGGCTGGAGGGGGCGGGATGGTGATATCTACATCCGTCACCGGTCCCAGATCCTTGAGCGAGGCACCGAGGTCACCGCCATTGCCAACCACGACGATCGCCAGCTTTGATGTGTCGATGTACTTTGCAGCGACCCGCGAGACATCGGCCGCTGTCACTTTTTCAATGCCCGCCTTGTACTTCTCCAGAAAATCTGCCGGATACCCATAGAAGGCCAACATCACCTGCTCGCTGAGTACCTTCGCCCGCGAGTCGTAACGGAAGATAAACGAGTTCAGCAGTTGCTCTCTTGCATTGCGCAGTTCCGTTTCCGTCGGTGGAACGGATTTGAGCCGGGTGATCTCCTCCAGCATCGCCTTGGTTGCGGCAACCGTGCTTGCGCTCTTGGTGCCTGCCTGCACGCGGAAGATACCCGGATGGTCATAGGTCGCGCCATAACCTCCGCCGACCGCGTAGGCCAGCCCCAGCTTTGTACGGACAGACTGAGTCAAACGTGATCCGAACCCTCCGGAGAAGATCTCATTCATAACGCTTAAGGCATAGAGATCGGGATTATTGCGCATGGTTCCCAGGCCGGCGATGGAGATGTTGGACTGGTTTACGTCGTCTTTGTTCACGAAGTAAACGCCTGGCTTCGGGCCAGGGAAGTCCGCTTTGAGGGACTTGAACGGTTCTCCCTTCGGAAGCTTCTCGAAGGTGTCACGTAGCTTTTTCTCCATCGTGGCCGACTCGAAATCGCCGATGACGGAGACGAGCAGATTGCTGCCGACCACTGTTTTGTCGTGCCACTGCTTGATGTCGTCGACAGTGACCCCGAGGACGGTGGAGAACTCAGGCTGGCGAGCATACGGGCTGGAAGCGCCATAGACAACCTTGCCGACTTCGCGGGCAAGAATGCCACCGGCGTCGTCGTTGCGGCGAGCAATACCCGTAGCCATCTGCTGCTGTGCGAGCTCAAGCTTCTCCGGCTTGAAGGACGGGTGCAGGAGGAGGTCGACGGCCTGGGTGAAGACCGTATCGAAGTCCGTCTTCAGGCTGCTCCATGTGAGTGCCGTGGAATCAATATCGGCGCTGGTCTCGATCTTGGCAGCTTTAGCTTCCAGTGCATCGTCCATGGCGTCGCCATCCATGGCTGCGGTGCCGCTGGTACGCCATACATCACCGTACATATCGAGCATGCCGGCTTTGTTTGCCGGCTCTTCACGGGAACCGCCACGGACGTTGATGGTGCCATCGATGAAGGGCAGTTCATGGTCTTCCTGCAGGAAGATCACAACACCGTTCTTCAGGTCGATCCGCTTGGGCTGGACCGGTTTGAAGTCATGCAACGGAGGTGTCGGGATCTTCGTCCATGGTTCGGTCGCTTGTGCATGTAATGCCGGAACAATCAGAGCAGAGGCAAGGGCGAGGCAGACAAGATTCTTTTTCACTGGGCACCTCCCTTGGAAACCACTGCAGGTGTGGGGCGTGTAAACTCGATGGTCGTGCTGGTACGGTTTGAGTCCACGAAGAGCTGGTTGGCAACACGGCGGATATCGGCTTTGCTCACTTTGTCGTAGGCCTCGAGCTGGCGGAATAGCTCGCGCCAGTCACCGTAGCGTGTCTGGTAATCGGCGAGCTGTTGCGCCAGTCCCTGGTTGCTTGCCAGGCCGCGCAGCAGGTCGGCACGAGCGCGTGTCTTGAACATGGCGAGTTCAGCGTCCGAGACATCTTCGTTCTTCAGGCGATCGAGTTCCTTGTGAATCGCATCGCGGAGCTGGGCAGGAGTCTTTCCGGGCACCGGAACCGCATAGACAGCGAAGAGCCCAGGATATTTCTCGCCGGGAAAACCGCTAAACCCTGCAGCCGCGGCGGCGATCTTCTGATCGCGCACCAGGGAACGATAGAGGCGGGCAGTACGGCCATTGGAGAACAGGTCGGTGATGGCGTCATACACGGCATCGTCTTTGTCGCGGTAATCAGGGCGGTGATAGCCCTCGAGATAAAACGGCTGCGTGGCCTCGCGAATGGTTACGGTGCGCTCTGCGAATTGCTTGGGTTCGATGGTGGTCATCTCCGCCGGTTTAGGACCGGCGGGGATACGGCCGAAGTACTTTTCCAGTACCG
>JABFXN010000263.1 GCA_013361705.1 Acidobacteriaceae bacterium
ACGATCACACCCGAGCCCTTGGGCTTGGTGTTGATCAGCCAGATGATGTCTTCCTTCGGCGTCATCGTGCCGGTCGGGTTGTTCGGGTTGACGATGTAGAAGGCGCCGGCGTTCGGATCGGCGGCCAGCATGGCCTTTACGTCGTGCTCGTACTTGGCGTTGAGCGCAACCTGCTTCAGCGGAGCCTTGACCTTCATGGCAGCGCGCGAGCCCTGCTCATAGGAAGGATCCGCGGTAACCAGGCCCTTGCCGGGGCCGATGTTGGACATCAGCGCCATATCCAGCGGGCCGCCGGAACCAGGATAGAGCTGGACATAGCCTTTCTTCAGACCGAACTGCTCGGAGAGGGTCTTCACAACTCCGGGGCCAACGCCGTACTTGTCATAACGGCCGCCCGTGGGGCCTGCCTGGGCGACAGCGGCAAGAGCCGAAGGCGCCGGTCCAAGCGGGTTCTCGTTCGAGGAGATCACGATGATGTCCTTATCCATCACCGGACGCTCGCCCATACCGCGACGACCGGCAGTCTGGCCAGCTGCCTGCGCGAATGCGGTCTGCGAGAAGTTGGGAAGCGTGGCTGCGGCCGCAGCGCCAGCGCCGAACAGACGCATGAAGTTGCGGCGGGAGACTGCGGGATTAACGTCGAAGATTGAGCTCATGGGTATTTTCCCTCACAAAAAGACTGCAGGTTGAATACAGCGACACGACGGCGACTACAAGGAAGATTGCGAATACACGTCGGCGATAGCTTCGCCGGAGACTGCAAAAACTTGCCACAACCCAATAGGGAACAAAAATGTACGGAAACGTTAAGCAGCAGAGTACAGAAACTGCTCTTCTGAAGACAAATGTACGCCGGATTAAATTTTCTGGAAAGAGGAGTGAACAGAAAATTTGATTGTCATTAATTTGTTACAGACCGGCCCTGGTCTCTTCTGCCATGTAATCGACGACCGCCCGTAGGCTGCCGGTCTGCCGAAAGACGGCAAGCTGCCGGTCGGCGCCGGAGCCCCGCTCCATAATGTTGTGGAGTTCCTCGACCGCGGCTCGCGAGCCCAATTCGTCCAGAACGTCATCGACAAAGACGAGGTATTCGCGGATCAGATCTCGCTCCGGGACCTCGGCCTCTTTCCCGAAGTCGATCAGTTTTCCGTCAAGGCCGTACCGCACGGCGCGGAACTTGTTTTCCATCAGCAGGGCGCGGCTGTACTGGCGGAAGTCCACGTTAGCTTCATGCAGTTTGTAGAGTTTGGCGGCCGTGGCTTGGATCAACGCGGCGATGGCAATCGACTCTTCCGCGCGCAACGGAATGTCGCAGATGCGTACTTCGACGGTATTGAAGAAGGGATGCGGACGGATATCCCACCAGATCTTCTTGGCATTGTCGATGGTGTTGGTCTTGATCAGCAAGTTGACGTAGTTCTCGAACTCCGAGTAGCTCGCGAAAGTGTCAGGAAGGTTGGTCCGCGGAAAGTTTTCGAAGACCTTGGCGCGATAGCTCTTGTAGCCCGTCTCCATCCCCAGCCAGAATGGGGAGTTTGTACTCAGCGCCAGAATGTGCGGCAGAAAATACCGCATCGAGTTCATGATGCGGATCGCCGCCTCACGGTCTTCGATGCCGACATGGACGTGCAGGCCGAAGATGAGATTGGCTCGGGCAACAAGCTGCAGGTCCTCTACAACGCGTTTATAGCGGTCATCCGGATAGATCTCCTGCACGCGCCAGTCTGCGAAGGGATGCGTCGCGCCGGCAACGAGTAGCAGGCCGTGTTCTTCGGCCAGCCGGACCATATTGCGCCGCAGATCGTAGAGGTCTTCGCGAGCCGCTTCGATATCCCGGCATACGCGCGTGCCTACCTCGACGACAGACTGATGCATCTCTGCCTTCACACGCTCTTCCAGCCTGAGCCTGCCTTTGGCCAGCATCTCAGTGGCGATATGCGAGCGGAGATCCCGGCTTTCAGGATCGACAGTCTGGTACTCCTCTTCAATGCCGAGCGTGAACGATGGGCGCATGGTGAGATGAAGGTATCAGGCCCCCGGCAGCTTGTCAGGCGTCGGCTTGCGTGGCGATGTTCCAGGTGAGTTTGTAGCCGCCTTCTTCAATTGTCTTCTTCGCGGCGTCCAGGAACTGCAGCCCCAACTCGCTGGGAGCGAACTGGAACTGAATGTCGATCTCCAGCGGCAACCGGACCGACGCCGGATAAAGCTCCTCCATCTGGCCGCCTTCGATGAAGCCGAGATAGGCGTTCAGTTTGTCCTCCAGCACCTGCACGTGATCGAAGTCCACCTCCCAGTCCCAGTGGTCCTGGATGGTGAGCACGTAGGCTCCGTCGCTGGTGACGGAGACCTGATCTACCTTGTTGGGTTCATCAACCATACATGTACTCTACGCCGGGGTGCTGGGCCTGCATCCCGTTACTTTTTCTTCGGCGTTTTCGGAGGCTTTGGAGCCTTCGGAGTCTTCTTTGAGGACTTCTTCGCCGGCTTTTCCTCCGGAGCGCCGAGAAGGGCGGACCACTTCAGCTCAGGAGGTTTGCCGCTCAGCTTGCTCCGTGCAATCGCCAGGTCGGCGACGGCATTCACCACCCAGTCAAAATTCGCTTTGCCGACGGAGTGCAGGTCAGCATCGGGCGCCGGATTCATGAAATCGATCGCGTAAGGAACGCCATTCTCACAGGCGAACTCCACTGTATTCAGGTCGTAACCGAGCGCCTGGCAGAGGGTGAGGGCGTCTTTCTCGACGCGCTTCAGCAGGGTCTTTGCCGGCGCCGGGCCGTCGTGCACATAGCGCTCATGGTACGGCCGCCGCGGATCGTACTGCATGATGCGCACCTTCTTCTGGCCGACGACGTAGCAGCGGAAGTACTCCGTGAAATTCACAGCGGCCTGCAGCACCATGCACAGATCGCGGGTCTGGTCGTACGCGTGGAAGAACTCTTCCGCGTTATGGACATGGTAGACATCGCGCCAGCCGCCGCCATCATGCGGCTTCAGGAAGGCAGGAAAGCCAACATAGCTGAAGATGGTGTCCCAGTCGAGCGGATACTGCAGGTTGCGCATGGAGCGTTCCGTGGTGTTTGGAGGCAGTTGCTTGGAGGGCAAAAGCACCGTGCGCGGAACCGCAACCCCGGCCCGGGCGGCCAGGGCATAGTTGAAGAACTTGTCGTCCGCCGACCACCAAAAGGGGTTATTGATGATCTGCGTTCCGCGGAGAGCGGCGTTCTTCAGGAAGCTGCGATAGAAAGGAATGTCATGCGAGATGCGGTCGACGATGACGTCGTAACCCGAAGCCGCGTCCATCTCTACACCGCCAACCTGCACAAACTCTGCCCGGATGCCGTCGAGCCCGCGCGCATTGATGTTTTCCACCAGGGCGCCGGGGAAGGTGTTTTCCATGCCGAAGAGAACGCCGATCGTCTTCACAGTAGGGGGATCCTCCGTTCACTTCACGCTAGTGTAGTGCGAGTGTATGAAAAGAAGCGCCGGGGAGAACCATGAAAGTTCCTCCCCCGACCGCCTCTGATTAAGAAGCCGCGCACCAGGCTTGTGTAAGGAATCAAGCGAGACGGAACTTTTCATGGTGTGTTGACGGATGCATCGCCTTTCATGCTGGCCTCTGCAGTGTGTCCCGTGTTTCCACATAACGATAAGCTCCGGTGCCTCTGTTTGCACAACCTCCGCAACAGTTGCGTGCATCCTACGGAGCAGCCACTGTGTCGCGTTCCGCACACGCGATCGTTTCGACGCAGTCCTGAAACCTTGACCGAGAGTCCATGAGCGAGAAGACCACCAACCAGAACCCCTGGCGCGAACGTGTTGCCGCGTTGCGCAACGTGCCGATGGTGCTCACTATTATGTGGCGCTCGAGCCGGGCCGCCGTGATCTGGGGTGTGATCCTGCGCATCATCGTGGCGCTGTGCCCCTTTGCCGCCGCAAAGATCGTGCAGTACATCATCAATGACATTGCTGATACGTTGCGCGGGCGTTCGCTCGATCCGCGATTCTGGTCTCTGGTCGCCGCCGAGATCGGCATCAACGTTCTGCTCGGACTGATGATGCGGGCAATCGATTTCAGTGATGCGCTGCTGGCCAACAGCTATACCCACTACGCCTCAGTCAAAGTGATGGAGCAGGCGGCGCGGCTGGACCTGACCACCTACGAAAATCCAATCTTCCACGACCGCCTGGAGCGCGCGCGGGTGCAGGCGACGGATCGTCTGGTGATGATTCAGCAGATCGGCCGCTTGCTGCAGCAGATCATCACAGATCGGAAG
>JABFXN010000150.1 GCA_013361705.1 Acidobacteriaceae bacterium
TGATCGCAGCGGCCCTCAGCGTGGCGCTGCGTCTTGGCATTGCGAATAACTCTCCATCGCTGTATCGCGTTGCAGTGTGGGCTCTGTGCACTTCCGTAGTGGGTCTTGGTATCGGACTCCGCTGGTTCAAGACGAACCGCGCGCGTTCCGTCCATGCTTACGTTGGCGGTCTCGCCGGCGGTCTGTTCGGCGGCGCGTTATTTGTTCTGTTTGCTCCTCATGTCTCCGCCGGCATGTCGCTCGCAGGTTTATGTTTCGCAGGCGCGGGAACAGGCTTCGGAGCCGGTATTGCACCCATTCTTATCCGCAACGGACTTGTCCGTTTCATCAGCTCCGGAGACGCGCGCGCCCAGAACAAACTGGGCAATAACAAGACCGCCTGGGACCTGGAGATTGATGAGAGCTATGTTCTTGGCAGCGCGGCTACGACGCAGGGAGGAACAAAGTTCCAGCAGGGCGCGGACATCATGATTCCCGACAGCAGCATTGCGCCAAGGCATGCAGTCCTGTTTTCGAAGGATGGACGCTACTATATCGCCCGTCATCCTGAAGCTTCAGGCGCGGAAGGCATTGCGAAATATGTGCTGCGTATTAAAGGCAAGACGGTCGTAGCGTCGCAGGAGCTACATCCCGGTGACGACGTCATGATCGGCAGAACCGCTCTTCGCTTTGAGAGCAGAAAGCAGGGCGAGTAAGTGCGCACTCGGCTAAGTCTCGCTGTCCTGCTTGCGCTGTCTTCCACGGTGTGGGCTCAGAAGCCTGCGATGCTGCAGCTCATGGCTCCTCCGACCCTGGTGAACTGCAGTCCGGTTACGCAATCGCCGTGCATGTCTGCAAGAATCACGCCAGTAAGTTCCGATGGGAAACCAGCGCCTTTTGTTCTTCCAGCGCCGAACGATCTGACGAATCTGGTTACGCTGAGCAGTTCCGATGGAGAGATTCATCCCTTCTATGCCAGCGTGGGTGCCGGACCGGATGCAGCGCAGCATGGCAACGTCTCATTGCTGGTTCTCGATATCAGCGGGAGCATGAATCAGCCATCACCGGGCGCGGCTTCCAGGTATGCGGCACTCAAGAGCTCCGTGGCAGACTTCATCAATGGCATGCAGGAAGGTGTGGATCGGATTGCGATCGTTCCCTTTGAGAGCCACGATGTCGTACCCACGATTCAGTCCGCTGTCTATGTCACGACAAAGGCCGATGCTCTCGCGCAATTGAACGCCATGCCTAGCCCGGCAGCTAAGAATAATACGGCGCTCTACCAGGCAATTTTCACTGGAGTGGAGTCTCTTCGGCGGGAAATTTCTTCCCTTGCCCACGACGGCCACACCGCCGAAGGTCTGCAGCCTCATCTCATCGTGATGACAGACGGAAAGAATGAAGTCATGCCCGGTGATGATCCTCAACTGCTGAGCGGCGAGCTTGGTCTGCAACAAGCGGTGGCCCAGGTTCAAGCCTCACATCTCGATGTGATTGGCATTGGCTTTGGAGATCGTGAAGCGATCGACACGGCCGCGATGCAGAAACTTTCAAAACGATTTTTCTATGCGGCTGATGCGGGTGAACTGCTGACCGCGCTGCACTCAAGCCGGTCGGCTGTCAGCCACGAGATGCAGATAACATGGCTGCTGCCGGAGAGCTCTCGCGTCGCATTGATGGGACACGATCATCAGTGGAACGCAACCTTCCGGACCATGGATGGAGCTTCCCTTCAAAGTGCTCCTATCCGCTGGATTGCACCGGCCACCAATGCTCCGACATTTACGCGCCTTGCACTGGCACCGGAATTGCAGGCCTTGATCCAGGTCCACCCTTCTGCCGAATCCGGTTGGACCATGTTCGTTCTGCATACATTACTTTTTGCGGCGGCATTTGTTGCAATGCTGATGCTCTGGTTCTGGGTTCCTCGGCTCATCTGGGGTGAACAGTACGCAGGCATGGTTCCCCAACGCTCCAAGCGGTGGAGCAATGGAACTGCCGTTACCTCCGCATCCAGTGTCCAGATTCGATCGATAGAAACTCCCCCATCAGGCTTCGAAACGAACGGGGCAATCAGTGTTCCTGTTCAGCGCTCAGCCTCCCAGACAACCCAAATTCAACCGCGAGATGAGTTCTCACGAACGAGACTCACCTTCGACCGATAGACCAACAGGAGCCTCCCCTTATGCCTTTGGTAAAAGTTGTTCGCAAGGGTGTTACCCCAGCAGTTCGAAAGGTCCCCACCTCCACAGCCGCAGCCATGCTGCCCATGACAATGAATCGAGTTGGCGGCGAAGCCGCTTCGGAGAACGAAGCGCTCACCAAGGTCGAAGATCTGCAGGATGCCTTCCGCAAGTTTGAGCCGAAGCTTAATTTCCGCGGCTATACCGGCGATGGCGAAACCGAATTTCGCGCGGACCTCCAGTTTCGCTCGATCAAAGATTTCGAGCCTGAAAACCTGCAGAAGCGCCATGAAGTTCGCGACGCGGACGGCAACGTCAGCTATCTGCGTAACGATCTCGCAGATCTGAAGGCAAACATCGACCTGCTCTATCGCTTGAAGGATCGCTGGAAGCTGCCGACGGTACGCAGAGCCTGGGGCAATGCGGAGCAGCGTAAAGAGATCGTGGAAGCACTTGGCAAGCTGCGCAGTGAGCTCGAGCGCGTTGCGGAAGGAGAGAAGTAGCCATGGCAGAGACACAGACACCTACTCTCACGACAGAACAGATCATCGCCGACAGCCCGGCACGCGAGCTGTTGCAGGATATCTTCGCGGACCTGCATCCCGGCCTTACCAATGAAAAGCGGGAGATCGCGAGTATCTTCTCCGCTCAGTCGGCGAAGGAATTTCTGTCGCAGTTGACGAACTTCGAACAGCTCATCAGCGCCGACGACACCTATGACGAGACAGTCAAGAAACTCCAGGGTCAGATTGACAGTGCCGAGAGCGTGCGCGACGAACTGCTGCGACAGGTCTTTGAACAGATCCGACCGCTTGAACTCTCATACCGTCAACTGCAGCTCTTCTTCGAGAATGCGAAGGTCGGTGACGGCAAGGTTCGTAAACCGGTTGAACTTTACATTCTGAATGCCGATCCCAAGGCGATGAAAGACATCTTTTCGATGAACATCGCCGCCATGGAGCATTTTGTCGTACAGCGAAACGATAACTTCAACTTCCGTGACGACATCTGCAACCTGGTGGTGCCGGGCTACTATCCTCAGCCCATTCGCGAGAAGCTGGAAACACTGGCCAATGCCTGGGGCATGCTGCTGATTGGCGACCTCGACGACGAGAAGTCCTTCAAAAATGTTGAGCGCAACTTCCTTCCCGGCGGCAAGTATGAGTTCCTGAAGCGTCCGGAAGATCAGGCGGCGGCCGACGTATGCTTGATGGGCTATCTCCAGTTGCGCGAGGCTCACTGGTTCGAGAAAGATGGCGATGCACAGGATGGGCTGTATGGTCCACCATCCATGGTGTTCGCAGGAGCGGTTGCGCGCGCGGATGACGCCCAGGGTCTGGCACAGGGTCCTGTCGGTTCACGGTTCGGACGAGTCAATGGCGCCATGAAAGCCCGCATCGAGCCGTTGATCGGCGAGATGGAGCATCTCTCTATGGAACGTCAGCTTATCCCGGTAATCCGCGATGCAGATAACCACCTCTGCTTTTACGGCTGCCGCACCCAGGCTGACGATCCCTATGGCGTGCTGAAGTTCTTCACCTCATATCGCATCCTCCGTTATCTGGAGCGCTGCTGCCGTCACTATCTGCTGCAGGTTGCGGGTCAAGTGCTGACGCGCGACTTCATGGATCAGCAGATTGAAACCCCGCTCAAGAGGCTTCTCGACGAACAGGTAGAACAGGGCACGATCCTCGGCTACGATCTGTTTGTCGATAAGGACTCAAACAAGCGCATGCAGGGTATCTGTGACATCACGCTGAACGTGATGCCAACCGGTCCGGCCGAGACATTCGTTCTGAAGATTGATGTCCCTGAGTTCAGCCGTCCGGAACCTGCAAAAGCGTAATTCAAATCATCCAGAGCGTCGAACATGGCCCAGCTGAGATTCACCATACATGGTCTGCGTCCGGGTAGCGCTGCTGAGAGTGCGGAGAGCGAGTCCGCACCAGCAGAGCGCCCCAATTTCCGTATTGCCGCGGGTTCCGCAGCACGCGATGCTGAGCAGCGCAAGGCAGCCGGCATGGATCCCCATGCAAATGGGGTCACGCTTTCAATGCGAGGAACATCACGTGGCGTGCAACCTCATTCTCCTGTAACACAAGCCATTC
>JABFXN010000022.1 GCA_013361705.1 Acidobacteriaceae bacterium
GGTGCCAATAAACCCGTTCCCCCCAAAAATAACAAATGACCTGTTCAGTGCGTCCATGGGCACAGTCGTCCTGTTCCTAGCCTAAAAAGTGTGTCAGTTTTGCGCAGTCAATGTCAGCGTGGACGTAGTTTTTCGCTTGCAGCGTCAAGCAATACGAAAGCTGAAGATTTGTTAGCAATCCCATTGAGGAAAACTGGTTACGGCTGACATGAATATGAAACAAACGGGCCTGATCCACCAATGGGTGACGTCTCCATTCTCTGTATACGTGTATTCCCTAGGATAGCTGGTCGCTTTGAATCGACAAAATCCCCCGAGATATGGCGACAAACCGACGTCCACCGGACGTTTTAAGCGCGGAAAAAGCAAAGGGGTGTGTGAATTCCCGTAGGAATTGATGGTACGTAGCCGGAACTCGCAAAGCTACTTATCGGGCGAACTGTGCCGCTGCCCTTGCCTGGGCTTCGATGGATTCCCGGAACTGTTGTTTGATCTCGCCCGCCAGTGACTGCAGTGCCCCATTTTCGGTGAACTCTCTCAAGTGGACGTCGATTGAGCGTTCTGCATTCGCCACGGTGGCCTCAACGCTGACGGGATCATCCGCCTGTATGGACTGAAACATCATGTCCCCGTTAACCCGGGCGATCAGTTCGTCGAAGTCCTGCCGAAGCTGAGCTGCGGCTGTATCGCTACCGACGGTAATGTTGATCTCACGGCTCATTGCATTTCTCCTGTTTCGGTTTGCTGGGGAAGGTGGATGGCCCAGGGGCTGATCTCTCCATAACCGGTGCGCTGCAACCCTGCGATTTCAAAAAGATGTTCCAGAGGGCGGTCGCCGACGATCACCAGCTCCTTTGTCTCGGGTGACTCGCGGAGATAGAGGCCGGCCTCCGAGAGCCACTCAGAAAGCTGTTGTGCCGAAGCCTTTGCAACGCTTCCAGAACTTAATAATGGAAAGTAATACTTGAAGTTTTGGAACTCTCCCTCTGCCATATAACGCTTTAGCGTCTGCTGGGTGTGTTGCATATATCGCTGTGCGGCGGCGAGAGTGTCGGCCTCGCGGAAGCACAGCAGGTTGGCAACTCCGCGGCCGCTCATGACCTCATATGCGGCAAGCGACTGCTGCAGGTTCGAGACGAAGATGCACGACCGGTCGGCCAGCCGGGGCTGCGTACCGTATTCCATATTCAAGAGATCGTCGAACCTCAGCTTGCGTGGGGCGGCTTCCGAGGGGGCAAAGCAGAAGCCCATCTCGGGCGACCATCGACGAGCATGCGATCCGTAGATCTTACTGCCTCCCTCCTGGTGAAGTTGCTGGGTATCGAGCCAGAGCGCGGGTGTGCTGAGTCCGAGTTTTTGCGCAGCCGCAAGCAGTCTCTTCACCAGGTTAACGATTGGAGGACGTGCTCCACCGGAGAGAGGAAACGCGAGGTTCGGGACACAGAACGCCTGGAACGGTGCGGCGCACTCTACTGGTGTGAGCTCGAGAACGGCCATGGCGGTGGCGTTGCTCATAGTGGATACTCGTCTCCGTCTTTTTTGATCTCCTCCAGAAGTGCAATCATGCGCTCGTCGAAGTCCGGATCGCGAAAGGCCAGCAAAATGCCCCGATCCTGTTCGCTTTCGATGCAATAGGCCGAGAAAATCTCAAACCACCTTTGGCGGTCGTCCGGCGACGCGTCTAGAAAGTGGGAGCTGTTAAAGCGAGGCAGCACAAACATCGAATGCTTTTTGGCGGGACCGTCGGGAAGATGAGCTGCAAAGATCTCACGGCTCTTCGCCAGGAATGGGTGCTGCAGACGAGCCCCTTTGCGAATCATGGCATCGAAATTCGTATCTTTCATTGCAGGATGGGTTGCGAGGACGCGCGGAAGTTCAATCTTTGGCCCGGCAGGTTCCTGCCCGGCATCGATCCACAACATCAACATGCCCCCGGCTCCGAAGAAGTCCTGCCTTTGCTGAGGCTGCTGTTCGCCTGCGAACCAGGCGCAGTACTCGGGGACCAAATGATCAAGATTGAGCAGGCCATCGGAGCTGTGGCTCTCAGTGAGCTTCTTGATCTCCATCGACGTGGGGACCGCGGGCAACTGCTGGTTGGGCGCGAGCAGCATGCCTGTCATGGGCCGATAGTCAAACATCGTGTTGACAAAGCGCTCATTCAGGTCGGTGCGGGTGTACTTCAGGAGTAGAAAGTTCTCTGAGGTCTGTTTCTCTTGTTTCAGGTCTTCATCCAGCCGCGCGATGAACTTCAGGATCCACTCCCGTTGACGGAATTTGATCGGGAACTCGGATACCGGCAGCCAATAGAGCGAGATATCGTCGATGGCATTTGCGCGATGAAATGGCTCGAGCTGCCGCAACGACCTTACAGCAGTAAGACGGCGGCGGGCGGGTGTGGAGATAAGTTCTTGGGTCATGATGATGCTCTATTGGCCGCACCGCTCGAATCGTACTGAGAGATTGAGTGCGGCATGATCCTGATTGCAGACAAGCGAGACTCTGCCATTCGCACGCCCATCCTGCAGGGAAATGGCGTCTGTTTTGTAGATGGAACAGGTGTTTTCGGGGAAGTCGACAGTCTTGCGATCGTATTCGAGATGAACCTTCCTGGTGCTGGGTGCAAGGGACATCGTGACAACAGCTTTTCCGTCGGCCAGAAACGATAGCTCCTGGGAGCCGGCGTTATAGCGGCAGGAATCGACGTGGCGGTCCCAGGTCTGCGAGGACGGCTTGTTGGGGTCTTGCACGTTGATACCGCCGACTGCGGCATTTGAGCCCTTTAGATTCGTGCCGCCCATCGCCATTTCGGTTGCGTTGCAGCCCGTCATCATCGCAAGAGCCGCGAAGGTTGCCGTTGCTGCGACATGCATGATCACTGTCGGTCCTCCGTCGATGCATTCAGGAACTGATTGATCGTTCGTACGGCTTCATCCTGCCCGCTGCGATCGCTCCAGATCGGATAGGCGAGATCCCTGCCTGTTCGCGCCACCAGACGGATACGGCCTGAGTTTGGCTTGCTGTCGAGCACAGCCTCTTCCAGATCCTTGAGTTCGGCAGTGTTGGTTCGTGCCGGTAGGAAGAGAGACATACGCCATTGCATCGCAACCGTACCTGCGGTTCGATCGAATGCGATGGAGCCGGAGCTATACGACGCGGCCCAGAAAAGAGCGAGCGCCAACACGGTAATGCCCAGTCCGAATGCGCGATAGCGGAAGACAAGCGTCGCTACCTCGGCCGGCGCCTTTTCGGCCGAGAAGACCCGCGCCATCGAGCGGCCAGTGAAGTAGAACATTGCAGCAAGCAGGATGCCGATCACGATTGCCAGCCATCCCGAAAGCAGGGATTGGCCTGGAGCCGCGATCACCAGCCGCGTGCCGCTACGTTCTACGATCTGAAACGCCGATTGGCCGATCACCCGAATCTCCTTACGCCCACGGACTGTCGATATGCACCGCAATGCAGATACCAACTCTGACAGGCATGATAATGGTGCGAGCGGCGCCCATCTGGGCATTCAGGCCGGCGATCTTGTTATCGATTCCTTCTAGACGAAGGTCTAGTTCTTTCTCACCGACCTCAACGGCAACCGCTTCATTGACAAAGACACCCGCGCCAACTGACGCAACCCAGGCTTCGGCCTTTCCGACCCAACTCTCTCCCTTTGTGACGGTTGCATCCAATGCAAGCCCTTTCGCCTCGATGGACGATGCCTTGATCGCCAGGTCGATCGTCTTGAATTCACCTTCAACATTAAGGATGTCGAAGGTATGCGTCGGGTTTATTTGGTGGTCCTGTTCGTGGTGCTGGTCCGTATGCTCGCCGAAGTACTCGAAGCGGCTTTCCGCGTGGTAGTACTCCTTGACGTCTTCAATGCGGTTGTCCGTTGTCTTCCCATTGACCTTGAAGTTCAGGTCCTCGTGAACAGTCCACTCCTCGTTCTCCATGACGTCAGTCTTGAGGTCCTTATCGATCTTCTCCGTCTGTTTACCGTCGATCTGCTGCCACCGATCGCCGTGGATCAGCTTGGCGTCGGTTGCATCTGTTCCGCTCAAACCGGTAGCGGAGGTCATCGCCTTGGGGTTCAGCTTGCCGAAATCCGGAGCGGCGCTGTCAGATCCGCCTTTGTTGGAACGGGTTGAGGTTGGAATATTCCCCTGAAAGACTCCCATCTGCTATCTCCTTTCGTTCCTGTTTATCAAACAATCTCACGCGAGAAGAACTGACTGCGAACATGGACGCGGCCATTGG
>JABFXN010000100.1 GCA_013361705.1 Acidobacteriaceae bacterium
TCTGGCGCTTGATGGTGGGATCTAGACAGGGCCGCTGAATGTGTATTGAAAATTGGCATCAATCTTGGCTCTTCTCTTCAAGCCAAGGTTGATGCCCAATTTCTTGAAGGCAGTTTTAGCATTGCCTTCAGCGGCTGAAGCCGCTTTCCTTTGAAACCTCATACGGGACGGCTAAAAGCCGTCCCCTTAAGCAAGGCATTCGCGCTCCAGCGCGAACTGAAATGGCCAGACGTCTGTAAGACGTCTGGCCATTTTGAAAGGGATATGGCTACTTAGTGGCTACGCCGAAGGTGAAGACTGTCGACGAGGTGCGTACTTCGCCAGGCTTTAGCAGAGTGGTCGGAAAGCCTGGTTTGTTGGGTGAGTCGGGATAGTGCTGTGTCTCCAGGCAGAGGCCCATGCGCTTGCTGTACTTCACACCGCCGCGACCTGTCAGGGAGCCATCCAGAAAGTTACCGGAGTAGAACTGTACGCCCGGCTCCGTCGTGGTGACCGTAAGTGTACGTCCGCTCTTCGGCTCGACGACTTCTGCCGCGAGCTTCATCACGCCGTTCGGCCCGTTCAGGATCCAGTTGTGGTCATATCCACCGGCAAAGGTGAGCTGCTCGAAGTTGGCGCCGATACGCTCGCCGATCGCATGAGCGGTACGGAAGTCCATCGGTGTTCCCTCAACAACATCCATATTGCCGGTCGGGATCAAGGTCTTTGAGGTGGGTGTGTAGTGGTCCGCATTGATGCGGATCTGATGTCCGAGGACATCTTCCGTTCCACCCGTGAGATTGAAGTAGGTGTGGTTCGTGAGATTGACGACGGTCGCCTTATCGGTCGTCATCCGATAGTCAATGCGGAGAGCGCTGCCCTTCAGCGTATAGGTCACCTGCGCGGTCAACTTGCCGGGAAAGCCCATATCGCCATCGGGAGAGATGAGCGTCAGCTCCACGCCGTTCGGTACCTGTTTCGCCGTCCACAGCTTCTTATCGAAGCCGACCGGGCCGCCATGCAGGGCGTTCGGACCATCATTCGTGGGCACCTGATAGGTCTGGCCGTCAATTTTGAATTGGCCGAGAGCGATGCGGTTGCCGTAACGGCCGACCACAGCACCGTTGTAGGTTTTGTCCTTCAACCACTCGGGAAGGGTGTCGAAGCCCAGCATGACGTCGGCGACCTTGCCGGTACGATCAGCCGTCTTGATGCTGATGAGCTTCGCTCCGTAGGTCATAACCTTCGCCTCGACCTGCGGGCTCTTGAGAGTGTAGACGTCTACTCCCTGTCCATCCGGCATCTTGCCGAAAGCCGCCTTCGTTACCTGGCCCATGGCATGCAGCGCCATTCCAGTCATCATCACAGTCGCCAACCACCGCTTGAACATCCGTTTCTCCTCGTGTGCTTCAGGCGTTGCCTGTTGTGTTCATCGCAAGACTCTCCCGGGCGATCTCGCGAAGCTGGGGAAGAACGTCTCCCAGAACCGCCGCGGATGCATCCGGACGTCCAAAAGCAAAGTACACCTTACGGTAGAGCGCGTACAGGCGCTCATAAACAGCCGCCGCCTTCGGCTCTGGCATATAGGTCTTGAACGGCAGGCAGAGCGCGGCTTGTGCGGCTTCGATCGACGGGTAAACCCCGGCAGCAACCAGCGCGATGATGCCGGAACCGAGGCTGGTTGGCACACCATCGGGCACCAGCACCGGCTTGTTCAGAACATTTGCATAGATCTGGTTCAGGGTTGTGTTGTTCTGCGGGATGCCGCCCCCGTTGATCACTCGTTCCACCGGTACGCCGTACTCTTCCATGCGCTCCAGAATGATGCGCGTATGGAAGGCCGTGCCTTCGATAGCGGCATGCAACTCGTCCTGTGCCGTATGAATGAGGTTCCAGCCGAGGGTCATGCCGCCGAGCTCCGGATTGACCAGAACAGTGCGGTCTCCGTTGTCCCAACTCAGGCGCAGCAGACCGGTCTGGCCAGCACGATAACTCTCGAGGCCCTGTGCCAGTTCCTTCACATTCTTCCCGGCACGGCGGGCAATCGCTTCAAAGATGTCGCCGACGGCGGAGAGCCCGGCTTCAATACCGGTGAGCTGCGGGTCAACGCTGCCTGGAACCACACCGCAGACGCCGGGGACGAGCTGCGTCTTCTCCGCCATGGCGATGATGCAGGTCGAGGTGCCAACGACGTTGACGACATCACCCTCCTTGCAGCCCGCTCCTAGTGCATCCCAATGTGCGTCGAAGGCGCCTACAGGAATAGGAATGCCCGCCTTCAGGCCCATACGATCGGCCCAATGGGGATGCAAACCTCCGTAGATATGATCGGAGGTCAGATATTCGCCGCCGATCTTCTCCCGAATGCCGGCGAGCAGCGGATCGACCTTGACCAGGAACTCTTCCGAAGGCATACCTCCCCACTTCGGATTCCACATCCACTTGTGGCCCATGGCGCAGACAGACCGCTTGATCCCGGCGGGATCGGTAACACCGGTAAGAGTTGCCGCCACCATGTCACAGTTCTCGATCGCGGTTCCGAACCGGCTGCGCTCCTCCGGAGTTGCATTACGGAGCCAGTGCAGCAGCTTCGCCCATCCCCACTCGTGGGAATAGACGCCTCCGCACCACTCAATCGCTTCCAGTCCCGTCGTATGAGCCAGTTCGGTGATCTCACGGGCCTCACGGTGTGCGCGATGATCGCACCACAGATAGTACGGCCCAATGGGCTGCATCGCATCGTCCACCATCAGCACGCTGGAACCGGTCGTATCCAGGGCCATCGCGGCGACATCTTCACCGCGTGTACCGGTCTGCTCCAGTACCTGCCGAGTGGCCCGGACCAGGGCTTCCATCTGGTCGTCATGCGACTGCGTGGCATAGTCCGGATCTTCGCGGCGGCGATGTAGCGGATACTCGGCGACCGCTGTGCCAAGTCTTCCCTTCTCGGAATCCAATAAGGTCACACGAACGCTGAGCGTTCCAAAGTCTGCGCCTGCAACGATAGCCATCTTTTCCTTACCTCTGTCCGTAGGTGGCGCTGGCGCCATGTTTGCGGAAGTAATGCCGGTCCAGCAATGCCTGCGACACGCCGGCAGCGGAATTTAACAGCACGGTCATAAAAGCCATCTTCGCCACGGCCTCCAGAACGACCGCATTGTGTGCGGCATCCATCGGATCGCGGCCCCAGGCGAAGGGTGCATGTCCAGCCACCAGAACTGCAGGAACAGCGAGCGGATCGATGCCCTTGAATCGTTCGGTAATCGCATACCCGGTGTTCAGTACGTAATCACCGTTGATCTCCTCGTCCGTCAGCTCGCGTGTGCATGGGACAGGACCGTGGAAGTAATCGGCATGGGTGGTACCTAGCGCGGGAATCTCGCGGCCGGACTGAGCCCATGCCGTAGCGTTTTCCGAATGGGTGTGCACTACCCCGCCAATACTTGGGAATGCGCGGTATAGCTCCAGGTGCGTCTTCAGATCGCTGGAAGGCCGCAGATCGCCTTCCCGGATATTGCCCTCAAGATCGCAGACGACCATGTGTTCCGGGCGAAGCGCGTCATAGTCCACGCCGCTCGGCTTGATGACCACCAGACCGCTCTCCCGGTCAATACCGCTGGCATTACCAAAGGTGTAGAGCACGAGGCCGCGGCGTACGAGGTCAAGGTTGGCTTCGAGCGTTTTCTCTTTCAGTTCCTGCAGCATGTCGCACCTTATGTGGAATTGCGGTGAGTATACGTTTTCTGAAGAACGCGGAACAAGTAGAGACCAGCAGGCTATATCTGGGCACTCTTGCAACTCTTTGGGTAAACGATTACCGTGAAGGGGGCAACGCGAAAGGAAAAACGTATCGATGGCATCGACAGCTTCTCTGGAAATCTGGTTTGTGACCGGCAGCCAGCACCTCTATGGTCCTGAAACCCTGGCAACGGTCGCGGAGAATTCCTCGAAGATTGCCGCATCGCTCGACAGCAACACAGCTATTCCAGCAAAGGTGGTCTGGAAGCCGACGCTGACCTCTCCTGAAGCAATTCGAGACCTGTGTCAGGATGCCAATTCCAGCAAGAACTGTATTGGCCTGGTGCTGTGGATGCATACGTTTTCTCCGGCCAAGATGTGGATCGCCGGCCTGTCGCTGCTGCGTAAGCCGATCCTGCAACTCCACACCCAGTTCAACCGCGAGCTGCCATGGGCGACCATCGACATGGACTTTATGAATCTGAACCAGGCCGCCCATGGCGACCGCGAGTTCGGACACATTACCGCCAGGCTCCGTCTGCCCAGAAAGGTCGTTGTCGGCTACTTCGCCGATCCCGAGACCGTCGCCGAGATCGGCGTCTGGAGCCGTGCCGCGCTTGGCTGGCACGAATCCCAGAACCTTAAGGTCGCCCGCTTTGGCGACAACATGCGACACGTCGCCGTCACTGAAGGTGACAAGGTCGAAGCGCAGCGCGTCTTTGGGTATACCGTCTCCGGCTATGGCATCGGCGACCTTACAGATCGCATGGCGCAGTTCAGTGACCAGGAAGTCGCCAAACTGGTCAGCGAATACCGCGAGAGCTACTCGATCGCGAGCCAGCATGACCGCGCCGACTCACTGACCGTAGCTGCCCGCATTGAGCTGGGACTGCGCGCGTTTCTGACGGAAGGCGGTTTCGGTGCGTTTACCGATACCTTTGAAGACCTGCACGGCATGGGTCAGCTTCCCGGCATCGCAACACAGCGCCTGATGGCTGACGGCTTTGGATTCGGCGGAGAAGGCGACTGGAAGACGGCAGCCCTGGTCCGGGTGATGAAGGTGATGGCACAGGGGCTGGAGGGTGGAACTTCGTTCATGGAGGACTACACCTACGACTTCTCCGGCACACCCAAGGTATTGGGATCGCACATGCTGGAGATCTGCCCCTCCATCGCCGACGCCAAGCCCTCGCTCGAAGTTCATCCTCTTGGTATTGGCGGTAAGGCCGATCCCGTACGTCTGGTCTTCAATACGCCCGCGGGTCCGGCCATCGTTGCCAGTGTTGTCGACATGGGCGACCGTTTCCGTATGATTGTCAACGATGTGGATGTAATTCCTGCGGAGCACGATCTGCCCCGTCTGCCGGTAGCTCGGGCCGTCTGGATTCCACGGCCGAGCCTGAAGGCAGCAGCAGCAGCGTGGATCTATGCCGGAGGAGCACACCACACAGGTTTCAGCCAGGCGCTTACGATGGAGCACATGGAAGACTTTGCAGCGATTGCCGGAATTGAGCTGATTCGCATCGATGCCGAGACCAGGCTGCGCGATATCCGCCAGGCATTAACGCGCGGCTAGAGCATTTTTCCTGAAGGTGTAATGTAGAGCTTACAAATTACAGGGCGTTTTCCGCAATGAAAACGCCATTGCAAACGCCTTCCGGGATACCCAGTAACAGGAAAAATGCTCTAGAAGGCGCCGGGCAGAGATGAGGATCGATCGGTTTGAAGAAACGCAAGCGGTCAGACGCCAGGAACGCTAAAAGCCGTCTGGATATTCGCACTGTGGCACACGCGGCCGGAGTTTCGGTGGCGACCGTATCGCGGGTCATCAATAAGGTCCCGTCTGTCGATCCTGCCCTGGCAAAGAAGGTCTGGGAATCAATTCAGAAGCTTGGGTATGTTCCCAATACCCAGGCTCGCGCCCTGGTATCAGGCCGCAGCAAGCTGCTCGGAGTCATCATCTCCGACATCACCAACCCCTTCTTCCCGGAGTTGATCCAGGGCTTCGAGGACAAGGCCGTCGAAGTCGGCTACGAGACACTCATCGGCTCAACCAACTATGACCTGCAGCGCATGGAGCAGTGCGTGCAGCGCATGCTGGAGCGCAAAGTCGAAGGCGTTGCGGTGATGACCTTCGGCATTGAAGAGCCGCTGCTGGACAGGCTGGCATCGCAGGGTATCCCCATGGTCTTTATCGACCTGGCGCCGAAGAAGAAAGGGATCTCGACGATCCGGGTGGATTACCAGAAAGGTATCCACGAGGCCGTACAACATCTGGCTGTACTCGGACACCGGAGGCTTGCATTCATCTCCGGCCCGGACCGGCTTCACTCTGCCGTGGCCCGTCTGCAGGCCTTTCGCAGCGCCGTCGACGAGATCGGATTGCGTGTGCCGGAGAGCTATATCTTCCACGGAGACCATACCGTGGATGGCGGCGAAAGGGGCGTAGAGCACCTGCTTGCGCTGAGCAAGCCACCTACCGCCATCATGTGCTCAAACGACATGACTGCGATTGGCGCCATGCATGCGCTCTCGCGAGCAGGATTGTCGATTCCCAAAGATATCTCTTTGATCGGATTCGATGACATCCGTATCAGCGAATACATGCTGCCGCCGCTCACAACAATCCGGATGTCCGGGCGAGATATTGCCGCCAGTGCCGTGACGTCGCTGCTCGATTCTTCCTCTCCTCCGCGGGAGGTGGAAACGAAGCTGGTGGTGCGTCAGACAACTTCGGTACCGGCCGGCACACTCGCCGACCTGCGCAAGAAATCTGGAAAGGCGCAACGCGGCCGTTAGGAAGGGCCTGTTCCTCGCTCAAGTTGGCCGTTCGACAGAGGAAGCTTTACTGTGACGACGGCGCCCCCGGCTCGATGGTTGTCGATCTCGATGCTTCCGCCGGCACGATCGCAGATAGCCTTACAGATCGAGAGACCGAGACCGGTCCCGCCGCTCTTTCGGCTGCGTGACGGATCACCGCGATAGAACGGTTCAAACAGGTGAGGACGATCTTCCTCTGTAATGCCTTCGCCATGGTCGCGAACGGTCAACGTTGCCGAAGTTCCATCAGACCGCAGGGCGATCTCGACCGCCCCGTGATCAGGACTGTGCTGCAGGGCGTTCACGATCAGGTTGGAACAAAGAAGCGCCGCATCTCGCGCGTCCACAGGCACGAAGACTGTTGCCACCGGAGAGGCCGCCAAGGTGACTTTATTCAGCGAAGCAAACGAGGCGCTCTGGGTGACGTTATCCTGCAGAACCTGGTGAAGCGCGCACATTGGCGAGACGGCATCGGCGGGCTGCTCCAGGCGGGCCAGCGTCAACATCTGCTGCACCGTGTCTTCCAGCCGCGTGAAATCTTCAAGCGCGATACCGAGGCCCTTTCCATACTCCTCGACGCTCCGCTCCTTCATCGTGAGTAACTGCAGCGAGGATTTGACGATGGCGAGGTCTGTCTTCAGTTCATGCGCCGCATCGCGAGTGAAGCGCTTCTGCTGCTCAAACGAACGTTGAAGCCGATTGACGGTTCGCTCCATGGCAGACGCCAGGGGGCGCAACTCAGCGAGATGCATCGCTACGGCCGGAGCAGTAAAGCTCCAATGCACGGAGTTCACTTTATCCGCCTCAGACGCCAGCACATGAATCGGAGCCAGCAGCCTGCGAATCATCCAGACGAGCAGAACCGCCGTAACTCCCAATAGGAGCGCTGTCGCGACCATGAAAAAGCGTGTAGCTTCCCAGATCTCGTGCCATACACGGCCATCCGGCTGTCCATAGAGGATGTGTACCTGGTGGACCACGGCAGTTGGGGTTCCGGGATCGACGACCCGCTCTCCGTCAAGAGCAAAGAAGCGATAGGAGTGACCGTCGATCTTCACCCGACGAAAAGAATCGGGCTCGATGGTGAGCTCCGGTACCGGCCCCTGGGTACCGAGAACGTGTCCCTCGCCATCGGTTATGCGATACACCGCGTGCGGCGTTCGCGGAATCCTGCGCACGTCGAGGCCTATGTTCGGGGAAGAGTCTTCCGCCTCCTGCACGGCGCCTAAAAACGCGTTTGCGGAAGCCCTGAGGTTGGCATCGAAAGCTCTGTACTCATCCTGATGTTCGTTGACGATGACAGCGACGATCAGCAGAACCGCGGCGAGCCCTTCCAGAAGCAACACGGCGATAATAAGCCGCCGCGCAATCGAACTACCCTGGTTCACGACGAAGCTTCCTCACTCAACCGGTATCCGCGGTGCCGCAGGGTCTCAATCAGAGGCTCTGGTCCTTGAAGGTTCAGCTTACGGCGGAGATTGGAGATGTGGGCCTCAATGTCGTTGGAGTGATGCTCCCACTCGAAGTCGTAAAGATGCTCAAGCAACTCCTGCTTTGAGACGATCGCCCGTGGACGATATGAAAGGTACTGCAGGATGCGGTATTCCATCGGCGAGAGGTCGATCTCCTGACCGCGCCGTTTTACCGTCTGGCGGACGGTATCGATCTCCATGTCGGCGACCTGGATGATGGTCGAGGAGACCCCCTTCGCGCGGCGGATAAGCGCCTTAACCCGAGCCAGCAGCTCGCCCAGGTCAAATGGCTTGGCCAGGTAGTCGTCTGCTCCGCTGTTGAGGAGGTCGACGATCGTCTCTTTGCCCTCGAGCGCTGTCAGCACCAGGACAGGTGTGCGGGACTTCGTCTGTCGAAGCTCGGTCAGGACTCGCTTGCCGCTTTTCCCGGGCAGCATCAGATCCAGGATGATGGCATCGAAGATATCCTGCACCGCCATATGAGACCCGGTAATACCATCGGCCGCGTGATCGACCGCAAAACCCGCCTCGCGAAGAGCCTGGGCAATATTCTCCGCGAGCCGTTTTTCATCCTCAATGATGAGAAGACGCACCCTTATACCTCACCTATATTGTCCCTGCCATGGCTTAATACCGGCTGAATAGCACACCGTACCAGATTTCCCGTCTCGCACGGCCGCACTTCTTCTCGCCTCTGCGGCCGCACCCCGCCGGGAAAGCTCGAAGATAGCGGTAACAACAGATATATCGGTATATCTCCTCAAAGACAGGACCCGCCGCTGAGGCTTCGACTAGGACATTTGACTGATGTTCACCTATGGCCGAGACAAATAAGCTTGCCCCCAAGCAAAAAAACTGAGCTTTTACGCCATAAACGCGCAAAAAGCCTGTAAAAATCTGTCCGCTTTGTTTGGCTTCTCCGTTTTCCTAGTTCCCCCATGGAGTGTGGCAAGTGAAACTAAGCCAGCGCCTCGCAATTTTTTTGTTCTGTTGTCTTGTCGGCTCGGCGACTCATTCCATCTTTGCCCAGACGGCTGCCGAAGGTCTGCGCGGAGCGGTGACAGACGCGGCGAAATCTGCTGCGCAAATTCCAGTGTCGTCCACCCTAACAGCAGAATCTGCCGCTGGCTTTTCTCCACCGCAAAGCTTGGATTCATCGACCTCGCAGGTTCTCCTGTGGTCGATTCGCCACGATCTCGCCCAAAACTTACATTCACTTCGATCTTCCGCCGGGCAAGAGGCAGTACCGGAAGATCAGCTACAGGTACTTGCTCCCACAAACAAAGAAGTAGAGAAAAGCAGCACCTTCACGCAGCACCAACACTTTTAGGAGACACCGATGCGGCAACGAATTCGATTCTTTCGATTCATGACGATGTTGCTCCTGGCTGTCTGTAGCAGCTTTGCTATGGCCCAGACGATCACCGGCAGCATCAACGGTACCGTGACCGACGCTTCCGGCGCCGTGATTCCAAACGCCAGTGTCGTCGCAACGAATGTGGATACCGGAGTTGAAACCCCGACCACAACCAACAGCGACGGTATTTACAGCCTTCGCTTCCTGCAGATCGGCAACTATAAGGTAACGATCACCTCTTCCGGATTCGCCACAACAACGTATGGCCCATTCACCCTGGAGACAGGTCAGAATGCAAAGATTGATGGCAAGCTGGGAGTTGCCAATCAAACGCAGAAGGTCACCGTCGAAGCGGAGGTAGCTCCTCTCCTCAATACTGAGAGTCCTACCCTTGCTACCACGCTGGATACCCGCGCCATTGAGAACCTTCCTCTGGTCAGCCGTAACCTCAACGCCCTGACGATGTTCCTCCCCGGCGCGATCAGCACCTCGCCCAACAGCTTCGTCAGCAATGCGTCAATCTCAGGCCCGCTCAGTGGCAATAATCCCGCAGGCGCCAGCAGCAATAGCTCTGTCTCCGTCAACGGCAACCGTCAACAGACCAACCAGTATTTGCTGGATGGTATGAACATCAACCAGACGCTGGATGACACTCCAGGCTATAACCCCAGCGTCGACGCAATCGGCCAGGTGCAGGTCATCTCCGCCAACGCTCCCGCGGAGTACGGGAATGTACTCGGCGGCGACATCATCTATCAGACCAAAAGCGGCACGAACCAGTTCCATGGCAGCGCCTTCTACTTCCTTGGCAATCATCTCCTGAATGCCAACAGCTGGCTCAACAAGCACGGATCGACCGTTGTTCCAAGAACCAGCTTCACGCGCAGTATCTTCGGCGCAACGTTTGGTGGTCCTATCTTCAAAGACAGGCTCTTCTTCTTCGGCGACTACCAGGGGGGCCGTTATCACTCCGGTGGCAGTGGACTCGCGACGGTGCTCACCGACAAGATGCGCAATGGAGATTTCTCGGAACTGCTCGATCCCAGTTTGATGTGCTCCGGCGACCCGGGAGGAGTCTGCGCGAATAACTCTCGTCTCATCGAGTTGTACGATGCGACGACCGCAGGTAATCCCAGATACGCCAATAATCAGATCACAATCTCAAATCCGGCTGCGCAATATCTGCTGGCACATCCTGAGATCTATCCGCGTGCCAACCGCGCTCCTGATCGCAGCAATACACCGGCACGTAACAACTACGTTGGTCCCACCAAACAGCGTAACTATGGCAACCAGTTCGATATCAAAGTCGACTGGAAGGCGACACAAAGGGACAACCTCTCTGTCCGCTTCTCGTATGCAAATCAGGGACAGACAACCCAGAATGTCCTTCCCACCAGCTTCGCCAGCGCTCCGACGTTCCCGGTACGCGGCGTGGCGATCAATGAGATCCATAGCTTCAACTCAGCAATGGTGAATGAGTTCCGTGCCGGCTACACCCGTATTCAAAACAATGGCGCGGTCTTGCTTGATCCTACCGGGGTCTTTGGCCAGCGCGGCGATAGCATTCTTGGTATCGGATCCAGCAACCCGGTCAATCAGCAGTTTGCCGGATTTTCCGCACTTGGCTTCACCAACTCCGCCAGCCCTCAGGGCTTTACAGTAACCAACGGGAATGAGTACACCACGCTCGGCAACCAGAACACCGGAACGAACTACACCAGCAATACCTTCCTATATGGAGACAACTTCACCTGGCTCAAAAATCGCCACACCTTCAAGTTCGGTGTACAGTTCCTTCGCCAGCAACAGAACAACTTCGACCCTGGCAATGATGGCTCACTCGGCGGTTTCTTCTATCTTGGACCTGGAACTTCCAGTGCCACCGGTCCCGCTACCGGACACAGCACCGGCTACACCGCTGCTGATTTCCTTCTGAACCGCGCCGGTTTCAAGAGCATCGGAGGTGTTGCAGGTCCGGTCGGTATGCGTCAGTGGCGCGATGCCTACTTCATCCAGGACGACTGGAAGGTGCTTCCCACCCTCACCCTCAACCTTGGTATTCGCTACGAGTACTCGCAGCCGATCTATGAGGTCAACCACAAGATGTCGACCATCGATCCCGCGAACCCGAGCAGGATCATTATCGACGGCAATAACACCTCCGTTTGCCAGCCCTTCGGTCTGCCCTGCATCACTGCCAGTGCGGCAGGATACGGCCGTGGACTGGTCGATCCGTACTATGGCAGCATCATGCCTCGCGTTGGTTTTGCCTTGTCGGTTAATCCCAAGTTCGTCGTTCGCGGCGGATACGGCCTGCAGAACTACATGGAAGGTACCGGTGCGAATCTCCGTATGACCACCAATCTTCCTTTCCAGTCAGCTTCCCAGCTCAGCGGCAATCTTCCTGGCGCAGGCAATACCGCCGGCTCCTTCTATAACGTACAAGGCGGTTTTGGAGCAGCCTCTGCGTTGTCAAACGTCTATAACGTCTGGAACAAGAAGATCAAACCGGCATACATCAGCATCTACAATATGACCGTGGAGTATCAGTTCACCAGCACTGCCTCCCTTCAGGTCGGCTATGCCGGTGAATCTGGCCAGCACCTGGTTACCGCAAACCAGCGAAACCAGTTACATAATCCTTGCGTCATCAACGGAGCTCCGGTAGCTGTCAACACAGCCACCCCTAACCCGGCTTGCCTCACCCTGGCTCCCGCGCCTTTCTATACCACTCCGGGCGTTGGTTATAACGGCGTCATCCGTTATACGGACTCGAACGCCTCCATGAACTACAACTCCTTGCAGGTTAGCTTCCGCCAACGCGCGTGGCATGGACTGCAGTACACCGCTAACTACACCTACAGCAAAGGCCTCACCAACAGCACCGGATTCTATGGCGTACCCAGCGTTTCCGTCGCCAGTGCCTATGCAGAGAATGTCTACGATCTCCACTCAGAGTGGGGCCCTGTCGGACAGGATATTCGTCACGCTCTCAACTACAACATGGTGTATGACCTGCCGATCGGTCGTGGCCGAATGCTCGGCAGAAATATGCCGCGGATTCTCGACGAGATTGTCGGCGGATGGAAAACGGGCATGACAGGCATTGTCTATACCGGGTTCCCTGTCAACATCGGCGCAACCAACAACTCTATGGTCAATGGCAACTCGCAACGTGCGAATCACTATCGCCCATTGAAGGTTGTCAATCGATCCATCAACAACTGGTTTGGAACTGACCCGTCTGCTATCCCGTGCGCCGCCGGCGTAGACAATGGTGTCTGCGCTTACGGCCAGCCTGCACCTGGAACCTTCGGCACCGCTCGTCCCACCTCGGAACGGGCTCCGGGATTCCAGACCTACGGAGCTTCCGTTACCAAGGACTTCACCATCTGGAATGAGCATCAGATCAATTTCCGCGCGGATGCCGATAACGTCTTCAACAGTGCCTACTGGTCGAACCCGGCCAGCAGCGTAGGCGCTCCTGCAACCTTCGGTTCGATCTCGGCTCAGAGTTCGCCGATTCGCAATAACCCTCGTGCCATGCAGTTGTCAGTCAAATACCACTTCTAGGCGGCTGCAAGTTCCGCTTAGCATTCCAGCAAGGAGAAGGCCCGGCATACGCCGGGCCTTCTCCTTTAATTAGACCGGTCGCAATAGCCTTCATTTCTCTGCGAACTCCTTGAAGGCGGCTGCCACGGGGTAGTCCTCTGCATGGATGAGGATCCGATAGCGAAAACGAAGATCCTTTCCAGCTTCCAGCGTGACGCTACCCTCGGGCAGATCTTTTGAAAAGTCATGCTGCGCGAATGGGCTGGCGAAGATCATGGCGTATGGCCGGACATGCCATGGTGTGGGATGACGAGGATTTCTGGGCGAGTCCATGATCGCAACACCGATCGTTTCCCCACCAAGATCCGCCTGCCAATCAGCCCAGGGAGAATGCGTACCACGCACGTGGTCCGCGCCCGTGACACCTCCAGCGTTCTTGACTACGCCGCCATGGCTCTCTTCGAATGGGGTCGCCAGACGGAGGCCCAGCAAGGCATCATGATCATCTTCAAAGGTGATCTTATTGTCTGCCTTGAGATCGACATCGACATCGAAGAGCCTGTTCTTTCCGGTACCGGCATAGAAGGTTAAGGTCAGGGTTTCATGCAGGACGGCCTCACCATTGGGCCCGACCCATGCGGCAACAATAGTGACGTCGCCCTTCTGTTTTCCCTGGTGCAGCGCGAGTACGCGTTGGAAAACGATCTTCCCTTTATGCGTCCGGTCGGAACCAGGTTCGTTCTCCCAGAAATCCATGCCGCTGACATGTTCCGCACCAATCCAGACACTCCGCTGATGGGGATGATCCGTCGACTCGCCAGGAATCTGCCCCATCGGGAATCCGCGCGTTACCGGCTTACCGGACGCTGACCGAAGGGGATAGAGATAGGGTTTATTGGCGTCGCTCCCCTTATGAAGGGATGTAAACGGCTGACCATCGATAACGACATCGATGCGGTCGCGGTTATCAGTGATGCTGACCTGGGCAATCGCCGGCATCGAGGCGGCGACAAGACATACAAAGACGGACTTCAACATGGACGGCTGACTCTTACGGCTGGAGTTGTGTACGGAACACGACATAGACATTATCAGAGTTCTGTGTCGCTGCCGTATGAATGGAATTCCGACATGCCCATCCGCCTAAGCCTGGCTCAACGCATCTCGTCCGCCCCGCTCGCCCACCTGATCCCACGCCGGATGAGATTCAGGATCATCGGATCCTCATAATCTTCCTTGTTATGCCCAAGCGCGAGGTAGAACTCACGACCCCCATCGAAGGTGTGGTACCAGGCGACCGGCAGAACCTCCTGATAGCTGTTGAGATCCAGCTTCATCTTCTCTGTGTGGACAAGTGTCGACTTCCTTACGCCGAGCAGAGGATGGACGTCAGGATTCATCAGCGTAAAGAAGTAGCACTCATCTTTGTGTTGTAGCTGGGCAGGCAAATCCTTGGTGAAAGGACTCGTGCGATCCAACACATTCACCGTCAGCACCTGTTGCGGTGGATGCTCGACAAACCGGCCTCCAAGAACAGAAGCAAAGTATGGCCAGGAGCGTTCCGAACCGGAAGCCGAATGAAGTCCGACAAATCCGCCGCCGTGTTCGATATAGCCCTTGAACGCGTCACGCTGCGGATCCGTGAGGAAGGCCTCGTTGTTGGTATTGGCGAAGACTAAAACAGCGTAACGGCTGAGACGTGATGGCTCAAAATACTCCGGATCGTCGGTGACATCGACCTCAAGCCCTGCCTCGGCGCCAAGCTTCTTAACGGCGGCTACACTTGCTGCGATATTTTCATGAACATAACCCTTGCCGTTGCGGGTATAGATCAACATCCCGTGGCGGACATTCTGGGCGTTCGCTGCACTGGATATCAACGACGCGGCAATGAGGGCAACCGCCGACAGATTGAAGCGGGTCTTATTTTGTTTCTCCATCGCAACACTCCAACATTTCATCGCAAAGTCTACAGCTCAAATACCGCACGCGCTAACGGGACACTCTATGCATTCGCACGCATGAGTTCCCTGCCTCGTTGTTCTTTTCGGACAGCAAGCGCCGCCGCAAGCAGAGCAAAGGTAATCAGCTCAAAGACGGCCAGCGCTCTTGCATATCCCAATGAGTCGCGGAGCGCATACTCCACCATCACGCATGGAGCTCCGAGCAAAACACCAAACTGGTAGACAAGCCCGGGAAAGAGTCCGCGCGCGCCTTCCGGAGCAAGTTCATTGAGATGAGCTGGGATCACGCCGAAGGCTCCCTGTACACCAAACTGCATAAGAAACGCGCCTGCGGCAAGCCATGCGACCGACCCTCCGAATGCCCATGCAGGTACGGCCAACAGGCAGATCAGCAATGCCATATAGATGCTGTTGCGCCTGCCTAGCCAATCCGAGATACGGCCAAAGACAACGGCCCCCAGAACGGCGCCGACGTTATAGAAGATCGCCATATTAGCCGCCGAGCGCAGACTGAATCCGTGCACCAC
>JABFXN010000242.1 GCA_013361705.1 Acidobacteriaceae bacterium
CCTGCTCCCGCACAATTTGGGCGATTTTCGGTTTTTCCCGGAACGCTGCTAAACTAAGGCAAGTCGTTGGAATCGATCTGGTCTTCTTGCTTGTTCTGGCTCGTCGCTTTACTCGCACAAAACCCCAAATTGCGTTCAGCGGTAAATCGAGTCATAGAGGAACAACATTATGGAACAAGGAACAGTTAAGTGGTTCAACGACGCAAAGGGCTTTGGATTTCTGAGCCGCGATAACGGCGAAGATGTTTTCGTCCATCACAGCGCCATCCAGAGCAACGGCTTCCGCTCACTGCAGGAAGGCCAACAAGTTCAGTTCAATGTCACCAAAGGGCCCAAGGGCTGGCAAGCTGAGCACGTTCAGATTGCTTAACTCGGATCTGCACGAAGAAGGGCAGCCTGCGGGCTGCCCTTCTTCGTGCGGGAATCGCTTGCCTTCTCGCTCACTCGCCTCACTATTCCACCGTTGACTTCTTGGAGCCAACATTCCACCTACGAGGAAATGCTCTAGTCTTCCCAGGATGCATACAACTTTCTTTTTTCCAACAGGACGACTTCTGGACGAATCAGTGCCCAGAACGGTTGGAGTTGCTTGTTGGGCTGGTCTGTTTTGACCAGTGAGAGCCTATTCGGGAAAGTCTCGTCTCCGCACCTTCTATCAATAAGGTTTGCCAGGGCGTTGAGATTTGAATGGCAGATGGTACGGGCGACATCCCAGGAAGCTTGATCCTCCATCTTTTTCACGGGCATATCCATTAGGCCTGAGCAGCATATCGCCGTCACTGTTCCGCACTTCTCGCAGGGGCTTCTGCAGATCGCCAATGAAATACCGGCTCTCCACCTGGAACAGACGTCATCTCCTCTCCAATAGCAATTGCCGTGTAATACCCGCTCCGGCTTGCCAGCCCCTGAAGTAATGCATGTTCCCTCCGCTGCCCCGGGAAGACCCTTTTAGCGATGGCTCATTACAAGCGGACCAATTCCCAATGTGGCAAGTATAGGCTTTCCAAGAAAACCTAGACCGGTGAAGTTATCGAGCTGGTCTTCCCTGCGCGAGTGACTTTCTCACATTCGCAGTAGCTTCGCTTCTAATGCGTATTTCTAGACTGCGGGGCTACGCGCTGCGCCACTCGACATCTATTGAAAAATGAACTCATCGATGGCTTTGCAACAAACCCGCGATAGTTCTCGGCGACCAAAAACTTAGATTTCTCTTCGGTATTGAGTGGACGGTTGGATCTAGCGTTTTTGAAACTAATATCTCAGGTCCACAGCGTAACGCATGTCCCGGTACACCCACTCCTGAGCGTACTTAGCACTTGCGTTACAAATACAGACACAAGACATGGTTACAGCGAAGCGAGACGGCTATGGTTCCTCAGTCCGAAGCAATTCGTGACGATATTGAATGCCTTGGAAAGAGAGGCGGATCATGGATCAACGTCCGCAGTTTTTGGCCAATTATCAAAAGGAAGAAGTGTTCGTGGCGGACCTGTGTCGCGTATGTGGAATTTCGCGCGCGCCACAGCATATAGATGGATCAATCGCTATAACGAAACAGGTCCAGATAGGTGAGCTCTACTCCACTCGGTGTTGCAGATTGAAGCTCTCTCCTGCAGAAAAAATGTCAGAAAATCCAGGGCCTTCGACCTGATACTTTCCTCTCGCAGTTTGCTTAAAGGTGATCTTTCGTGTCGTACCGCTGGTTTGCTCATCTGCCGCCGTGAGCAGTGTGGCGAATGTTGCCGAAGTGCCGGAGCGGCGCACCAGAACGAAGGGTGCCGGATTCTTTGATCCCCTGGCCGGGGCATCTCCGATGATTACTTCCGTTGCAGGAGCGGAAAGCATCTGAAGATTGAGCTCGATGTTGCTGCTCTGTACTTTGGAACGCGGTTGCAATGCGTCATTTGAGCGATACGTCGCCGGGGTGCTGTTGGATACAGGCTCATGTACGTCCGCTGTTTGGCTTATGAAGCGAACCGCAATTGCCTTTGAGGTGATTCCCTCGTTGCTGTTCCCCAGGTGTTGATATCCATTTGCCGTGGAGAGTGTCGACGGCTTCATTTGGAGGGAACTCACCAACGATTCCATCCCAGCGTTGTGGTAGGCCCAATCGAAGGTATGGGCCTGGCCGTCGACGGATTCACACTCGTCGAGAATAAGGACGTAATTCGGAGTCAACAGCATGGTCCGCCGCAAATGAGCCATCGTGTAGACCGGGCCTGCATCCGCGGAGACGGCAGTCCAGCCGTCTCCGGCTCGCCAGTTGAGTAGCTTGCCGGTTGCGGCATCCTGCCTCTGCTGATCGACTGAGATGGTGTTATGGGCGACGGTCATGGAGTCCCATTCGCGATGGATGGGAAGACCGTACGGGTATGTTCCGGGATCGACCGCGAGGGTTTGCCCGTTGGCAAAGAGAACGAAGTTCAGCTTATCGAAGTGACCATGTGCGCCGCCGTGGGGACCGAACTTCATCACGACCGTCAGATCATTCGATGGAGACCGAAGGGTGGCATAACCGGCCTCAGGAAAGACAGTGCTGGTGAGCTTTGGCTCTACGGTATGAGGCAAGTGTTCGGCGCCGAAAAGGAAGGCTTCACGATTGGAGCGCGCACGATGTTCAAGAACAGGGAGCAGCGCAGGATCGGAGGTAGCAGCATAGGCGACTTCGTACAGGTAGGCCTGTTCGTAGAGGTCGACGGATCCACTGTCGTTGAAGGCCGGTAACCGGCCATCAGGCAGGAGTACTCCGAGTGGAGAGTGAAAGAGAGCGGAGAGATTCGGCTCCTGCTTCCAAAGATCGATTCCCTTCCGAGCCGCCATCTGCGCAGTCATCGTGAGAGGACGCATGGCGTAGAACTGGTACCCCCAGGCACCTTCTGCCCAGAATCCTTCGGTCACAAAGTGGTGCATCTGGTAGCGAAAACCGATGGGGCCATCGATGGCTTCGCGGATCAGCGCCTTGTCGTTGAGGGTAAAGCCAACGGCGGCAAGGGCTCCGTTAATCCACGACTGGATGTTGTAGGTCGGCTCTTTGTGAGCCTTGCTTACCATGGCAGCAGAGGCCCGCAGAACCTTATCTTCGATCTCCTGCTTCTCTGCTGTGCTCAGCGCATTCGTGCCGCGGATGAGGTCGTAGGTCCAGGCGATTTTGATCAGCCAGATCGATTCATCCAGAGTCTGCGAGTATGCCTTGGCTCCGTTCGGACCGGCCTTTCCATAGTTGTCATGCAGGGCGTACGTGGGATAGACACGCGCGTAGTCCTTCAATATGCCTGCGGCCTTCTGCGCGTACTCTTCCTTGTGGGTGAATCGAAATGCCAGGCCTAAAGCGACCGCGGCCTCAGCGAGAGCGTCGTTCCTGAGTTGATAGACGACATGATCGTAGGGATAGCCCGTGAAGTTCTTTCCGGTCTCGGGGCAGATGTTCTGATCGGGTGGATGGAACTGCAGCGGTGTCCCTGTTTCCGGGCAGGCGTACCAATGTAGCCACTGGCCGCCTTCGGGTGGTGGAGCAGCATCGGCCACACCGAATCGCGTCTTGTAGGCGTGCGGGAAATCGTCCGCTTCCTGGATGAGCGCTCTGAGGCTATCGTGTGCCCAGGTCTCATGCTGTGCGAGCTGTTGTCGTGCCTTGAAGTCTTCTTCCGACAAGAAGAGCGAAGGAGATTGGCCATGTGCACGACCAACGACACGTAACAGAAGGAATGCGACGCAAAGACAACGGATAATGCGCATTCGTCATTTCGCCTTTCGGGAGAGGGTCAGGTGAAGCGCGCGAAACCAGCGAACGTAAAGCAGAGGGTAACCTGCCAGGGCGCAAACGCCCCTACGATTACCCTCATCGACTTTAGAAGTTCAGGCGGGTGACGATCTGAAGAAAACGGTTTGAAGTAGAGCCGGTAATCAGGCCAAAGGAGGGCGCGTTGAAGAAGGCGTGCGTCGAGTCGGTGGTCAAGCCGAGGGATGTTCCCGGGTTTCCCAGGTTGTTGTGGTTGAATACATTGAAGGCATCGACACGGAAAACAAACGCGAGGTCTCTGTACAGTGGGAAGCTTCGCGAGACGGATAGATCGAGATTGACCTCACCGGGCGCGCGGACGCTGTACCGTCCAACGTTCCCTAATCCTGTCGCGACAACTTGAGTTCTTGCGGCGCCGGTACCAATGAAGACGGGACCGCTGGGCGTGAGCGGAAAGTCGGAAGCGCTAGTTGGCTTGAAGTATTGGATTCCCGCGCCATTCCGATAGGGCGTAATCTTCAGGCGCGATACGTTACCGTTAGGCCGCTGGCTATTAACGCCTGGAAATACATTGGACTGCGTAATGGTGAGCGGGAAGCCAGTATGCGCACTGAAGATCGGACTGATAACGATCTTGCGTGTATACCAGGGACCTCGCGTCGTGTACTGAAGGGCCAGCGTGTAGTTGTGCCGCACGTCAAAGGCTGAAGAACTGCGCTCCTGCGTCCGCCGGATGTTGGAATCCGAGGGGTACTGGCCGGAATTGAGACCGTTGGCTTGAGAGAAGTTGAAGATACCCGAGCCGTCGTCGATGTTGTGCGCCCAGGTATAGGCACTCTGCAGCGAGAACGAGGTGCCGAAGCGACGTCGTACCGTGACCTGCAAGCTGTTATAGCTCGAGCTGCCCACGTTGTACGATCCCGTAAGCGTACCGAGGCTGGTGAACTGCCGGGCGTTCTGTGTTGCCAAGGTGGTGTTGGCAAAAGCCACCGACGTCGCCTGGTTGAAGGCAGGAAGGTTGTCGTTGAGATAGAGCGGAAGGTGGACGGCGTGGCTGCCGACGTAACCGATCTCAACGACTGTGCCGCTGAGCAGCGACTGCTGCACGCTGGCGTTCCACTGCTGATTCAGGCTAAGCGGGTCGATCCTTTGATACGAGACACCGCCAGCATTGAACGGATTGGACGGCGATGCGGTGGAGAGAGCTATCTGTGGGTTATTCAGATCCTGGATGCCAATCAACGGCATGCCCTGGGTTAGGCTGAACGGCTGGGCGACGCGGGTGCCGAGGTTGTTGAAAGATACCGGCACATCGTACCCCGGGAATGACACCTGGCCGCCGAGGTTGGACATCACCTGTCCATAGAAAGTGCCGAAGCCGGCGCGGATTACCGTTTGAGGTGCTGCTGCGTAAGAGAAACCGATGCGGGGTGAGAAGTTCAATTTTGCTGCGCCGATGTTCAGCGTTCGTGATGCATTCTTGTTCGCCACCAGCAATACACCGGTGTGATTGTCGAAGCGGCTATAGCGGTCGTTGGAGATAGACATGGGCGACTCGTAGTCGTAGCGGATGCCCAGATTCGCGGTCAAACGCGGGGAGATGCGGTAATCATCCTGCACATACAAACCGATATTGAAGTTGCGACGGCCGAGCAACGGTTGCGGGATAGCGTAGTTCGCCGTCTTGACCTGGCCGAGCAGAAAGTCCGCCAACGAGTTCGTGGCCTTTCCTCCATTACCGGTGACGTCTGTCAGCGCTCCGGTGAAGCTGTAGGAGCCCTGCAAGGCTGAGCCGGTGTTGAAGACGTTCACCTCATTCTTGCGGAGCAGGGCGCCTATCTTGAGGGTGTGCGAACCGATCACCTTGGTGATGGATCCATAAGGCGTATAGGTATTGCTGTAGGTCTGACTGGTGGATCCGTTAGCTGCTCCAAAGTTGCTGAAGCTGGAGATGCCGATATTCGGGGTTTCATTAAAAGGATTGCTCTGGATACCGACGGTCTGCGCCGGGTTGGTTCCGTAGCTTGCCGCAGTGCGCTCTTCTACCCACCGGTTGAATCCGAACCGGAGATCCACGACCGTGGTCGGATTGATGGTAGCTGTGCCTCCTGTAACTGCCTGCCATCCCTGGTCACAATTGCAACCAAAGGATGTGGCCAGGATGGGATTGTTATAGGCCAGAGTTTGCACGGTGGCGGCGATCCAACGATTGGCGCTACCGAAGAGACGGAGCCAGTCGCCGATTGAATGGTCAATGCGGACTGAGTAGCGGTGCGCAGTGTATGGCACCGACTGCTGGAAGACGTAGTTGCTGGTGTAGCGGTTGCTGACGTTGTCGTAGGTTCCCGTGGTGTTGGGGAGCGGCATCATCGCCATGAAGTTCCTGGCAGCCGCATCGATCCTATTTGCCGGAATGATGTTGCCCGGGAACGGCTGGTTGGTCTTCGGGTCGTAGACGATGACCGGAGACGACGAAAAATCGCCGGAACGGAAAGCCGCCGAAGGCACCGTCTGGGTCTGCAGGGTAGGACTGCGCTGCAACGTCTGGTCGTAGTTGAGATAGAAGAAGGTCCGTTCCCTGCCGTTGTAGATCTTCGGGATAGAGAACGGACCGCTCAGTACGGCTCCAAACTGGTTGTAGTTATTGGCCGCGCGCTTGACGATGGGGGTCTGTAGTTTGTTGGCGAAGGTGTTGGCGTTGAGGACGGCGTTGCGGAAGAGTTCATAGACACCACCGTGGAAGCTGTTGCTGCCGCTACGGGTCAGCATCGTGATGACTCCGCCCGAGGTGCGGCCATACTCTGCCGGAGCGTTAGAAGTGATGACACGGAACTCGCCGAGCATGTCCGGGGACGGCAGACGGCTGATCTGACCGGTGACGCCTTCCACAACCGAGTTGCCGTCCAGCAGTGTCTCGGAGTTCAGAGTGCGGCTTCCGTTAATAGAGAGCTGTGCTGAATTGACATTCGTAGCTGCACCGCCATGGACTACCCCGGGCGTGAGGGCGATAAGGTTGGTAATCTCGCGATTGGGAAGCGGCAGGTTCTGAACATCGCTGGGGCTGATGAGCGTGCTGACGGTCGCGTCAGTCCGGCTAAGCTCTTCCGTCTGTGTGTTGACGACAAGAGTCTCGCCGACGTTCCCAACCTGCAGGCTAACCGGCAGGTCGATACGCGAAGCGACAGAGAGTTGAACCTGGGCCTCGGTCCGCTGGAATCCGGGAGCCTCTACGACGAGGGTGTAGCTGCCCGGAGGAAGCTGAAGCGCCGTGTAGTTGCCGTGGTCGTCGCTTACAGTGTGCGCCACTTCAGATTTCGTGGCTGCGTTGATCAGGGTAAGCTTTGCTCCGGTTACTACCGCTCCGGTGGAGTCGCTGATAGTTCCGGACAGACGTGCCGAGGTGTCCTGGGCTACCAACGAGATTGCATACATGGCCAATAACACTACAAAGGCGAAACGCCTAAAGTTGAACATCTGGATGAATCTCCTTCCTTGATTCGGAAACAGAGATACACACTGCGGAGCAGCCTGGAGAACTGACAAGGTCTTAGCTCGGAAAACATTGCTATTCACAAGTAAATCGATTGATAATATAGGACTTACGACGACTGGAATCGGTAAACTGTTACTTCTGCTTGCCTCTAAAGGCCCGTTTCTTATAGCGTCGAACTGCCCAAACAAGGTCTCTACATTTGGCTACGTCCCTTCCCCCAACCCGCAGCGATATCGACGACTCTTTTTCGGATGACGGAGATAGCCAGGGATCCCCGGCAGAGGAGCTGCAGCCGGACGACGGGACAAGTTTTGACGAACGGCTGCAGGTGGTGGAACGAATTGCCCGGAGCGAGAGCTTTCAGAAGTCCAACCGCCTGCCATCATTGCTGCGCTATCTCGCCGACTGTACCCTGCGCCACCATCGAGCGGGTCTGACGGAACAAGCGATCGGCCGCGCGGTGTTCGGCAAGCCGAAGGATTTCCATCCCGCGGAAGACAGCTCAGTACGTGTCTACATGCGGCAGCTGCGCCTCAGGATCCACGAGTACTACCAGAGTGCAGGTCTGGACGAGCGGGTGGTCATTGAGATTCCGAAAGGAGGCTATGCATTGGCCTTCCATCTGCGGCAGGTTCCTGCTGCAGTACAGGAAATAGTCGAGACTGCCACGACACTCTCGGAGACGGAAAACGGGAACGGCAGTCGGCGTCAACACCGTGTATGGCTTTGGCTGCCTTGGGTGCTTGTAGCAATCTTGCTAGTTCTTGCAGTCGCGGGATGGTATCGAGGATCCCGGGTCGAAAACGCAAACGCGCCTGCGTGGCCTCTCAATCAGGTCCTTCAGCCCGGCAGGCAGACCACGATGGTGTTGGCCGATGTCAGCTATATCCTCCGGCTGCTAGGTGATGGCCAGGTGCCTCTCGACGCGTATGCGGATCACCACTACGCGGATCATCTAATTCCACCGGAAGCTACCGAGGGAGAGCTGAGGGTCTTTCATTACCTGCAGTCTTCGCAGATCACCTCGATGGCGGACGCCCGAGCAGCTTTTGTGATGTCGTCCCTCGCCGGATCGTTGAAGGACAACATCGTTATCCGGTCGGCGAAAGAACTCAACGGTAACATCCTGTCCAACGGCAACTTCATCTTCATCGGAGCGCATACTTCGAACCCATGGGTGATTCTCTATCGGGACCGCGTCAACTTTCGGCTGATGGATCCCGGCTTGAGCGGGCGGCGTTACATCCAGAACTTCTCTCCTCGGCCGGGCGAGCAGGAAGCCTATTTTATCTCCGAAGGCACCGGCCACTCCGGTGAAGACTATGCCACGATCGCGCTGGTACCGGGTATGGGCTCACAGGGCGATGCGCTGCTGCTGCAAGGACTTCGCCTGGAAGGAACAGAGGCGGCGATCCGCTTTCTCGGGAGTATGAGCGGTCGAAACGAAATGATAGAGAGACTGAAGACCGCTAATGCGGGAACTTTGCCCCGCTACTTCGAGGTGCTACTCCATGCGCACTCCGTAGGTGGTTCCCCTGCTTCTGTCGATTGCATCGCCGCCCGCCCATTGTCGGCTGTCCGAAAGTAGACGCGTTGTTCGAACGGTCCCCTGATAAATCCGTTCACAATAAGAGAAATGCCGTCGTTCGCAGAACCGCGAGACTGAAGCTCCCATCACGCCCATTAACCGGATTGTAGCGGTTCAAGGTTAGGCTATTCCGCTCCGAGCCATGGAGAGATTTCGAAAAGCCTCAATTGCCTACAGTATCCGGAGGCGTGAAGCGCGGACGAGTGAAGGTAACCGGGCCAAGCGACACCTCGGTCGGCGTCTCCAATAAACTTGCGATCTCATTTTTTGGTCGAGGATCTCACATTGGCCGAGGCGCTATACAGGCGGCAATTTGGAAGCACTCAGCTCCATGAGGGCCAATGCAAATAGGTCCCGTGACAAGCGGCGACTAGCCTAGCGCGTTTTCACCGAGGAACTACACAGGCTCGAAGCACCATCCTAAACGGACACGCTATCTCGGCCGAAATTCGAAAGCATCCGCAATGTATGAATCCACCGGAGCATTGTGGATGAGCATCGTCCAGGTGAATCCAAGCTATAGGGAAAGAGCAGCGCAGATGGTTGAGCGTCTGGTCGTAAATCTTCCTAATCGAGAATCACGTCATCTTTGGAAGCTACAAGTCCAATTACGTGCCTACGACCCGATTCGCACCAGTGAAACTGCTACCGTTAGGGGCTAGACTGTCGACTGCTTGATGCCCTATCAAGCAAAAGCTTGAGCATAAAAAGGTTCCTCATGTTTGGGGCTCGCGCGGGACGATGGCATCAGACGTCCTTCGTTACCCATCTCCGATGATGACTCGAACACGTATGCCCAGTCGGTGGCCTCGGAAGGGGTACCCAGCACAGTCCCGCGGCCCTGCTTCTTATTAGTCTTTCAAATGGACCTGCACTGAACCTCGTCCCCGCTGCGGGCGCGAACGGTAGTTCAGTGAGCAGGTCGGCATCGGGGAACTCTGCCCGCCTCTCCTTATTAGGAGCTAAGCTTCAAGTCGGTCGCGATCTGGTCAAGATTTTCACCCGATTGGGTACATTCGCCACTAGCCTCACCGCCTTTTCCCAGACCACTCCAGCGAGCGAGGGCCGGACCATGCACGGGATGCGGGTGCAGAAAGAAACCGAAGCAATGTTTCCTGCGACATTCCCTGCTGCAAAGAAATCGAGAGGCGGCAGTTTCGCCGCCCCTCGCTGCATGAAGGCTAGGCCGCTTTCTTTGCTTCTTCGCAGCGGGTTGCGCCGTCCTCTTGGCTTTCTCTTCGGCTGCGAATTCCTGTTTCACCTTGTCGCTGATGGCATCGGTATCGACCTTATACGTGGCCACTGCTTCCTTGGTCCGGACCTACTGTTTGCGTCCAGCCTAGTGCTGGCGATCCTCACGGACCGGCAACCCACAGTGAGGGGCTTGCTGAGAATTGATTGGCAAAAGGAAAGTAGAACATAGTGCCCGCATTGCCAAAGCGATGCTGATACATCTCACCTTCCTGACCTCTTTCCTTCTAAAAACGTCCTATGGTACGAGGCTCGGGCGGGGATGTCCCTCGCTGATCTTCGACTATTTGAGCTCCGATGCCTCGCGGCTTAGGTAAACAGTTTTAGTTCACTCTGAAACTTTCGTTCCACCATGCTCGGCAGCACCACGAGAGCGCTTTGTTCGTCACGGAAGGCGCGGTCAGGGTCCCCACGGAATGATAACCAGTTAAAACTGCCCACTACGACAAACAATTCGTCTTGCAGGAGAACCTTGGCGTGTGAGTCAACTTTCCGCAAGACAAGATTACTGAATCGTCGGGCTACCTTCTCCAACCGTTCGAGAATCTGCTGATGACTCTTTGAGGGCTTTTGCGAATCACTGTCCGGCATCCCATATCCGATGTAGACTTTGGAGGCATTTCGCAGAAGTTTTTCGAGATCCTGCAATAGCTCCTCAGTGACGACTCGTTCATGGAGAAACGGGCACACGATCATTAGGCGAAAGCGGGCGTGCTTCACGGCGCTCAATAAGAGTGGGTAATGATCATGGACATCGAGATATGCTAACCCCGCCTGTCTAATTTCCAACTGTTGGTCTGTGCTCAAGAAGGACCATGAGTCGGCGGATGCGGGGTGTACTACTAAGGGACCTCGGCCATCGGGGATCCCTAGACTTCTCGACGGCTCGGCCTGAGATTGCTTGACCTCTCGTTCGACGGCTTCCAACTCCTTCAACGCAGAAGCAAAATGCATAAGGTCGCGATCAATGTGGAGCATGCGAGTTCCATCGGCCTGGGCAAACGCCTGATCATACTCGGGCGAGGATTTACCATCGACTAGGAACGACACTTGAATATCAGGACGAAGATTTTTCTGCCGGATGGGTTGGCCGCCGAACTTCGGGCTTGGAAGGCGGAATGCGGGGATGTATCCCCCGACGATTTCATCTTCCCTAACGCGGACGGTGGTTTTCTTCTTGTCACGAACTACCACAACCGGGTTTTGAAGCCACTGGCCGAGCGGCTCGGAATCGAAAAGCTGAACTTCCAGATTCTTCGACGTACGATGGCCACGCAAGCTCAAAACATGGGATCGGTCAAAGACATCCAGGCTCATCTGCGGCATGCACGCCTGAGAGCGTTCAGCAGATGGTCGGTTCGGTATACCTGATGCTGACGAAAGGAGGAGAGGAGGAGCAGTCAAAGGAGAGCACCGAAAAACAGCCGTTTTCGGATTTGCCACAAAATGCCACAAACTTTTTGGAACCACTGCCTGTAAGTGATTGATTTTATGGTGGGCACAGCAGGATTCGAACCTACGACTTCCACCGTGTGAAGGTGGCACTCTACCGCTGAGTTATGCGCCCTGTGAAGGGTGGAAACCGGGCCGCGGAATGTTGCACATGCCGCCTCGATGACCTTATTCAAGATACCATTGACGCCCTGATGACGCCACTGGCCGCAACCGGCATCTCAAACGGTAGAATAGGCCAACGGAATGCCGGAGCCACGATCATCCAAATTCCCGGAGGAAGGCGCGCAACCTCCTGCCGAGGACCGTGTTCACAAAGACATGGGCACGATGGCGCTCAATCCGGACCTCCAGACCGTCACCCTTCCCGACCCGGCGGTGACTGGCATACAGGCCGATTTTGCGGCTAACGATGATGTCCAGACCATGCTGGCGCTGAAGGCCGGCAACTTTGCCGCCTTTGACATTCTTCTGGCCAAGTACCGCAAGCCGATTGTGAGCTTTATGTATCGCATGGTGCACAACCAGGCCGACGCCGAAGAACTGGCGCAGGAGGTCTTCCTGCGGGTCTTCCGGTCACGTGAGACCTATCGCGCCGAAGCTCGTTTTTCGACCTGGCTGTACCGCATCGCCACCAACCTCGGCGTGAACTATGCGCGTGACACCAAGCACGAACGCTCTGCCCCGACGGTGCACCTGGATGAGCCGGATCATGAGACCGGGACCATGCCCGATGTCGCGGACGATACGCCGACGATCGAGGCCGATCTCCTCAGGGAGGAACGCATGCAGGCCATCCGGCAGCATGTGATGGCCCTTCCAGAACGGCAAAAGAACGCCGTTTTGATGCACAAGTATCAGGGAATGGACTACAAACAGATAGGCGAAGTGCTTAAACTGTCTGAGTCCGCTACCAAATCGCTGTTATTCCGCGCTTACCAGACGTTGCGCGTGAAACTGAAGGATTTTGTATAAGGCGCTTCGGCGCCGGGATGAACAGTTATGAACTGCCATGAATTTCAAAACGAGCTAGAAGACCTGGTACTCAACCCGGCAAAGGCTCCCTCGCGTGCGGCCCAGGCTCACCTGTCCGGTTGTGAGCCGTGCAGTGTCGAGCTGAAGGAACTGCGTGCGACATTTGCGGCAATGGACGCCTGGACGGCGCCTGAGCCTTCTCCCTGGTTTGATACCCGCGTGAACGCCCGCATCCGCACTGAGCAGCAGGCTGCTCCGGCCGGATTCCTGGAGCGTCTGCGCGCCCGCTTGCTCTATAACACCGGAGCCCAGTTCCGCCCGATGGTGGCCGGAGCCATGGCGCTGGTTCTGATGCTGGGCGGCGCAGGGGTTGTTACGCAGTTGAAGTCCACGCCTCCGGCGCGAGCCGCTGTGGTTGATGATCTTCAGATTCTGGACCACAACGACCAGGCGATCCAGGAGATGGATCTTCTGGACGACGCTTCCCAGGACGAAGACGAGACTCCTCAGACCTAGGAGCCCGTACCGCATCCTTTTCGTGAGTTTTGGGTCCTCCTTAAATAGAAAGGGGATTGCAGACTTTCTACAGGAATGAATCCCAGGTGTGTAGCTGGGAACCGACCGGTAACACTGGTGTGATATTTCACGCTGGCTTTTACCGCGAGAGTTGCTATCGTTGGACGCATAGTGGTACTACAAGTACGGAAATGAACTGCTTAGGCACAATACGGAGCGTGACGCTGTTAGTCCTGACGGCTGCCGTGGTCATGCCAGTATTGGCTCAGCAGCGCCACCCGGCTCCCCCTCCTGCGCCGCAGCGGCAGATGCCACCCGCCGGAGGCGGCGGTCGTGGTGAACATCTTGCCCAGTGGATGAACAAGCATCGCAACCTTACCCCGCAACAGCAGCAGAATGCTCTGCGCAGCGAGCCCGGTTTCCAGCAGCTTCCACCAGAGACCCAGGCACGGGTGATGGGACGGCTGGGACAGTTGAATGCCATGCCTCCGCAACAGCGTGAGCGTGTCATCAACCGCGCCGAAGCGATGGAGAAACTGGAGCCGCAGCAACGGCAGCAGGTCCGAGGCGCCCTAAGCCAGCTTGGAGCGCTGCCGACGGAACGCCGCCGGATGGTGGCGCGAGCCTTCCGCGATCTTCGCCGGATGCCCCCGGAGCAGCGGCAGAACACCCTTAACTCCCCTGCTTACCGTGACTTCACGCCGCAGGAGCGCTCTACGCTCAACAACCTGATGCAGGTAGAGCCGATGCTTCCGCAACAACCGTAAGGGTTGAAGCATCCAATACTCATCAATCGGTGCTCTGGCCCCTCAAACTTGACCGGCCGAAAGTAATCGATTATCGTACAGAAGATGTCTCAATACGCCATCCACGCTTGTTGTTGCCGCTGCTGCTGTCCGCAGCAGGCCGCCGTGGAATTGCGTTTCGGACGGTAGAGTCAGAATTCACAACCTGATTCCCTCCTGATCCTGGAAAACATCCAATTCTCCGCGAGCCTGCGACCTTCCCAGAAGTCGTGGGCTTCTTACTTTGCCCGGAGAAATCACCCGAAACCGTTCATCAGCAAGGAAACGACCATGAATGCACGTCTTGTCACATTCGCCTCTGTTCTCGCCTTCACTCTACCGGCCCTTGGCCAATCGGCGTTGACCGGCACGTGGGAGGGCTACTCTGAGATCCATGGGCAGAAGGTCCCAGTCAAGCTGGAGCTCAAGCAGGAATCCAGTGGAGTGAGGGGCGCTTTTCTGAGCGGACCGGAACGCTGGGAAGCCACCAGCGGCTCTGTCACGGATGGAAACCTGGTCCTGAGCTTCGACTACTTCGCCCGCAAGATCGACGCGACCGTCAAAGGCGACGATCTGACCGGCACCTTCGGCACTGCGACCACGAAGTATCCGTTGGCACTGCGTCGTGGTGTGACGGCCAAGCCCACCGTCGCCAGGGGGCCGGATATTCACGGCGATTGGGAGATTGCCGTCGGCACGTCCACCAAGGGGGAGTCGGCCTGGAACATGAAGGTCGAACAGACACCCACCCTTGTGAAGGGCGCCATCCTGCGTATCGACGGTGATACCGGCGGCCTGTACGGCAACTACGACGCCGAAGCGAAGCAGTATGTCCTGTCGCACTTCACGGCCGCCGGACCGGCGCTCTATACCCTGAAGCTGCAGGACGACGGTACCCTCGTGGTCACCAATGCACTGAAGGACGACCAGCAGTGGACAGCTCGTCGTCCCGTTGACGCGCGCAAGGAGAACCTGGCTCCTCCGACGGCCACCACGGAACAGACCCGCTGGAAGGATCCAGCCCAGCCGCTCTCCTTCAGCTTCCCTGACCTGAACGGCAAGACGGTCTCCAGCAAGGACCCGGAGTTCAAGGACAAGGTTGTCCTGGTGGCGATCGGTGGATCGTGGTGCCCGAACTGCCACGACGAGGCTCCGTTGCTTGAGTCGCTCTACAAGAAGTTCCACAACAAGGGTCTGGAGGTTGTAAGCCTGACCTTCGAGCAGGATGAAGATCAGCTCAAGAACCCAGTCCGCGTAAAGGCGTTCATCAAGCGCTACAACGTAACCTATCCCGTGCTGCTGGCCGGAACCACTGACCAGTTGAACGAGAAGATTACCGGCGCCGAAAACCTGAACTGCTGGCCCACAAGCTTCTTCGTGGATCGCGAAGGCAAGGTACGGGAGATCCATGCAGGCTTCTCCGGCCCCGCGACCGGCAAGGCTCACGAAGAGCTGGTGAAGGAGACTACGGACCTCGTCGAGAAGCTGTTGGCCGAAAAGTCGCAGACGCTGAAGGCGAGCAACTACCCCTTACTTTCCCAGAAAGGCCCGCGCCG
>JABFXN010000043.1 GCA_013361705.1 Acidobacteriaceae bacterium
TCACAGAGGGCACAGATTTTTTTTGGCAAGGCCATAACGACATCCATGCTAATGGACGTTCGAGCGGTGGAAAGGGTGATTTTTTTGCGTCCAAAATCCCGTGGGGAACAGAGTGGAACCTCTGGTTGAGGCAAGGCGTCTTTAACCGGCGTGCTCGACGATGCATCCAAGGTTTGTATGCGATTTCCGGAGGGCTATCTTGGCAGGCTTTGATCGCGACGATGCTCTGAAGACCGCGGGGGGAGCTCTGGTGGCGTGGTGGCGCGCCACGACACTCGATGCGCTGATCGTTGGCGCGTTGTGGTGGCTTGGACTTACCCTTATCGGGGTACCGCTGGCTCCGCTGTGGGGCATGCTTGGCGGGCTGCTGCAGTTCATTCCCAACTTCGGTCCGGTACTCAGTGTCTGCGGCCCGGCATTGGCGCTTCTGTTCACAGACAAAGACTGGTACAGCTACTGCTGGCTGCTGGGACTTTACGGGGCGATCGCGGCCATCGACGGTCTGTTGATCCAACCCTATCTGCTGAAGCGGACGGCGCGTGTCCCCTGGTGGGCAGCCTTCTTCGGTCCAATCGTGCTTGGCATCATCATCCCCTTTTGGGGAGTGTTGCTGGCTCCGCCATTGCTGGCCATTATCTATGCGTTTCGGAAGCCGAAGACAAACTCGAGCGGCTAGAACGATTTGCAGGAGCGAGAGTTTTCCTTAGCTTGACGACATGGGTAGAGAAGCAGATTTCTTCGCTCCCGTTGGTCGCTGCGAAATGACAAACAAAAGGCAGTATTTAGCTCTTGCGTTTCGATTCACGAATGCGCCGGATCTCCTCCATGCGCTGTGCCAGCAGCTTTTCACGGCCCTCCTGCGTGGGCTGGTAGTAGCGGCGGTTCGCAAGAGAAGGAGGCAGGCAATCCATGTCAGCCACCTTACCTTCGAGGTCATGGGCGTACTGATAATCCCTCCCGTAATCGAGTGACTTCAGCAGCGAGGTGGGGGCATTGCGAAGGTGAAGCGGCACAGGTTCAGCGGCCGTGCGCTGGATATCCTGCTGGATCGCGCCCCAGGCTGTGTAGACCGCATTCGACTTCGGCGCCAGGGCCAGGTAGGTCACAGCCTCAGCGAGTGCGAGCTCTCCTTCCGGAGAACCGAGGAAGTGCATGGCATCGCGTGCCGAAAGACAGAGGTTGAGCGCCTCCGGCGCCGCCAGGCCAATATCTTCGACGGCCATACGTACAACTCTGCGAGCCACATACATGGGGTCTTCGCCGGCAGCGAGCATCCTGCCGAGCCAGTACAGGGAGGCATCGGCATCGGAGTTCCGCACCGACTTGTGCAGCGCCGAGATGAGGTCGTAGTGCTGTTCGCCGCTTTTGTCATAGAGCAGCACACGCTGCTGCAGGGCATCGGTGACCAGCGATTCTGTCAGCGCGTTCTGTTTACGCGAGACCGCCAGCTTTGCGGCGACCTCCAGCGCATTCAGCGCATACCGGGCGTCTCCGCTGGAGTAGCTGGCGAGTGTGGCCATGGCAGCTTCGTCCGCCGCCAGGCCCAACTTGCCGAGACCCCGTTCTTCATCGTGCAGTGCGCGATGCAGCAGGCTGACAATTTGCGGTTGGGTGAGCTGTTGCAGGGTGTAGACGCGGCAACGGGAGAGCAGCGCGGCGTTAATTTCAAAGGAGGGGTTTTCGGTCGTCGCGCCGATCAGGCGAATAGAGCCGCGCTCGACGTAGGGCAGAAAGGCGTCCTGTTGTGCCTTGTTGAAGCGATGAATCTCGTCGATGAACAGGATGGTGCGCGAGCCCATCTGGGCGGCTTTCTCCGCGTCGGCCATCACCTGCTTGATCTCCTTGATGCCGGAGAGCACTGCCGAAAACTCGATGAAGGTGGCCTGCGTTACGCGCGCGATGATCTTCGCCAGGGTCGTCTTACCGACTCCCGGCGGTCCCCATAGAATGATGGAGGCGGCATCGTCCTGCTCGATCTGCGTGCGTAGCGGTTTGCCGGGGGCAAGCAGGTGTTCCTGACCGGTGAATTCATCCAACGTGCGTGGACGCATGCGTTCGGCCAGCGGAGCACGTGACGTGCCGGTATCCCGGACCATCGGCGATACATCGAAGAGTCCCATGGTTAGAGTATTTTCCCTGTAGGTGTAGTGTAGGGCTTCCGCATCTATGGGCGTTTTCCGCAATGAAAACGCCGCTGTACTCTTCTTCCGGGACACCCAGCAACAGGGAAAATGCTCTACTGCTCACCCGCGCGTTGCCGCGCTGCTTCATAGAGAAGGATGCTGCCTGCCACGGCGGCGTTCAGGCTTTCTGTCGGTCCCGGAGTGGGGATGGTAATGCGTTCATCCGCGAGGCCGAGCATGGAGGCCGAGAGTCCCGCGCCTTCATTCCCCAGAAGGATGGCACAGGGTTCCACCAGGCCGGCTTTGGTTGCCGGAATGCCATCTGCCGGGACGGCCGCAAGAATCCGGACTCCGTTACGGCGCAGCAGATCGATAGTTGCCGTATCCCCGGCAATGATCGGCAGCCGCAGCGCCGACCCTGCGGAAGCACGTAGCGCTTTCTGGTTCCAGGGCGATACAGTCCCTGAAAGCGTCACCAGCCCGGTGGCTCCGAAGGCCTCGGCCGTACGGATCAGGGTGCCAAGGTTGCCTGGATCCTGAAGGGCCTCCGTAACGACGATCAGGGGTTTGCCGCGCAGCAGCTCCTCGGGGGAGTGCCGGGGGGGAGTAACCAGAGCGGCAATCCCTTGAGGAGCCTCTGTCGCCGAAATGAAGGCATCCTTTGCGACCGTGATGACCTCCAACGTCGGAGGCAGAACAAGGGATGCCGGAACGACCCTGTCCTCGCGCAGAAATACGGACTTTACGTCCATGTCACTGCGAAGGGCCTCTTCCAGCAGATGCTCGCCTTCAATGCCAATATAGCCATCGGAGAGCCGAAGCTGTCCATCCAAGGCTGCTCGAAGCTGCTTTAACCGGGGATTCGTTCGGCTGGTGATCAGGAAAGGCATCAGACTTTAAACATTTTAAAGCCTTTGGGATGAGGAACTAGGGCAACTTTAGACGTGACATCGGTATATAACGGCGCTCTCCCCGGAGATTTTCTTTGAGCGCCTGTAGTTCAAAGAGAAAAAGACCGCGTCCAAGAAGCTCATGAAGGAGCTCCATGCAAGGACACAAATTCGCCGGCTCTGGCACGGCGACATCCCCCACGTCCTGCACCTCCAGTGAGGTGGCATGACGACAGTTTTCGTGACGCACACGAAGCGTTCTTCGTGGTTCTCCCGTCTTCGGGACAGTTTCGATTCTCCGGTCCGGCTCCTGCCAGCGATAGTCTTCTTTGCTCTGGCGATTCGGCTGGTCGTTGCTATATTCGCCGCCGGTGATATTGCCAAACCAACGCTCGATCACGGCGACTTTGGCGCGGAAATGGGATGGGTGGCCCGCAGTCTCTTCTTCGGCCATGGTTTCAGCGCGCCTTTCCTGCCATTGACCGGACCCACGGCCCTGGTCCCCCCAATCTATCCGTATCTGATGTCCGGGGTCTTTCGGCTGTTCGGGCTCTATACGCTGCAGGCTGCCTATGTGCTGCTGGCGATCAACGGTCTCTTCTCCGCGCTGACCTGTATTCCGGTCTATTTCAGTGTTCGTAATGTCGCCGGTCAGCGAGCGGCGCGCTGGGCAGCGTGGGGTTGGGCTCTCTATCCCTTCGCCATCTACTTCTCCGCATCCCAGGTCTGGGACTACGCTCTGACGTCGCTGCTTTTTGCCTGTTGCTTCTGGGCGGCACAGGTGCTGCACCGTACCCACCGGTCCATCGGCTGGGCTGCCTTCGGTGTGCTCTTCGGAGTTACGCTGCTTGCAAACCCTTCCGTGTTGACCTCGCTTCCGTTCCTGCTGCTGTTTGCCGGATGGCGTGTACGCCGCGAGGGTGGACCATGGATCCGCCGTATGGCTGTTGCCGTGCTGGCAACGATCGTCGTTGTCCTGCCATGGTCGATCCGCAATCAGCGTGTCCTGCATACGGCCGTGCCTTTGCGCGACGGTTTCTGGCTCGAGTTCTATGCAGGCAACCATGGAGACAGCTCGGTGACGAATCCTCCTGCAGCGCATCCGGCCAGCAGTGACTATGAGATGAAGAAGTGGGTCGAGATGGGAGAGACGACGTACCTGGCCGAAAAGCACGACCTTTCCATACGTTTCGTCCGTCAGCAT
>JABFXN010000091.1 GCA_013361705.1 Acidobacteriaceae bacterium
ATCGTCGACCAGGACCTTCAGATGCATCTCTGCCTTGCCCTGGAAGCGCTCCAGGTTGGCACCAAAGTGGCGATGGTTGGAACGGATCGACCGCCGCAGCGCGTCGTCATCCGTAAACGTAGTGTTGAAACGAAATGGCAGGAGCGTCGTCTGTTTAAAACAGTCGGCGATCACGCGAGCGTGATCCTTCTGGCACTGCTGATCGATGCGGGCTGCATCTTCCTCAGAGTGCTCAGAAACCAGAACGGCGAGGTCGCTCGCCGGAAAGAGGAATACCTGATTTCCAAAGAGGCCCTTTACGTTCTCCAGGGGCATCGGACGACGATGACGTGACAGCTCCGGAAACGCCTGACGTTCAGCGATACAGTATGCATACCAAGACATATTATCTCCGCATAAAACCTTGGGAATCAAATACATCCCTCGGCCGTTATCGACGTATAAAGTGCGGTAAAGCTCAACGACGTTTGGCAGCTGGTTCGACCACTATGGCGGACTGAACCGATTGCGAAACGGATACTATGCCCGCCATACAACGTTTGGCAAGCAGATGTTTGGTTGCCAGTTTGAAGAAAAAAACCGAAGGCACCAGCGGCCTTCGTTCGGTCTCCCTTTATCCTTTGCGGCTCAGACGCATGGAGGGGGTTCGCCAGCCGAAGAAATTCGATAAAAGGCGCAGCAGAAAACCCATCGCAGATCCCAGGGTTGAGCTGGTCTCAGGGGACAATCCCAACCGTTCAGCCGCCAGGTAGGTCGCGGCGGCTGCGGTTGCGGCCAGGGCATACGGCTCACCTCTCTCAAAGACAGCCGGTGTCCGTCCGGTGAAGACGTCACGCAAAGCTCCACCGCCGACGGCCGTAGTAATTCCCAGCAGCAGGCACGGTAAAAACGCCAGGCCGGCGTCCTGAGCCCGGGTCGCCCCGGCAACCGCAAACAGCCCAAGCGAGACCGCATCGATAAAGAAGATGAAACGCTGCACGCGCGCTCCCACGGCGGAGCCGAAGAACAGCGCCAGGCTCGCACCGCCCAGGGCGCAGGTGAGATAAGACGGGTGTTCAAACGAGAGCGGTACGCCCTGCTGCAGGATGATGTCACGGGTTACACCACCGCCCACACCGGAGATCATCCCCAGACCCAGCACGCCTATCCAGTCATAGTGATAGCGCTGGTCGCGCCGCACCGCCAACGCTCCTGCAAACGCACCGACCCCGAGCGCCAGATATTCAATGACGGTCGAGATGGTAGAGCTGCGAATAGGAGCATGCGGCAGCGCAGGCAGCATGGGCTATTTTTTTCCGTCCTCAGGCAGCTTGTCACGCCAGCTGGGCCCGTTAGCCTCCCGGCGTTTGCGCGAATCCTCGGGGTTCGAGATACCTACGAGGGAAAGAATACGAACGATCATATCGATAAAAGACTTCATGGCACGTGCCCTCGTCTGCGTAAAGGAAAGATGACATCATCTTATGAGAATGCCCGTTGATGTGGCTATGGGATGAGGGTCCCGTAACCCGAGACAAAACGCACGAAAACCTATTTTTTGTTGAGAGGAAATCGCGAGTTCATGTCCCTGTTCAAACGTGCGCGCGGATTGGCGCTGTTCCTGATTCTGGCCCCAGCCATCATGCCGGCGGAAGATAAGCCGACTGCAGATAAACCGAACGCCGAAAAATCAAACCCCGACGTCATCGTCTTCAAGAACGGCGATCAGTTGAGCGGAACCCTGGTGCGCGGCGTTGGCAATTCCATCCTCTTCAAAAGCGATATCGTTGGCGAAGTCACCATCCCCTTGAGCAAGATCAAGGAGCTCCGCTCCAGCGGCAGCTTCGCCGTCCTCAAGAAAGACACCCCTGCGACCCGTACCAATACCCAGACCGGCATGGTCACCATGGACGACAGCACCGTCACCTTGCTGCATCCCATGGGACAGACTGAGACGCTTCCGGTCAGCAACGTGGCCTACATCATTGACCAGGGCGTCTACGACCGCGAACTCGAAAAGAAGGCGGGCCCGCTCTATGGTTGGGGAGGCACCGTCACCGGTGGCGCCTCCTTTGTTCAGAGCACCCAGCACGGTGGCACCTTTTCCGCGGGCGTAAAGCTGGTCCGCACTATCCCCACGGTGCCTTATTTACCAACACGGAATCGCACCATCTTCAATCTCTCAGAGACCTACGGAAAGCTCACCACGCCGCTCATTCCGCAGACCACGCCGCCGACGCCTGACTCCGTGGTTAAGACCAGCATCTTCCACACCGACCTCGAACGCGACCAGTACGTCTCGAAGAGGTTCTATTACCTGGGCACCACAGCCTTCGACCACAATTTCTCCTCCGGCCTCGACCTGCAGCAGATCTATGGCGCCGGCGTTGGTTGGACACCCGTGCTGGACGCAAAGCAGCAACTGGATATCAAAGGCGATCTTCACTACGAGAAGCAGGAGTTTGAGGATTCTGCCAGCAATCTAAACCTTATTGGCGCGAGCATCGGCGAAGCCTACAAGCGAACCCTACCGCGTTCCATGATCTTTACCCAGACCCTGCAGCTCCTGCCCGCCTTCAACGAACCCAAGGCTTATTCGGCAAACTTCAGTACCGGGTTAGCGATGCCGGTCTTCAAAAAACTCAGTATGAGTTTCGCCGCCAGCGACGCTTTCCTGAACAACCCGTCGCCCGGCTTCAGAAAGAACACCTTCCAGTTCATCACCGGCGTGGCCTATACATTGCCGTAAACAGAGAAAAATGAAAAGCCCGCATCGTCGAGATGCGGGCTTTCGTTTTTAATCTCCCATCAGATTTCGAACCGGATCGGGTAGATCGCTGCCCGCTTCCTTCAGCAACAACGTGAGCTGCCAGATCTGCTGGCTGCTCAGTTTACCGGCAAAGGCATGGCCGCTCGCCTTAGGGCTTCCCTTGGCAATCGCCGTATAAATCGCCGACGGCGCCTTATGGCCAACGCCGGATGCACCCGAAACCCAGAACTGCGGTGCTCCACCAGTCCGTGGCTTTCCGCTGGGCGTTCCATGGCACGCAGCGCATTGCTTCCGGTAAATCGGAGCCGCGGCCTCAAAGACATCTTCGCTGGCGGCAAACGGGGGCTGCCCGGCGGCAACGGCAGCCGGATTCGGCGGCGCTACCTCGGAGGAAGCGGGCGTCTCCGCCTGTGAGCGCGGCTTATCCTGCGGCTTCGACACCGGCGGCCTGCGCGCTGCAGGCGCGGTCTCAGAGCCTGAATTCACTGCTCCGCCGCCCTCTGCTCCTGGATAGTCACCGTGAATCCCTACGGGGTTGCGGACACCGCGCAGCGCCGCCGGATGCAGGTACAGATAGCCTGCACCCGCGACAAGTCCACCGCCCAGCAGCGCTCCAAGCAGCATGCCGGATGTTTTGGAAGAGCCTTTACTCGATCGTCTGGCCATGAATTACGCGCCGGGGATGTTCTAATAAAAGGGTGTGCCGCAAATGCCGGCCCACCTGGTTTGAAACTAACAGAGCAAGAAGGCTGCAGGGGTATCGTTTGATGTTCGGTTTGAAGCGGATCGTGTGCGCGCTGGCCTTGGCCGCGCTGGTGGGAACGGCTTTTCACGGCGAGGCACAACAGGACCGCCGGCAGCGGCGCATGAACGCCAATCGCCAGGCGCGTATCGCCAAAATGATTGAGGACACCTACTCCCACAAGTACGAGGTCTTCGGCGGCATCGGCTACCTGCGCTTCCGCTCGGGTGAGTTCCTGCAGCGCAACAACGAGATCAGTTGGCAGGTTGCTGGGAACTACTACCTGAACCCGCGCTGGGCGGTCGTCGGTGATGTCCGCGGCCACTACGGCAATGCCAAGACGGGCAACAATCCCTATAACATCTGGGATCCGCTCATCACGCACTACACCTTCATGGGTGGGCCGCAGTACCGCTTCTATCGCAAGGAACGTCTGAGCGCGAACGTTAACGTGCTTGGCGGTATGGCGATGGGTAACTTCGACGGCGGCTCCAAGGGCGTTCCCGCTCCTGCACTGGGCCTATGGAAGACCGGCAACGCCGGCGCCTTTGCCCTCGGCGGAAGTGTGGACTACAGCTTCTACCCGAACCTGGCCTTCCGCTTCGCCCCCACCTACCAGATCACAACCTTCGGCTCCACGCTTCAGCACAACGTCGGCTTCAACGCCGGTCTCGTCTATCGCTGGGGCCACCAGGGCAAATAACCGATCCATGGATTCAAGAAAGCCCGGCTAAGCCGGGCTTTTCTTCTTGCTTGTTATTTCGCAGCGACTGGAATCTCCGGCCAGCGTGCCGGCTGGGGTGGATCGACCAACGGGAGCGGAGAAATCCGCTTCTTCACCTGTAACGCTGCTAATCACCCGCCATCCGTGCCGCATACGCCTCCGGCAAACTTGCCCGCTTGAACTCGCGGTCGATCACTACGTGCACAGTCTCCCCCTCGCAAAGCAATTCCTCATCCGTAACGCGGACGACCTGATAGCCGATACGGATAATCGATCCCCGCACCTGCTTCACGGTCGTACGGACCGCGATCTCATCGTCATATCTCGCCGGACGCTTGTAGCGCGCGTTTACCTCCGCCACAGCGATCAGGATGCCCTCTTCCTCAAGCTGCTTGTACGGCAGGCCGATTGAGCGCAGAAGTTCCACTCTGCCAACCTCGAACCAGACGACATAGTTCGCGTGGTACACCACGCCCATCTGGTCGGTCTCGGCATAGCGGACCCTGATACGTGCTTCGGCTGTCGGTGCTGGCATAGTCATAGTGTACGAATAACTGTATGGCCTTCGCGCTATCTTCCACTGACGCCCTCGTCATCATCGATCTGCAGAATGATTTTTGCCCCGGTGGCGCGCTTGCAGTTGAACGAGGCGATGAGATCGTTCCCCTCATCAATCTCCTGCAACAGCGTTTTGGCCACGTCATTCTTACCCAGGACTGGCATCCGGCGGGGCATATCTCCTTTGCGACCTCGCATCCCGGCACACAGCCCTTTGAGACCATCCAGGTTGCCTACGGCCCCCAGGTCCTCTGGCCTGACCATTGCCTTCAGGGAAGCGCAGGCGCGGACTTCCATCCCTTGCTCGATACCACACGCGCTGAACTGATCGTCCGCAAGGGCTACAACCCGCGTATCGACTCCTACTCCGCCTTTCTGGACAACGACCACTCCACCCCGACCGGCCTTGCCGGCGCCCTCAAAGAACGTGGCATCCAGCGTCTTTTCTTCTGCGGACTGGCCTATGACTACTGCGTTCACTTCTCCGCCGTGGACGCCGTCTCCCTCGGCTTTACTGCCTGCGTCATCGAAGATGTCTGCCGCGCCATTGACCTCAACGGTTCTGTCGCCCGGGTCAACGACGAGATGCAGCAGACCGGCATCGCTTGCATCTCAAGCGACACGTTGCTCTAGAGGAAACGGCTCTTTCCACCCGTGCTACGCTGTCTGGCATGAATGCAGTCCAGGGTCGCAGTATTGTCATCGTCGCCTACCGCCCCAGACCCGGCAAAGAAGCGGATCTGCTGCAGCTCACCCGCGAACACCTTCCACTCCTGCGCGCGGAAGGCCTGGCTACCAGCCGCGAGTTCATTGCCTGCCGCGCCGCCGATGGCACCATCGTCGAAGTCTTCGAGTGGGAGGAGGGCGGCATCGAGAAAGCTCACAACAACCCGAAGGTCAAAGCCCTGTGGGACCGCTACTTCGCCGCCTGCGAGATCGTCCCCCGCAACCAGCTCCCCGAGGCCGCCCAGATGTTTGCCGGGTTCGCTCCCCTGGCCCTGGATTGAAGCGTCTTCCCTGTTGCTGGGTATCCCAGAAGGGCGTTCAGCGGCATTTTCATTGGGGAAAACGCCCATAGGATGCGTACGCCCTACACTAACCCACAGGGAAAATGCTCTCGGGCTCGATCCTCGTCACTGAGCTACAATCGAAGAAGGTTCTAAAAGCAGCGCGTCACGCCCTGCCATATCCGGCCCTTTGCGCCCGGAAAACCATCAGAACAGTTCAGGAGATACACCATGGCGATTCCCGCCACCCAGATGCGCCCGGGCATGATCATCAAGCACAACGACAAACTCCACATGGTCTTCTCAGTGGAGCACCGCACCCCCGGTAACCTGCGCGCCTTTATTCAGGCCAAGCTGCGCAACCTCTCCTCCGGAGCCATGTTCGAGCACCGCTTCCGCTCGGGCGACGCCATTGATCGGGTCGTCGTCGATGAAATCGCGATGGAGTACCTGTACAACGACGGTGATGACTACATCTTCATGGACACGGCTACCTACGAGCAGACCACCCTGTCCCGTGAGATTCTTGGCGACGCCGTGGACTACCTGCTGCCGAACATCGGCATCTCCGTCAGCTTCTACGACGGCAAGGCCGTAGGCATCGAGCTTCCGCAGGTTGTGGAGATGACTGTCGTCGAGACCGAGCCCGGCATCAAGTCTGCGACCGCTTCGTCCGTGACCAAGCCCGCCAAGACCGAGACCGGTCTTGTAGTGCAGGTTCCTCCCTTCATCAACGAGGGCGAGAAGATCCGCATCGACACCTCCGAAGGCGCCTACATGTCACGCGCCTAGGTCCGCGATGGCTTCTGAAAAAGGCTCACCGTCCGGTGAGCCTTTTCCCTTTAGAGCATTCACCCTGTTGCTGGGTATCCCGGAAGGGGAGTGCAGCTGGCGTTTTCATTGCGGAAAACGCCCACGATGCGGATGCTCTGGACTACACCTATTAGGAAGATGCTTTACTGGCTGTAAGGCACTCCAAAGACCATTGCTGCTGTCCTCGCTGGACGGTGCATCTCTCCCACGATTGTCGGCGCTTTGCCCATTGCCTGCCATATCCGGAGCGCCTCAGAATTCATGTAATACGTCCGCGCCTGCTCGCGTGTCTTTCCGCTCTCGCCGTAGATGCTGATCGTCCGCAGCAGGTCTTCCTGCCCCGTCGCCTGCAGATACTCCCACATGCTTATCGACGGAGAGTTGCCGGTATCGCGCATCTCCTCCACACTCTGTGCCACAACGCTGTAATTCAACGCCACATTCCAATTATCTACTTGCTCTACACTGACCAGAGTCATGGTGCGTCACTACCTCATCTCCGGTCGCGTACAGGGTGTTGGCTTTCGCTGGTTCGTCCACCGCGAGGCCGCGGAACTGAACCTCAATGGCTGGGTCCGCAATCTCCCCAGCGGCGAGGTGGAATGCGTCGCCGCCGGCCCCGAAGACAGGCTCAAAGACCTCGAAACGCACCTTCGCAAAGGCTCACGCGGCTCACGCGTCGACCGCTTCCAGGTCCACGACCTCGACGACAGTGAAGCCGCCAAGCTTGGGCCATTCCAGATTGAAGGGGCTTGGTGACGCCAATTGAATAATCCAATAATTGAATAATTGAAGAACGGCGGCTTATGTCAGATCGAATTGCATTGCCTATCCCGTCTGCTCAATCGGCATCATTCAATGATTCAATCATTCAATCATTTCAACAATCCTCTCGAATTTCCTCATGGCGACACCCATTAACTGTGAACCACTCAAGTCCCTCGTGCGGACTGTCCCTGATTTCCCCAAGCCCGGCATTCTGTTCTACGACATCACTACTCTGCTGAAGGACAAGGCCGGCTTCGCGCAGATGATCGATGCCTTTGCCGCCTATTACATCGACAAGGATGTCGACCTGGTGCTCGGTATCGAAGCCCGTGGTTTCATCTTCGGACCGGCGCTCGCCTATCGCCTGAATGCCGGTTTCGTACCAGTCCGTAAGCCACGCAAACTGCCTGCAGCTACCGCCAAAGTCACCTACGACCTCGAGTACGGCTCCGACTCTCTGGAAATCCACCTGGACGCCGTCCAGCCCGGGCAGAAGGTCGTCATCGTCGATGACCTGCTCGCCACCGGCGGCACCATGGAAGCCACCACCCAGCTCGTCCGCCAGCTCGGCGGCATCGTGGTCGGCCTGGGCTTCGCAGTCGAGCTCGACTTCCTCAAGGGCCGCGCCAAGTTCCCGGACTACGACGTCTACTCGCTGCTGCACTACAACGAGTAACCGGCCTGAATTTCCATACTCCAGAGCCTTCCGTAGACATTTCTGCGGAAGGCTTGCCTATTTCTGCAGATTTGCGCAGAAATGATGTCTCCCGTGTCCCGGCTTCGCTAGACTCTTCTTCGTGAGTAGCCTGGCCTCCATTCACGCGCGGATCAACAGCATCCTCGACCGCATCGACAGCGGGGAGGGCATTCGTCCGACCGAGCTTCCAGGCCTGCGCACCGTCCGGTGTCATAAGAACATCCCTCGCAGCTCCGTGCTCTATGAGCCCTCCATCGTCATGGTGACGAGCGGCAGCAAGCGTGGCTACGTTGGCAGCCGAAACTTTGTCTACGACACGGAAAACTACCTGGTCCTGGCTGCACCGCTGCCTTTCGAGTGCGAGACCTTCTGCGAGCCTCATGCGCCATTGCGCGGCGTTTCTATTCTGCTCGACATGGCTGTCCTCGCCGACCTCGTCCTCAAGCTGCCTCCTGCCCCGGCGCAAGCCAACCCACAGCCCAGAACCATCGATGCCACACCCCTGCCGGAAGCGCTTGCCGAGGCTGCACTGCGCCTCCTGGAAGCCTACGAAAATCCCAACGATCGCATGATCCTCGGCCCGCAGATCATGCGCGAGATCACCTATCGCGTCCTTACCGGCCCTCGCGGACAGGTTCTGCGCGATCTGCTGGCGATGCAAGGCAACATCAGCCAGGTCTATCGGGCTATGCATCGCATTCACACCGAATACGATCGGCAGCTTGATATCCCTACGCTGGCCTGTGATGCCGGCATGAGTCTCTCTGCCTTCCACCACCACTTCAAAAACATGACCTCCACCTCACCGCTGCAGTACCTGAAGACGACGCGGCTGCATAAGGCGAGGCTCATGATGATCCAGGAGGGCATCGGCCCGTCGGCAGCGGCAACCCGTGTCGGCTACGAAAGCCCCTCTCAGTTTTCCCGGGAGTTCAAACGGCTCTTCGGAGTTTCCCCTGCGGAGGAAGCGCTTCGTCTGCGGTCCAATCTCGGCGCGCAGACGCAACCCCCACTCCGCGTCGCCATGATCTAATTTCCAACCGAACCACTCGTAAGGAGACAAGAACCATCATGATTGCCACCAAAGGCTATGCTGCGCACAATGCGACCACCGACCCGACTCCGTGGAACTTTGAGCATCGCGATCCCGGTCCCAACGATGTCCTGCTCGACATCCTCTTCTGCGGCATCTGCCACTCCGATATCCACCAGGCGCGCAATGAGTGGGGCAATGCCATGTTTCCCATGGTCCCCGGCCACGAGATCGTCGGCAAAGTTGCCGCGGTCGGCTCGGCTGTCACCAAGTTCAAGGTTGGCGACTCCGCCGCCATCGGATGTATGGTTGACTCCTGCCGCACCTGCACTTCCTGCAAGGCCGGAGAAGAGCAGTACTGCGAGAATTTCGCCACTGTCTTCACCTACAACTCCAAGGACAAGCAGGGCAACCTGACCTTCGGCGGATATGCCAATCACATCGTCGCCGACGAGGCCTTCGTGCTGAAGGTCCCCGGCAACCTCGACCTCGCCGCAGCGGCTCCTCTGCTCTGCGCCGGTATTACTACCTACTCTCCGCTGAAGCACTTCGGCGCCGGCCCGGGAAAGAAGGTTGGCATCATCGGTCTGGGCGGCCTGGGCCACATGGGCCTGAAGTTCTCGCATGCCTTCGGAGCGAAGACCGTGCAGTTCACGACTTCTCCCTCCAAGATCGAGGACGCGAAGAAGCTGGGCGCCGATGAGGTCATTCTGACTAAGGAAGCCGACTGGACCAAGAACCACATCCACAGCTTCGACTTCATCCTGGACTGCGTCGCTGCGCCGCACGACGTGAACCCGTATCTCAGCCTGCTGAAGCGCGATGGCGTTTACTGCACCGTCGGTGTGCCGGAGACGCCTCTCTCCATTCAGGCCATCAGCGTGCTTGGCCGCAAGCATGTCACCGGTTCCATGATCGGTGGTATCAAGGAGACCCAGGAGATGCTGGACTTCTGCGGACAGCACAACATCGTTTCCGACATCGAGATGACCAGCTTCACCAAGCTGTCTGAAGCATGGACTCGCGTCGTCAAAGCCGACGTGAAGTATCGCTTCGTCCTCGACTGCAAAGCGCTGTAACCTTCGAACCACACCCACTAAAGCGGCCCGCCACAGTGCGGGCCGCTTTGCGTCATGAAAGAATGGAAGCTGTATGCCTATCAATCGGCTCCGGAAAGGCTGTAAGGATTGCGCTATCCGCCATCCCAATAGCTTCTGCGCTCTGGATCCTGACGCGTTGGAAAGACTGGATACGCTCGGCCAACAGATCGATATCGAACCTCGCACGGTCGTCGTCGAAGAAGAGGGCAAGCCGCGCAATCTGTATGTCGTGTGTGCCGGCCGCCTGAAGGTGGTTGTCTCCTCTGAGAGCGGGCACTCGCTTCTGCTGCGCATCGCCGGCCCCGGCGATGTGATCGGCCTCGCCGCTGTGCTGCGCAATGTTCCGTATGAAGCCTCGGCCGAAAGCCTTGAGCCTTGCCGTCTAAAGCGCATACCTCAGGCAGCATTCCTGGAGTTCATGCAGAGTCACGCACAGGTAAGCCAGAACTGCGCCAATGAAGCGGCGGCAGAATATCAACAGGCGCTTATCTCGGCACGCCGCCTGGCTCTCTCAGGCTCTGCCGCGGCACGCCTTGCAAATACGTTGATTGAATGGGCACACCCTCGCGACCTTGGCGCTCCGGCACGGTTTGCCATGACACTCACACACGAAGAGCTGGGTTCGATGGCGGGGATTACGCGCGAGACTACTTCTCGCCTGCTGGCTCGCTTCGAACGCGAAGCTCTCATTCATCGGCGCGGTGCGTTTCTTGAGATTCCACGTCCTGATCGGCTCGCTGCGGTCACTGAATAAAAAAATAGCGACCGGACCCTGCAACAGATTGGCCCGGCCGCTGCCGCAAACCTGGGACATTTTCCCTTTGGTGTCATGTAGGGCCTCCGCATCCTATGCGGCGTTTTCCGCAATGAAAACGCCGCTTCACGGCCCTTCTGGGATACCCGACACCAGGGAAAACGCTCTAAACGTTCTCTGTCTCCTTCTTCAGCCCGTCCATCCACGCATAGTCGTATGCCTCCGTGGTGACAGTCGGGGTCTCAAGGAAGTTTTCCGTTAGCGGAGGAGACTGCGTCTGCCACTCCAGGCCATACGCGCGCCATGGATTGTCGCCGGCCACTCTACCCCACTTCATGCTCCAGATCAGATACACCGCCGCCAGCATGTAACCCGCGCCCATCACCGTGGCGCCCGCCGTCGACATCACATTCAGCACCTGCCACTCCGCCGGATACATCGCATAACGGCGCGGCATGCCCAGATGGCCAAGAATGAACTGCGGTCCGAAGGTAAAGAAGAAGCCGATATAGATCAAAGCGGCAGCCACTTTGGCCGGCAACTCTGGATACATGCGGCCCGTAATCTTCGGCCACCAGAAGTGCAATCCGCCGAGATAACCCATGATGACGGCGCCCACCATTACGAAGTGGAAGTGCGCCACGACAAAGTACGTCTCGGTCAAATGGATGTCCGAACCGAGATTGCCGAGGAAGATCCCCGTGCATCCACCAATGACGAACAATCCGATAAATCCAAGCGCGTAGATCATCGGCGCCGAGAAATCGATCGATCCCTTATAGAGGGTTGTCGCCCAGTTGAAGGTCTTGATCGCCGAAGGCACGGCCACCAGCATCGTCAGCAGGCTGAAGACCATCGCCGAATACTGGCTCACGCCCATGATGAACATGTGGTGCTCCCACACGAAGAAACCGAAGACCGCGATCGATACAGAGCTGAAGGCTACTGCTGTATATCCAAAAATGCGCTTGCGGCTGAAGCACGCAATGATCTCGCTGATCACGCCCATCGACGGCAGCAGCATCACATACACGGCTGGATGCGAGTAGAACCAGAACAAGTGCTGAAAGAGCAGCGGATCACCGCCCAACGTTGGATCGAAGAAGCCGAAGTGAAAGATGCGCTCCACCGCCACCATCACGATGGTCACGCTCACCACAGGCGTACCGAGAATCATGATGATCGCCGCTGCATAGTTGGCCCAGACGAACAGTGGCAAACGAAACCACGTCAACCCAGGCGCCCGCATGCGGTGAATGGTGACGATGAAGTTCAGACCGGTCAGGATGGAAGAAAACCCAGCCACAAATGCCGCGAGTCCGGCGGTGATGACGTTCGTATTGACGAAGCGCGTGCTGAGCGGAGCGGTGAAGGTCCATCCCGTATCCACGCCGCCGTTCAGCACCGTCACCACCAGCAGCAGGCCTGCAATCACGTAGAGGTACCAGCTCAGCAGGTTGATCTTCGGAAACGCTAGGTCCCGCGCTCCCAGCATCATCGGCAGGACGAAGTTGCCGATCACCGCCGGCACAGCCGGAATCAGGACGAAGAACACCATCACCACGCCGTGCATGGTGAAGACCTTGTTATAGGTGTCCATGGCCATCATGTCGGCTTCCGGAGTCAGCAGCTCCATGCGAAGGGCCATCGCCAGCAGGCCGCCCACCAGGAAGAAGAAGCTGACACCCATCAGGTACAACAAGGCGATGCGCTTATGGTCGCTTGTAAGTAGCCAGCTTTTCAGCCCCTGGGTTGCGTTCAAATAGTTGACTCGCGGCGAGCGAGCCTCTTGCTCCTGCACGATATCCGGGCTCACGACCGCGGTGCTCATTGTCTGCTCCCCTCCACGGAAGGCTTTGCTGTCTGCTGCTGGACGGCAATCACAATCAATGGAGGACATCCCTCACGAGAACCGTAACCCGGGCAGTGACCGCTGCACGGATGCATAGCCCATGACGCTACTGTGTTTCTGCATACCGGGACCATAGAGATGTCCTCCTCAAGAGACATCTTCCCGTCCGGCGTTCATCCCAAGCTGTGATCTACATCACAGGTCTTCTGTGCAGTACTGCAATGCAGTTTTTGTTTTGCCATTTCGGGACACACGGGGCCCCAAGCCAGCGCTGCCACCCGGGGTGAAGAGCAGAGGAGAATTCGCTTTCCATCCGCATTCTTCACGCGAATTGTCGATACGCGTTCAAAAGCAAACACCCGGCATTGTGCCGGGTGTTTGCAGACAAGCCTGCCGCTTACTTCGAGAGTTTCAGATCGATGACTTCTACTTCAGTGTTGTGCGCTGAGCGGATGCCATAAGCCCCATCCGTCGACTTCAGCTTGCCGGAGGCCATGACGTCGGTCTTGCTGGCCGACCAGACCTGCGTGCCGTTGATGCTGCAGCTCACGGTGTCGCCCTTAACCTGCATAGAGATCTGCTGCACTACCTCGGCATCCTTGCCAGCCGCCTTGTGCACAGCTTCATTCTCCTGCCCCGTGCGTCCGTTCATCTGGAACGGTCCGGGTCCCATGCCGCGCACGATGAACTTTCCACTGCCATACGCCGCGCAATAGAGGAAGCTCTGGTTTTCCGTTCCCATATCATTCGCGCCGATCACGATGCCGTAGGGATGAGGATGGTCGTTCAGGTTCATGTAATGTGGCTCGCGGAAGGTCGCCGAAACGGTGTAATCGCCCTTCGCCGGATCGGATACGTTCCAGTAGGTCGTCGCCGGTCCGGTCGTCACGTGCAGATTCTTGCCGTCCATCGCCAGCCTTGAGTTCTCAATCGTCTCGCCGCGCTTTGCGGAGAGATCATCGACCACGCCCTTCCATCCGGGCACGAAGATACCACCATGCTCTACTTTACGGTTCGCGTCCTGTGGCGGGCCCTGTGCCACGGCAACACCGCCGAGCACCATCAACATGACTGCAATCTGGGTACACTTCATTACGAGGTCTCCTTTTTCCGCGGGAAAAGCCTAGCAGGCTCCTGCTGAGACGCGCCAGCGGTCATTCGGTTATCATTCGGCAAAAACTGGCTCCTGTCCCGGCAAGCCCCACCCCGACAACAGCCCCATCCAGATCCATCGGCGTCCCGCCCATCCCTGCGCTATCCTTAAGGAGTTATGGGAATCACTCGCGAACAGGCCCTGGACTGCTTCCGCTCGGACGATCTGATCGGCATCGGCATGGAAGCCGACGCCGTACGCCGCAAGCTGCATCCTCACGGCATCGTGAGCTACATCATCGACCGCAACATCAACTACACCAATTTCTGCACGGAATATTGCACCTTCTGCGCCTTTTACCGGCCACTGAAGGGCAAACTCGCCAGCGAGGGCTACATCCTCGACTTAGAGACCATCTACCAGATGATCTCCGAAACCGTGTAGATGGGCGGCACCTGTGTACTGATGCAGGGCGGCATTCACCCCGACCTGAAGATCGAATGGTTTGAGTCGCTGTTCCGTGGCATCAAGGAGCGCTTTCCCCAGATCTGGCTCCACTGCCTCTCCGCCAGCGAGATTCTGGCGATCGCTGAATACTCTGAGCTCTCGCTGCGCGACACCATCATGCGCCTGCGCGACGCCGGTCTGCAGTCTATCCCGGGCGGCGGCGCTGAGATTCTCGACGATGAAGTACGTCACCGCATCGCCCGCCTCAAGTGCAGGACCGAGGACTGGGTCAGCGTCCATCGTACGGCTCACGAGCTCGGCATGCGCACCACCGCCACCATGATGTTTGGCGTCGGCGAGACCTTCGAACAGCGCGTGAACCACTTTGAGGTCGTCCGCCGCCTACAGGAAGAGACCGGCGGATTCACCGCTTTCATCCCCTGGAGCTTCCAACCGAAGAACACCGCTCTCGGCGGCCGCGGCTGGGACGAGGCCACGTCGGTCGAATACCTGAAGACCCTCGCCATCAGCCGCATGTTCCTGGACAACGTCGAGAACGTGCAGTCGAGCTGGGTCACACAGGGCCTGAAGGTTCTGCAGATGGGCCTGCGCTTCGGCGGCAATGACGTCGGTTCCGTGATGCTGGAAGAAAATGTCGTCAAAGCCGCTGGAACGGCCAACTGCACCACCGAAGAGGAACTGCGCCGCATCATCCGCGACGCCGGTTTCCGCCCGGTCCAGCGCGATACTCTCTACCAGACCATGTTTCTGAACTAATCCGCCTGGGGCCGCCCTTCCCTCGTACGATAGGTCCCTTTTCAATCAAGAAGAACAACGACAAAGGGCTCCAGAGTCCAGCGGCTTCCCAACGGGCTTCTGCCGAAAGAGTCTTTCCGGCAGAAGCAGGACAGGGCTGGATGCCAGCATGCGCCAAATCCTAACAATCCCGCTGCGGACATCCCTGCCTGCGCTCAAGTAAGATCAAACAATA
>JABFXN010000094.1 GCA_013361705.1 Acidobacteriaceae bacterium
TTCTCCGCAGCCCTGGTGTTGGCCTCACCATGGCTGGTGCTGCTGATGCTCGTCGGTGTGCTGCCATCGTTCCTCGGCGAGACACACTTTGCATTCCTCGGATACGCCAAGAACTTCCGTCAGACCCCCGCAAAGCGGCAGATGGACTACCTTCGCCAGGTGGCCGGCAGCCGCGACGGCGCCAAGGAGATCAAGCTCTTCGGTCTGAGCCACTACTTCACCGGCAAGTTCGACGAGCTGGCGCGTGGTATTCACGCCGAAGACACCGCCTTTGCGCGCCGCAAGCTCCTGATCGGCGGCCTGTTGAATGTCATCAGTACACTGGGCTACTACGGCGCCTACGTCTACGTCATCTGGAGGACCATCCAGGGCGAGTACAGTATCGGCTACTTCACCTTCCTTACGGCGTCGATCCAGCAAGCCAACTCAAACCTGCAGCAGGTCTTCTCCACGGCCTCCGGTATCGCCGATCAGGCATTGTACCTCACCGATCTGATCGAGTTCTTCCGCATGGAGCCGACGGTCAGGTCCGATCCCAAGGGGCTGCCGGCGCCAAATCCTATCCGCCAGGGATTCGAGTTCCGCAATGTGTCGTTCACCTATCCCGGAACGAGCCGCACCGTGCTCAAAAACTTCACCTTCACGCTTCGCCCCGGAGAGCGTGTTGCTCTGATCGGTGAGAACGGGCAGGGAAAGACAACCATCGTCAAACTCATCACGCGTCTCTACGACCCTACCGAGGGCCAGATTCTTCTGGATGGCCGCGACCTGCGGGAGTACAAGCTGGAGGAGTTACACCACGAGATCGGCGTCATCTTTCAGGACTTCATGAAGTACGAGATGACCGCGCGCGAAAACATCGGCGTCGGCCGTGTCGACCGCAAGCTTGATGAGGGCGAGATCGAGTATGCCGCTCACAAGAGTCTCGCCGATACGGTAGTGGCGAAGCTGGAGCACGGCTATGACCAGCTTCTTGGCAGGCGTTTCGAGGGCGGTGTGGAGCTCTCGGGCGGTGAGTGGCAGCGTATTGCGCTGGCGCGCGCCTATCTGCGGGATGCGCAATTGCTAATTTTGGATGAGCCTACGGCGGCGCTCGACGCCCGCAGTGAGCTTGAGGTCTTTGAACGCTTTGCCGAGTTGACGCAGGGCAAGATGGCACTGCTGATCTCGCATCGCTTTTCGACTGTCCGCATGGCAGATCGCATCGTAGTGCTGAGCGGCGGCCGTTTGATCGAAGAAGGAAATCACCAGAAGTTGATGGAATCCGGTGGGCTCTACGCCGAGATGTTTGAGATGCAAGCGGCAAGCTACCGCTAACGAGCGAAAGAAGGATGATGACAGAAGTTCAGGGCCATACAGAACTCGAGCACCTGCTTCTCACGGCTCCCGTCTTTGAGACCGAGGGTCTGCCGGAGAAGCCTTTCGTCAGCGACGACGTGTTGCGTCAGCGCGCGCAGTCGCTCCTGGCAGCATGGCAGCCGGTGAAACAGGATACTAAGGATGCACCGGACGACCTGGGAGTGCGGCTTGAACGTGTGACGGCGCGGTTGAGCGAGACTTTGCGCCAGTGCGAGGCGGTTGTCGATCTCCGTAAGCTCACACCTCCACTGGAGCTTCTGGAGAGCTCACGCATGCTGCAGGCGGTGCTTACAGAAGCTGAGAGCAGTAAAAAGAATGTCCGCCGGCTTCCGCGTGTGACCGTTCCCGGAGATAGGGCTCTGCCTCGCGCTATGCGTGTCGCGGAAGAGTACCTGGACGCGGCTAAGGGCATCTGGTCGCCCGAATCGCTCCTCGTCTTCGTCTCGGTTATTCAAACCGAGGATCCGCTGCTGCTGCACGAGACCATTGCACTGCCATTCTTTCTGCGTCTTGCGCAGGTGGAGTTCCTTCTCGACCGCGCCGCTGAGGCGTTTACCGGCGCCATGCCCCCGATCGAGGACTCGCCGTTCTCCGCGCCGCTTCACTCGCTGCGGCGTCTGCAGCAGTTTGAGTGGTCGTTGCTCACGCCGGATATGGTGGCGTTCTATCCCGTGCTTGCGCGCGATCCCTACGGCGTCTTTCTGGCGATGGATGAGGAGACACGCTCGGGATACTTGCAACGTGTTGCCACCCTGGCATGCCGTTCCGACTGCAGCGAGTTGCAGGTAGCGCATATTGCACTCGACCTTGCCCGCCGGGCAGAGATCAACCCTCCGGCCGATCAGCGTTTAGCCCGTCGCATTGCGCACGTGGGCTACTACCTCTTTGAAGAAGGCTTTCCGGAGCTGGAAAATCGCATCGGCTATCACCCGACGTTGGTCGGTCGTATGCGGTCCGCTCTGGCATCCAACCGCGAAGAGGCCTATATCCTCAGCATCTTCGTTGTTTCTGTGCTGTCGATCGCGGCATTCATCGTTCCTCTGGTGCCGAACCATGCGTTTCTGGCGGTGATGGGAACCCTGCTGCTTGCCCTGTTGCCGGCGACCCAGGGCGCCAGTGACCTGGTCAACAACACAATCACTGCCTTTATCCGGCCGCGTGCTCTGCCGAAACTGGACTACACCAAAGGCATCCCGGATGATGCTGCGACCTTCATCGTGGTACCGACGCTTCTGCTGAACGAGGAGCAGATCCGCGATCTCTTTGATGAGCTGGAGGCGCGCTATCTCTCGAACACCGATCCGAATCTGTATTTCGGTCTGCTGACCGATCTGCCAGACTCTGAGGTTCGTCCGCGCACGGAAGACCGCAATGAGCTTGTAGATCTTGCCGTGCGCATGACCGACCAGTTGAACGCACGCTATGCGAAGGATAAAGGCGGCAGCTTCCTGCTGTTGCACCGGCATCGGGTCTTCAACGCCCGCCAGGGTGTGTGGATGGGATGGGAGCGTAAGCGTGGAAAACTATTGGATCTGAACAAACTGCTGCGAAGCGAGTTCGACAGCTTCCCGGTAAAGGCGGGTCCGGTCAGTGTGTTGAAGCGCGTACGCTACATCATTACGCTCGACTCCGATACCCAACTTCCACGTAACACGGCCGCGCGTATGATCGGAACTATTTCGCATCCGCTGAATCAGGCCATTATCGATCCGCGTCGCAGGATCGTTACGCGCGGTTACGGAATTCTGCAGCCTCGTGTTGGCGTCAGTGTTAAATCAGCCTCGCGTTCGCGGCTCGCGTCCTTCTACTCGGGCGAGACCGGCTTCGATATCTATACACGGGCTGTAAGCGATGTCTACCAGGACGTCTTCGGCGAGGGCAGCTTCACCGGCAAAGGCATCTATGAGGCGTCAGTGCTGCACGAGGTGCTTGATCGCCGCTTCCCGCGGAATATGTTGCTCTCGCACGATCTGATCGAGGGAGCCTATGTTCGCGCCGGCCTGGTGACAGACATTGAGGTCATCGATGACTATCCGTCGCACTATTCGGCGCATACACGCCGCAAGCATCGTTGGGTGCGCGGTGACTGGCAAATCCTGCAATGGCTTTTCAGCCGCGTTCCGGATGAGTCGGACCGGATGGTCGAAAACCCCATCAGCATGATCTCGCAGTGGAAGATCTTCGATAATCTGCGCCGCAGCCTGGTGGAGCCCCTCACCTTTATCCTTCTGATCTGCGGCTGGCTCTTCCTGCCCGGAGGCGCCCGCTACTGGACCTTCGTCACGCTGATGCTGTTGCTCTTCCCGGTCTTTGTGCAGCTTGCCTTCAATATCGGCCGCGCAGTGGCACGCCGTAACTCTGAGGCTGTGATCGAGAGCTTCCGCGGTTTCTGGGCCTCACTCGGATTCCATCTCCTCAATCTTGCGTTTCTGCCCCATCACGCATTTCTCTCCATCGATGCCATTATGCGCTCGCTGGTGCGGCGCTTCCTCACCGGGCGAAAACTGCTGGAGTGGGAGACCGCCGCACAGGCAGAGGCGGCGCGGACGCGCAGCTCGCTGGATATCTACCTGCAGATCTCTCCCGCCATTGCCTTCGCCATAGGCGTCGTCATTGCCTTGCATCACTGGAAAGATCTCTTCATCGCCGGTCCAATCCTCATCCTCTGGGCACTCACCTCGGCGATCACTGGCTGGCTCAATTCGCCGCCGCGCAAGCTGGATGCTCCTCTGTCGGCAGAGGATCGCGAGTTCCTGGAGCGCCAGGCGCTGCTTACCTGGCGATACTATGCGGAGATTGGGGACGAGCGGAATCAGTGGCTTATTCAGGATAACTTCACGGAA
>JABFXN010000219.1 GCA_013361705.1 Acidobacteriaceae bacterium
TCTCCCTGCTGAGCATCGACAGGGGCAACCATCGCCTTCTGAAAGCCAACGATCAGAATGAGAAGAGTCGCGAGAAAGAGTGCGATTCCGGATGCTTTTTTCAGGCCTTGCACGGTGTCATCAGTGTATCAACGCAGACCTGTGTCATTCAGGCGACAGCCTATATTGTGTGCGCTAAGCGGACACAATATAGGCGCCCTAATCCTCTACGCTTATTCCGCCGACAGAATGGTCTCAAACAGCAATAACGAGACCGTGGTGTAGACCGTGTCGTAGATGCCCAGAATGCGAAGGGCTGACTGCGGCTCGGTCTCTCCTGTCAGGATTCCGGTAGCAGCCGAGATCATGGCCAGCAGTGCGGGTAGGGCGATGGGGAAAAGGATCAGCGGCAGCAGGAGCTCCCGGCTGCGGGCACGCAGGCCGAGCGCGGCAAAGAAAGTGCCGTTCACCACGATGGCCCAGGTTCCCAGGGGGAGCAATGCAAGCAGCATGCTTGCTTGTCCTAAGATGTGCAGATTGAAAAAGATAAAGAAGATAGGTGCAAGTATTGCTTCCACGATGGTGACGAACAGGAAATTCGCCAGTGCCTTGCCCAGGAAGAGCGCGGAGGGCGGCGAAGGCGACATCCGCTGTGCGTCGAGTACCCCATTCCGCATCTCGCGTGACCAGGACTGATTCAGCGCGGTGGTGGAGGCAAAGAGCAGGCCGACCCAGAGCAAACCGCCGGCGATCTGCCGGGCGAGTGTCGGCTGCGAGGTGGGATCAAAGGCCAGAGAGAAGACGACGACGATCAGCAGCGTGAAGAAGAGCATGCCCATCAGGGCATCGCGCGAGCGGAACTCGAGGCGCAGCTCTTTTTCCAGGTGCAGCCAGACGGTGCGGAGATAGTTCATGCCTGTTGCACCGGGGCTTTCGTGAGGTCGACGATCTCGGCTCCGGAAGCGCGCAGGTAGTCCGCAGGAGACAGAAGAAGCTGCATGCCGCGCTGGCCGGCGGAGACGGAGATGCGGTCCCAGAGCTCAAGCGTCTCGTCGGCGAAGGCGCGGAAGGCTTTCTTTGCGCCCATCACGGTAACGCCGCCACGGATATAGCCGGTGAGCGGTTCAACGTCTTTGAGCGAGGCCAGCTCGGCCTTCTTTTCGCCGGCTGCGGCTGCGAGTTTTTTCAGGTCAAGCTCGGCATCGCCAGGCACGACGGCAAAGACGTATTCGCCGGAGTGCAGGCGGGAGAGCAATGTTTTGTAGACCTGCTCGATCGGCATCTCAATCTTCTTCGCGACGGAGATGGCGGTAAGGTCGTTGGGGTCGACCTCATAGGTACGGATCTCATAGGAGATGCCAAGCTGGTCGAGGATTCGGGCAGCATTTGTCTTGGATACGTTTTTGGGGGACACGTGCGAAGAGCTCATTGCGTCTGGGTGGCCTCCATCGAGACAAACTCTCCGGCCTGGATCCGCAGGACGTAGTCGGCCAGCGGCATGGCCAGCTCCGCCTGGTGGGTCGTGAGAACGATGGTGCGGGCGTGGCCGTTGGGCAGCGGCCCGGTGCGGAAGTCTTTCAATAGGTCGAGCATCTGGGCAACGGAATGGACATCCAGGTTCGAGAAGGGCTCGTCGAGTAAGAGCATCTCGGGATCTGCGGAGAGAACTCGCGCCAGCGAGACCCGCTGCCGCATCCCCTGTGAGTACTGGCTGACGGGCTTATTAAGGTGCGGATCGAGACCGACAGCTCGCAGCGCCATCTCCGGAGAACCGGTGCACGCGCACTCTCCTGACCCCTTGCGCAGGCCCGAGTAGTAGGTCAGATTTTCCATGGCGGTCAGCTCGTCGTAGAGCATGGTGGCATGGCTCATATAGGCAACGCGGCGTTGCTGTTTGTTGGCCGGCCCGTCAAGGACAGTTAGTCCGCCTCGGGTCGGCAGCGAGAGCCCGGCGAGCATACGCAACAGAGTGGATTTACCGGCTCCGTTTTCGCCGAGAACAAGATAGACGGCGCCCGCCTCAAGCGTGACCGAGAGGTTCTTCAGGGCGGCGAAGCGGCCATAGAGTTTGGTGACGTTGGTGAGGACGGCAGCTTGCATGCGCTACGGAAGAGTATAGGTGTTTCGGCGAAGGGATGCCCGCCTGACGGTTACGATGATTCTGATAGATACGATCACGCTGAGGGGATGCACGATGAAGATAGTGGCGGCAGGAGTGGCGCTGGGGTTGGTGTGGACGGTTGGCATGTCGGCGCAGTCAGACAGAAACGCCGGCAACGCTGAGGTGGCCGAAGCTCGGGCGATCTTCAAACAACTGATCGAGATCAACACGACGGACTCCGTTGGCAGTGTGACCGCGGCGGCAGAGGCGATGCGGCAGAGACTGCTGGATGCCGGTTTTCCCGCCGCGGACCTGAAGCTGCTTGGACCCAACGACCGCAAGATGAACCTGGTGGCGCGCTATCGCGGCAAGCAGGGATCGACACTGAAGCCGATGCTGGTGATCTGCCACCTGGATGTGGTGGAGGCGAACCGCTCCGACTGGACGACCGATCCGTTTGTCTTTACGGAGAAGGATGGCTACTTCTACGGTCGCGGAACGTATGACGTCAAAGACGGAGACGCCGCAGCCATCGAAGCATTCCTGCGCATGAAGCGCGACGGCTTTGTACCCAGCCGCGACATCATTCTGGCGCTGACGGCGGATGAAGAAGGCGGCGCCTCGAACGGCGTGGGCTGGCTGATGCAGCATCATCCGGAAGAGATGCAGGCCGAGTTCGTCATCAATCCCGATGGCGGCGGCATGACGACCGTGAACGGCAAACCATACTCGCTCAATGTTGAGGCGACTGAGAAGACCTATGCCGACTATGTCCTGACGGCCACCTCTCCCGGAGGCCACTCTTCGGAGCCAATGCCCGGGAACGCAATCTATCGTTTGGTGGCGGCCCTTGCGAAGGTGGAGAAGTATCAGTTTCCGTTCGAACTGAATGAGGTTACGCGAGCTCAGTTTGCTGCGTTAGCAAAGCTGGATGGCGGACGTCCTGGTGCGGACCGGATGGCTGTCCTGAAGACTCCTCCGGATCCGAGTGCGTTGAAACGGCTGAACGAGAATCCTGAGATCTATCCGGCGCTGCACACCACCTGTGTTGCAACGATGATCCAGGGAGGTCATGCACCCAATGCTTTGCCGAACAAGGTACAGGCGAATGTGAACTGCCGCATCCTTCCTGGACATACACAGGAGCAGGTGCGGGAGGAACTGGTTCGGGTGATTGGAGACACCGAGGTGAAGGTTGCGTATAAGAGCGACGGAGGCCGTGTGACCGATACCGCTCCTAATCGCGCGAGTGCAGCGCCTCCTCCACCGCTACCGGCAGTCTTCGATCCGCTGAAGCAGGTCGTCGAGCAGATGTGGCCGGAGCTGGTGATTGTGCCCTCGATGGAGTTCGGTGCGACTGACTCTATCTACACCATGGCCGCGGGTATGCCGAGTTACGGCATCTCCGGCATGGGAATGGATCGCGACGAGAACCGCGCACACGGAAAAGATGAGCGGATCAAGGTCCCGGATTTCGACGCTGGGTGTGAGTTCTTCTATCGCTATCTGAAAGCGGTCGCAAAGTAGTTCCGAAGAATGCTTGGGCTGCGGTCAATCAACGACCGCAGCCCGATATGGTTAGCGAGGTAAGGCGGGTAGATTAGATTCCTGCGCCGCCGCCGACCTTGATGATTTCGCCAGTGATCCAGCGGGCATCTTCAGAGACAAGGAAGGAAGTCGGAAGGGCGATGTCCTCCGGCTGACCGGCACGTCCAAGCGGTGTGATGGAGATGAAGAACTCTTCCTGCGGGGAGCCGGTGACTCCGACCTTCTCGGTGCCTTCCGTGACGACATATCCGGGGTTGATGGCGTTGACACGGATCTTCTTCGGCGCCAGCTCCTTCGCGAGCTCGTTGGTGATGGTGTCGACCGCTCCCTTGGTTCCGCTGTAGATGCTGGTTGTCGGTGGTGCGAAGGTGCTGGCAATGGAACTGATGTTCACTACGCTGCCGCCCTCGGCGGGGAAGTGCTTAACCGCCTCGCGTGTGGCCTGCAGAAGGCCAAGGACATTAGTGTTGTATTGGCGGGCATACTCTTCTGCGGTGATGTCTTCAAGGGGAACGAACGAATAAACACCGGCGTTGTTGATAAGAATATCAACTTTGCCATAGGCCTTTTTCGCTTCTTCGAAGAGCGTTATGGTCTGGTTGTTGTCCGCAACCGAGCCGCCGATGGCGACGGCATTTCCGCCGGCAGCCTTGATCTCGGCGACTACCTTATCCGCACCTTCTTTCGACGATGCGTAGTTGACGACGACGCTGGCGCCGTCTTTCGCGAGCTGTTTTGCAATGGCAGCGCCAATTCCTTTGCTTGCTCCGGTAACGACGGCAACCTTATTCGATAGCTTTCCCATAAACCCTCCATGTCGAATGTTGTGAAAGTATTTCGACAGTCATCTAATTGATGACGTGCACCGGACTAGGATTCATAAAAGTACGGTGACCAGGCTGTGCTGAAGATTTGCTGATCGCGCAGGCAGGGAACACAAGCTCTACGCGATCAGCAGTTCTGGGTGCGATCTATGGAGCGATGCGGCCGGCGGCGTAATCCAGCGAGCGTAGTGAAAGCAGGTAATCAAACCGTGCATTCACCGCTGAAACCGCAGCCTGAGTGCTTTGGAGCTGAGCCTGGCTTAGTTCGACAATCGAGCTCAACCCTAGTTTGTAACGGGTTTCCGCCAGGCTAAGAGCCTGTGCCGTTTGATCCCGGAACGCGTCAGCTACCTGGATCTTTCGGAACGCGGTCTGCGCACTTAGCGTGGCGGTTCGTACATCTCTGGTGATGTTGTTGGAGAGATCGGTTGCTCCCTTCTCCTGTGCCTGGGCGCGGAGCCTGGCCTCTTTGGCTTCCGCGCTGATACGGAAGCCGGTGAAGATGGGCAGACTCAGGTTGACCCCCGCTCCGGCAGACCAGGTCTCTGGAAACACCGCTCCATCCGGACGCACCGGAGTGACTCCGCCTACAGCAAGTGCGGAGATTGTCGGAAGGTTTTGTCTTGCCTGTGCCGTCGCGAACTTTTCTTCCGCCTGCGTGTTGAGTTGAGCGGCGCGGAGATCCGGCCGCTGCATGATCGCCTCTTTCTCGATGGAAATGCTTCCTTCAGGTGGCAAGGGGACGTCGCCGCGATCCTCTACTGCTTTATAGAAGGTAGAGGAGGACTCGCCCAGCAGCGCAGCGAGAGCCGCACTGGCCTGCTGCATTTCGATTTCGGCATCCAGTTGCAGCAGCTCTGCCTGGGACAGATTCGCCGCGGCTGTATTCAGGTCGAGTTCACTCTTCAGTTTGCTGGCGGCCAGTGCTTTGGTGAGGTCGCGTGCACTGCGGCGTGCAGCGACTGTTTGCTTCGCTACGTCGAGCAGGCTCTGCGCCGTCAGAAGCTTATAAAAGGCCTCGTCGGTCGCAAAGACTACGTCCTGCTCTGTCGCAAGCGAATTCTGCTGTTCGGCTTTGGCGCGCAATCGGGCCGATGCAACCAGGTTGGAAGTGTGCCCAAAGTCGGTGAGCAATTGGCTGAATGTGCCACCCGTTCCGGCGTGGGTATACAGCCGGGACGAATTCAGTTGACCGGCCCCGATGCGCGTACCGTCTTCCGCTTGCACGGCAGTCAGGTTACCGGCGATCTGCGGGAGCTCCGCCGAGCGTTGCCGCACAACCTCCTGCCCTTCGGCAAGAGCAAGCAGGCGGCCGGCTGCAATGCGTGGGTTCTGTTTGACTGCAGTCGTCTCCGCCTGATTGCGTGTGATGGTTACGGGAGTGCCTGCCGTCCCCGCTGTGGAGTTTGCAGGTGTGGAGTTTTGCTGGGCGATGGAGGAGAGTGAGATAAGGCCCACGAGGATAAAGGAACGTGCGATATACACTAGGCCACCTCCGCAGTGCGCCGGTTTTCAATGCGGCGATGGATGAGCAGGTAAGCGCACGGAACCAGAAACACCGTAACGACGCCCGAGACGGTAAGGCCGCCGAGAATCGCGCGGGCCAGCGGTGCATACTGCTCACTTCCGGCTTCGAGTGCAAGCGCCATGGGGATAAGACCGAGCACGGTTGCCATGGTGGTCATCAAAATCGGTCTGAGTCTGACCTTGCAGGCGGTTACGATTGCATCTTCCAATGAGTATCCGTCTTTCCTGAGTTGGCCGACGAACTCTACGATCAGGATGCTGTCTGAAACGACGATGCCGGTCATCATCAGCACGCCCATCAGGCTCATGATGTTGAGCGTGGTGTGCGTGACCAGCAGGAAGAGGATTACCCCTGAGATTCCAGGAGGAATCGCCAGCAGGATGATGAAGGGATCAAGGAATGACGCGAACTGTGCCATCAGGATGAGGAAGACAAGGATGATGGACAGAACCAATCCGATGCCAAAGCTCGTAAAGGACTGTTTCATGCTGACGACCGATCCGCGCACGGTGACGCGGGTGCCCTTGGGGAGCTTCAGGTTGTTCACCACCGAATCGATCTGTTTGCCAACTGCCACGAGATCTTCTTTGGTCGGCATTACATAGATGTCGAAGACCGGCCGAAGCTGGTAGTGGTCTACTTCCGTCGGCGTGTTGATGTTGTGGATGTCCGCAACGGTTTGCAGTGGCGTGGTGTTCTTGCCATCGGCAGATCGTAGAGGGATCTGCTTCAGGTCTTCCAGGGTCTGGATCTGTTTCTCCGGATACTGCACGGTCAACATGTAGTTATTGCCGCTCTTCGGATCGATCCAGAAGCTTGGAGCTACCTGTCCGTTTGAGGTCAGAGCGGTAATCACGTTGTTGACGACTGCGTGCGGCGTGAGTCCGAGCAGAGCCGCACGTTGACGATCGACATCGAGCGAGAGGCCGGGATAGTCGACGTCCTGAGGAATCAGTACGTCGTTGACTCCGTGAATCGCGCGAAGTTTGCGGGCGGTATTCTGCGCGAGTTCATATCCCCCAGTCAGGTCCTTGGTGCTGACCTGAATATCGAAAGGGGCAGGCAGCCCCTGGTTAACAACGGAGTCCACAAGGCCGCCGGCCTGGAAGTAGGTCTGAACTTCGGGCAGGTCCGTGGACAACTTCTCCCGAACCCGCTGCATGTAGTCATAGCTGCTTCGCTTGTGTTCCTCTTTGAGGCTCACCTGAACGAAGGCGGTGTGCATGCCGGAGTTTGAGGTGTAGATGGCGGACAGATCAGGTGTCACGCCGATGTTGGAGACGATCATGTTCAGGTCGTCTTCTTTGACTACCTGCCGGATATCCTGCTCGACTCTCGCAACGAATTGGTCGGTCAGTTCCAGGCGGGTTCCCGTAGGGGCCTTCATCGTAATGACGAATTGCCCGGGATCCGTTCGCGGAAAGTAAGCTCGGCCCAGCAATGGAAAGAGCGCCAGGCTGATCAATACGAAGAGCGAGAAGACTGCGACGACCTTGCCGGGTGTCTCCAGGCAGCGCTTAATGGCGGCATCATAGTGTGCCTGTAGCCAGCCGAACATGCGGTTGAAGCGGTGGACGATGCGCGAGAACAGGTCTTTTCTGCGCGGCCCTTCGGGCATATGCTCGGGTGCGGGATCGTTGGGTAAGGCCTGTTCGTGAGGTTGGTCGTGGGAGGTATGTTTGATAAACCGCGAGCAGAACAACGGCACGACGGTCATTGCGACGAAGTAGGAGCAGAACAGAGCAATGACGACCGCGAGGGCGAGCGCCGAAAACAGATATTTGCTGACTCCGGTAAGCAATACCACCGGAAAGAAAACGATGGCTGTACTGCAGGTGGCCGCGAGAACCGCTAACTGTACCTCGCGCCCTCCGTGCTCCGATGCGGCAACTGCAGTCTGCCCCATCTCAAAGTGACGGAAGATATTTTCCAGCACGACAACCGAGTTGTCGATCAGTCGCGACAGCGCCAGCGCGATGCCGCCCAACACCATCGTGTTGATGGAGCTGCCGGTGAAGTTGAGGAGCAGGAAGGTGGCCAGGCACGAGATCGGGATCGACAACATGACCGCGATCGTTGCTCGAAAGTCACCGAGAAACAGCAGGATCATGATGCCCGTCAACGCAAGGCCGATCAGGCCTTCGCTGATCACGTTCTTAACAGCGGTTTTGACGAAGACGGACTGATCAAAGACGACGGCCGTCTTCAGTTGCGGGGGAATATCGATCAGGTGCTTCACCGCATCGCGAACGCCGTCGACGATCGTAATCGTGTTGGAGTTGCCGCCCTGTTTCAGTACCGGAACGTAAACCGACTTCTGCCCATCGACCCGGACGATGTTTGTCTGCAACTGACCGGCGTCAACGGCATGTCCGATGTCGCCTACCAGCAGTGAGGCATTTCCAGCAGTGCGTAGCGGAATTGCATTGACGTCGTCGGGATTGGGCACCTGGCTGTTGGCGTAGATGTTGTAGTCTTTTGGACCGATACGGACATCGCCGGCGGGAAGAATCAGGTTGGACTCATTCACCGCATGAACGACGTCCATCACGCTCATCTGTGCCGCCTGCAGCTTCTGCGGATCAACGTAGATCTGGATTTGGCGGTAGCGTCCACCGTAAGGCTGAGGCACGGATGCGCCAGGAACATTTGCAACCTGATTTCGGACCGTGAACTGAGCGGTATCTTTGAGCTGTGTCTCGTTCAGACCTTCGCCCTTCAGCGTGATCAGGCATACCGGCAGGTTGGCGGCATCGAAGCTGAGGACGACCGGCGGCAATGTTCCCGGGGGGAGCCGCCGCAGATTCGCCATTGCCAGATTGCTGATGTTGCTGACAGCAGCATTCGCATCTGTTCCGGGTTGAAAGTAGATCTTAATCAGGCTGACGCCCGACATCGAACGCGACTCGATATGGTCAATGTTGCTGCCCAGTGTGAAGAAGCGTTCATAGCTGTTGGTAATGTCTGACTCAATCTGCTGAGGTGGCATGCCCGAATAAAATGTGGCGACGACAACCACCGGAATTTTGACCGCCGGGAACAGATCTACCGGCATGCCGAAGATGGCGGCCGCGCCGACAACCACGACCATCAGGCAGGCCATCAGGACAAAGAAGGGGTATTTGATTGCAAATCCTGACATGGATTAGCGTCCTCCTTCTGCTTGATCCTTGTAGTCCACAAGGTCCATATGGGCTGGTACGGCATGAACAGCCTGTCCTGCCTGCAGCGCCGATTGGCCTCCGACGATGACCTGGTCTCCGGGATTCAGTCCGGCCGCAATCTCCTGCGCATTAGCGCTGGCCATACCGAGCGTGACGGTTCGCGATTGTGCATGACCTGTCTGATCCACGACCCAGACAATGGTGTGGTCGCCGTGAAGAACAGCGGCCGCCGGAATCACCAGAGCATTGTCTTTGTGCTGAAGCTGGAAGCTCGCATTGGCATACATCCCTGGAGTCAGTAAGAGGTCGGGATTTTTGACGTCAACATCAGTCAGCATGGTCCGCGTGGTGTCAGATACATTGCGCGTGTAGAGAACGACTTTGCCGGTAAAGGTCTGCCCTGTGGCCGGAACACGGACTTTCACTTCGGATCCTTCTTTGACCAGAGGAACGTCTTCTTCCGGAATCGGCAGGCGAAGGCGCAGCAGGTCGCTCTGCGCCAGCCGCACAACCGGTTGGACGTTGGCGCTGTTGCTGGTGCCTGCGGGAATCAGAGACCCGGTATCGGCATATCGCATGGTGACGACACCGTTGAATGGCGCTGTGATGGAGGCGTAGCCCGCCATCGTATGGACACGCTGAAGGTCCGCCCTGGAGATACCGAGAGTTTCTTCTCCGGCTTTTGCCGCAGACTTCGCAGCGTCTACTTGTGCCGCCGCCGCACGGTCATGAGCTTCTGCGTCATCGAGTTCCTGTGCGGCAATCAAACCGGGCTGTTGTTCAGCTGCGGCTTTCAAGCGTTGATAGTTGGCATGGCTGGCGGCGTAGTTTGCTTCCGCGCGAGCGATCTCATTCTTCAGGCGGGCGATGTCGGACTGGCTTCGCGCCACACCTGCATCAGCGCCGAGAACCTGCGCTTGTAGTTCGGGCACTTCGAGGGTCGCCAGGACCTCGCCCTGATGGACACGGTCTCCGATATCGACGTTAATCCGGCGGATATAACCGGAGACCTTGCCATGCAGATCGACCTCCTGGAAGGGCTGAAAGACTGCCGCAATCTGCAACTCGCGAGAGATGGGTCGTATTGCCGCAGGGGCCGTGGATACGCTGAGGATCGATGGAGATGGAGAAGCTTCCGATTTGCTGTTACATCCGGACAAGGAGGAGCAGACAAACGGGATCAGGCACGCCGCATACACGGCAGACGGGAGACGCAAAGGGACTTGCGGCTGGACTTGCAGCTGGGCTTGCATTAAGGGAGCCTCATTTCCTGGTTTTCAAGACAACGGATCATGCCGTCGCCTTGAAACAGCGACAGCTTATGCGCTGGCGGAAATCAGGCTTGGAGGAGGTCGGAAAAAAAGGGAAGGTGTTTTTCGAAGCGGAATCACCGCGGGAGGCGGCTCTTCCTGGCGAACCGTATGGACGGAAAGCGGTTCAGAGAGGGTCAACCGCGGATCGAGAAACTGAACTACGACAGCCGACTCGCCGGAGACCGTAGATTCGACACTCTGCTTTGCACTCTCACTGGCTCGGGTACAGAGTTTTGCCTCAGGCGTCTGACGTTGGATTGCCTGGCTTTTATAGAGAGAACACTTATACAGCGTTCCCCAGGCAAGGACGCAACAGCCGACCGCCACCAGAAAGATGGCAGTCATGAATCCAAAGTTGCGAACTCCAGACGTGGCTCTATCCCGCACGATCCTTAGTATAGTTCAGCTGCCGAAACGACTCAGATGTCCATCGGAGACGGATGAGTTCTCATTTGCCACAGTGTAGCGCTGTGCTGTATCAGTTGGTGCCAACAGCAGCGAATTCGAATGTGATGGCCACCTCGACGGGGCCAGGTCGTATCTCTAGTGTTTCCAAACAGAAGCGAGCTTCTCCGGCGTTTTCGTGTCAGCAGAATTGAACACGATTTTGTTTTTCTGTTGACATCCGATTGAGCGCCAGCATAGTTTGACCATACGCGATTGAAATAATCATTTCATTGGCGAAATTACATCCAAATTGACTCGGCTTTGCCATTCGTCCCCCTCGGAGGCAGTCCAATGAGCTCTCGTAAACACGTTCTGGCCGTGTTTTTTCTTATCCTGTTCGGCTGGTGTGGAGCAGGAACAACCTACGCACAAGTGGATCAGGGCTCGGTGGCGGGAATTATCCGCGACCCGCAGAATGCGGTCATTCCTGATGCAATCGTTACGCTGACCAATAAAGAAACCAACCTCATGCTTACACGTACGACAGACCGGTCGGGCGCTTATAACTTCACGCCCATCAAGATCGGAAGGTACTCGCTGACGGTAAAGGCTTCAGGATTTGCGTCGGAAACCCACGAAAACATCACGGTGAATGTAAGTCAGACGGTCGGTCTGAATCTGATCCTCAAGCCGGGCAGCACCTCTGAAGCCATCACCGTGACGGCGGAGACTGAGCTGCAGGCGCAGGAGGCATCGACCGGTCAAGTCTTCTCCTCGCAGGTGATCAATGACATGCCTCTGGACGGCCGCAACTATGTGTTTGCCGCCCAGTTGACTACCGGAGCATCTGCTCCAAACCAGGGTTTCCGCCAGGTGGCGGGCGCGGGCGACTTTACTTCGAACGGCAATCGCGTTTCGCAGAACAACTTCATCCTGGATGGCGTCGACAACAACTCCAACATGCAGGACTTCCTCAACGGAGCGACCTATGCCGTTCGGCCACCTGCGGATGCACTCGCGGAGTTCAAGGTAGCCAGCAGCGATTACAGTGCCGAGCTGGGCCGCGGCACGGGAGCGGCGATCAATGCCTCCATTAAGTCCGGCTCCAATCAGTTCCATGGTTCGTTGTGGGAGTATCTCCGCAACGATCGCATGAACGCATTGGATTACTTCGCCACCAGCCGGACCTCGTATCACTTCAACCAGTTTGGAGCGACCCTTGGCGGCCCGATCTGGAAGGACAAACTCTTCTTCTTCGCTGACGCGCAGGGAACGCTGATCAATGCCTACAATCCGGCAGTCCCGAACATGACGGTGCCCACGGCTCGTGAGCGTGTGGGGGACTTCAGCGAGTTGCTCGATGCGAACAACACGGCCGGACGTGGTGTTGTCCATCTCTATCAGCCCGGTGGGACAGCGACTGCGACCATCGGTGGTCCGGCGATTCCAGGAGCAGATCCACGCTATCTCTCCTGCAACGGCGCGCAGAATGTCATTTGTCCCAGTCAGCTGAATGCGGTTGCGTTGAAGGTGCTGAGCCTTTACCCATTGCCGAATGCGGCGAATCCGCGTCAGGCTTTCAACAACTACACCGCTCCCGCTACGGCCGTAGCCAACAACACGACGCAGTATGATGCCCGCGTCGATTACAACTTCTCGTCGAAAGACCAGATGTTCGGCCGCTACAGCTACTCGAACAATCCGACCAATTACGCGCCCCTGCTGGGCATCCTGGATGGCGGCAGCTTTGGCACGACGGGGCAGAACTCCAACTACGGCAAGAGCGCCGTCGTCTCGGAGACGCACTTCTTCAATCCGACGCTCTCCAATGAATTCCGCGTGGGCTTCAACTGGCTGTCTGCGGGATACCTCGGACCGAACGCCGCGAATCCGGGATTCGCCGCCAGCCTCGGGTATGGTGGTATTCCGACGGGTAAGAATCTCGGTGGTCTGCCACAGACGAACTTCGGCGATTCTCGTAGCGGCAATGATGCGGCAACGCAGCTAGGTACCACCGGCTATCTGCCCTCCAGCGAAGTGCAGAACGTCCTGCAGATCATCGACAACGTCAATAAGGTGCTGGGCAAGCACACCTTCAAGACCGGTATCAACTTCCAGCATGTACGCTTCTATGGTCTTCAGCCACCCAACGGTATCGGTTACCAGAACTTCAACGGCACCTACACGCTGAATCCGGCGGACAAGGTCAACATCAGTGGTTCGGGTTTGGCCGACTTCCTGTTGAACTCCATGAACAACTCCGGTCTCAGCACGGTAGCGCCCTCTACCGACCTGCGCTGGTACTACTCGGCGTTTCTGCAGGATGACTGGCGCATCTCGCCGCGCCTGACCCTCAATCTCGGTGTTCGCTGGGAGTACGCTCAGCCCATCCGCGAGCTGAACAACAAGCAGGCCAACTTCTTCGGAACTTATGCGGGCATGAACCAGGGGACAGGCACGCTACTGATTCCGCAGAGCCAGTCTGGTTATCCGATCTCGTCGACGCTGGCCACCACTCTGGCCGCGAATCACATCAGCGTTCAGTACACCACCAATAACTATCTAGTGCAGCCGAAGCAGTACAACTTCGCTCCACGTGTGGGCTTTGCCTATATGGTCGATCCGCAGACGGTGCTCCGCGGCGGATTCGGTATCTTCTACGGAGGCTTGGAGAATATCGGCCTGGGATTGAACCTTGGCTACAACGCTCCGTTCTTCGTGAACTCGAGCTTCATTCCTTCGCCTTCGCAGTGCTACAACCTCAACGGATCGGTGACCTGTCCCACCAACGGCCAGACACTTGAGACCGGCTTTGGCGCGGCGGCTACCAGTCCCGCGGCACTGGCTGCGGCCTCGGGCATTGGAACCATCTACGCGCAGGATCAGAATGCGAAGAGCGCCTACAACCTTGCCTACAATCTGTCCCTGCAGCATTCGTTCAGCTCGACACTGAGCTTCACCCTAAGCTATCAGGCGAACCGCAGTCGGCATCTTCGGATGAGCTACAACGCCAACACCTTTGCGGGCTACGTTCCCAGTGGGCAGAATGGGCAGAATTACGCTCCGTTCCATGACTTCTCCATCGTGAATGTCTCGAATGGGGGAATTGGAGCCTACGATTCGCTGCAGGCGAAGGTGGAGAAGAAGTTTGGCGCGGGCCTGTACTTCCTTGCCGGGTACACGATGGCGCACTGCCTCGACGACTCCTTCGGTCCTATCGGCCAGTCGGCCTACGGTGGTTACCGCAATCCCAATCTGCTGGGATTCAAGTACGACTACGGCTCCTGTACGCAGGATGTCCGCAACCGCTTGACCTTCACCGGTCAGTATGAGCTTCCGTTCGGACACGGCAAGGCATTTCTCAATCGCAATGCAATCGTCGATAAGGTGGCCGGTGGCTGGATGACCAGCGTTACCTTCCAGACGCAGAGCGGCAACCCCATTTTCATCACCTCGTCGAACCAGGGCTCGAGCTATCCCTACCAGATCGCCGATCCGTTCGCTGTAGGCGCGCCGTTCGGTATGGATGCGAATGGTCTTTCCCTCAGCCCGGCGCAGCCGCAGTTCCATTGCGCAACGCAGACCCGTACGCGGACCCAGTGGTTCAATCCCTGCTCATTTATCAACCCGCCGCAGGTCGTCAGCAGTGGTGGCAGCGCGGCGAACAACACGATCAACGCTTCTGCTGCCGGCCTGCTTCCTTCAGGCCCACGTGGCCGCGTCGGTGTCTACGGCCCAGGCTTCAACCGGACCGACCTCTCACTCTTCAAGAACTTCCACATCCCGTATCACGAGAGCAGCCTGCAGCTTCGTGCCGATGCTTTCAATCTGCTTAACACGCCTAGCTTCGGCAATCCGGGGACCAGCCTAACCGGTACCTCGGGACAATCCATTACCAGCACACGCTTCTCCGGCATTCTGTCGGATGCACGTGTGATCCAGGTAGGTGCGCGTTTCGCGTTCTAGTCGCTGATTAAAAGGGGAAGCGGTTGTCGGTGGCTGTTACCACCGACAACCGCTTCTTTGTGTTCGCGACGGCTACGGTTGATAGCCCCAATTACGCTTCCGAATCAATGTAAGGTGAGAATTCAGATAAATGCCGGAGGAGGATGATTGGTAACTTCGTCTCAAACGTTGAGAAATAGTTTCGTACGAGGAGTGCAATATCTGATTCCACTTCGTTCAAGAGGATGTCTCCCCACGGCCCCGGTCGATAGCGCATGATGTTGCTGAAGGCGTTCGCGAGCAAGAAGTGGACGCAAAGCTCTGGCAAAATGACAGGAAAGAATGGATTGTCGACGTACCAAAATCGACCTTTCAAATCAGTATAGATGGCAGCTTTGATCTTGTAGAGTTCACTGGGGGAGACCCCAATGATCACTCGCACTTGCCGCTCCGATCTTGAAAATCCTGCAAATGCTTTATCTA
>JABFXN010000394.1 GCA_013361705.1 Acidobacteriaceae bacterium
TAGAAGCTTCGGACGAAGCCTCCGGTTCTGTTTACCAGGTCACCTTCACCGCCAGCTGAATGCTGCGGTTATCCAGCGAGGTTGACGTCACCTTACCGACAGCGGTCGGAACAGTGATGTTTGCGGCCGGATTGGAGAAGATTGCCCGGTTCAGGATGTTGTAGGCCTCAGCACGGAACTGCGCACGGAACCGTTCGTGAATCACGAAGTTCTTGATTCCCGAGAGATCGACGTTGGCAGTGCCTGGTCCACGCAGCGCATTACGTGTGACCCAGCCCTGAATTCCGGGGTTGGCGGTGCTGGCAGTGCTGGCTACACCATCGTAGCGAGTGGTGAAAACGGAAGGATCAAACCAGTTGAAGGGCGAGGGACTCGAACGATATGCATCCGAAACCTTCTTCCCCGCAACCAGGAAGACGCGGCAGCCGTTGTAGGCGGCGAAGTTGCAACCAGAACGGGAGACGTTGAAGGCATAACCTCCACGAAGCTGAACGGCAGGCTGTAACGACCAGCCACCCGCAATGGCATTGGCCACGCCACTCTGAGCCCACTTCTTACCCTTACCGAACGGAAGCTCGTAACCACCCGAGATAACGGCCTTGTTGCGGTTATCGAAGTTTGAGTACGAGCGGTCGAAACCCATGTCGGTCGCGAACGACGAATCGTTTGCAGCCGCTTCGCCAGAGAAGTTGTCGAGGTTCTTCGACCACTGATAGCTACCAAGATAGAAGAGACCGTTTCTTGCACGCTTCTCGATCTTGATCGATCCGCCGTGGAAATTAGCATCACCCCGGGTGCTGCTAGTCAGGATGCCCTGGCCGAATGCCGGGTAGGGACGAAGCGAGTTAACGCACTGACCCGTAAGTGCCCACGAAGGCGCTACGAACGGATACTGAACGCACATGTTCTGGTCATAACGCTTCCAGGACTTATGAGTCTGACTGCCGGTGTAGGCCAACTCCATTACCAACCCCTTGCCCAGATCCTGCTGCAGGCTCAGGTTGTACTCTTCCGTGTAAGGACGGCTGTTTTTTGGAAGGATGGAGAACGGCGAAGGCACTTGCGTTACACCCACCGCTGCAACCGGATCAGGCCAGAGCTGCGCTACTGGATAGGCGCTGAATGCCTGCTGGTAGTACAACGGTGCGGCATAACGAGTGAACTGAAGCTCGTTTGTATTCAGGTTGTCGAGATAGATACCGAAACCGGCACGAAGAACCGTTCCAGAACGAGCTTCCCACGCCAAGCCAACACGCGGCATAAAGCCCTTATAGTTCGGCTCGATGATGCCAGGACGGAAAGTCTTGTTGACTTCGTACGCTCCAGACGCTAGATAGAACGCCGGGATGCCCGAAGGAACCTTGCTGAACGTAACCTTCTGGGTGGACGGATCGAGCGTACCTTCCAGACCGTTCTGCTCAACAAACGGGCTGTTGTACTCCCAACGGAAGCCGAGCGTGAGGGTCAGGCCATGACCGAACTGCCAGGTGTCGTTGAAGAACGCGCCGTACGTGTTGTCACGATAGTGGCCCATCGTTGTGCCAGCATTGCCGTTGCAGCTCGATGTGCAGAAACCACGAGCGTAGTTCTGGAACTTGTTGTAGAAGACCGGATTACCCGTAGCGGGATCCGTATAGGTGCTGTAGTCAACGCCGTTGTAAGTACAGTTGGTCTTCGTGCAGTTATCGAAGGTAGCTGCACCGCGCGAATTGTTATCGGCAATCTGCCACAGGCGACGGTTCTGATACTGGAAACCGGTCTTGAAGGTGTGCTTGCCATGCACGATCGAGAGCGAATCACCAACGCTGATGATATTTTCGTGACCACCCTGGTCACCTGAGCCATCACCAACGTTACCGTACCCGCTGATGGTGAAACCTGCACGGCCATTCTGGCGAGTGCTGTTCAGGGCCGTAACATTCTTCAGACCCGATACTGCAGCCCAGTTCTTGCTGGGGTCCTGCAGGACACCCAGGGTAATGTTGTAAAACTCATTCCAACCCACACGAACTTCGTTCACAATGTTCGACGAAATCAGGTAGGTGTTACCAAGCACAGCATTACGGCCAAGCAAGGGATTGGAAGTGAAGCTACCGCTCGCCGCAGGCGTCTGCTGCGATGAGTCGAAGTTGACATAGCGACCGAAGAGAGAGTTCTTCGTTGAAACGACCCAGTCGCCACGAATGGTGTACTGGTTGTAGCTCTCGGTAAACGAACGGGTCAGAGCATAGTTATTGGTGCCGTATCCACTGACATAGCTGTCGCTTGCCAGAACGGGATAGGTCGCCGCCAATACACTGGACGCCTGATTCGAGCCCAAAGCCGCTGGATTCCAATTGGCCGGCATATTGATGCCAACGCAGTTGTTGGTATTGAATTTGTCTTGTTTGCAGGTCGTTGCTGGTTTGACCGTGTTGTTGCCGGCAACACTGGGATCAGCATTCGCGGCATCGCCAGCCAATTCTGCCTGCGTTGGGAATAGAGCGAAGGTCGGGTTATCGCGCGTCAGCTTCAAACCTTCAAAGCCGCCGAACACAAACAGCTTATCTTTGATGACCGGAAAACCAATCGTGCCGCCATACTGGTGGCGGGTAAAGTTCGGTTTCACCGGATTGGCCGCAACGGTCGTGAAGTAGTTACGAGCATCAAAAATCGCATTACGAGCGAACTCATAGCCCGAGCCATGGATTGTGTTCGTACCGGACTTTGTGACCATGGAGACAACAGCCTGTCCCTGGCCATACTCGGTCGAGAAGGTCGAACGCAGCAGGTTGAACTCCTGAATCGTGTCGGCGTTCGGCTGCAGCGACATGTTGTTGAAACGCACCGAACGAACATAGGTACCATCCAGCACGTAGTTCGTCGACGAAGCGCGTCCACCGTCCACTGAGATGTACAGCTGGCGGCTTGTCGTCTGCGTACCCGTCTGGGCCGGTGTACCAGTCTGACCGCTCTGCGGCGGCGAAACACCCGGAGCCAGAGTGGCGAGCTGAAGTACGTTACGTCCGTTCAGCGGTAGGTCGGTGATCTGCTTCTGGTCGATAACCTGGCCAACCGTGGCTTCCTGCGTCTGCAACTGCGGAGGCAGTGTGCTGACTTCGACGGTGTCCGTCACTTCGCCAACGCTCAGCATGACTGAGCCATTGGCCGTCTTGCCGATTTCAATGTCGAGCGAGGGAATCTGGGCGGCCTTGAAGCCCTGCTTCTCAACGCGGATCTTGTAGTTGGAGGGCGGAACGTTGGGGATGGACCAGTCGCCGTCGTTGTTGCTGGTCGCGATACGCTCGGCACCCGTACCGTTGTTGATCAGGTGGATCGTCGCACCCGGAATGGCTGCGCCAGTGGCGTCCGTTACCTTACCGGCAGCATCGGAGCTGGAGCTGGCCTGACCGAAAGCGGCGGGCGAAGCAATGTTGAGAACGAAGAGAGGAGCTGCGGCGAGCATTACACCGAACAGCGATCGCCTGGCGGCGCTGGTAATACCCCTGGAAGATAAGAACGGCTTCCGCAGGACAGCGTTCGTTCCGCTGCCAGCAGAAGCTGTTGGCTTGCTGTATCTGATCATGGTTAGCCTCCAAAATCATTTCTTTACTTCGGGTCAGAAAGACCCTGGTAGTGCAAAATTGAGACGCCTCAAAAGTAGCGCCTACTTCCTTGTTGTCGTCGCCCCGAACCGGGAATTCTTCTTCCGGCTTTGCTTGCAAAGCCGATACCTTCGCGGCAGAAAAATTGCGGTTCGTTTTGACTGCGGGCTTATATCACAACCAAAAAATCGTTGTGAAGTGTTTTTCTTTTTACTTTTTCTGGTGTTTTCGGCGCTGCCAGCCACTCACCACGAGAGCGGACTTCGCCTGAAACACCTACGAAGCCGGTTCACTTGATCTCGCTGCATGGCACCCCCATCTTCCGTAATGCGGCTGTCTGCCGCGTAAAACCATTCCAGCGGGGCGAACCATTCATTGAGACGAATCAATTCACAACCGCTTGCCTCCTCTTTTCAGAGGCGAACGGCATCCTACGCATGCCGCAAATCGGGTGTCAATACCGCATTTACAGGGGGTGTGAAAAAGGAGGTGCGCCGAACGTTGTCGGCGCACCTTGGGGTTTACCATACAGTTTCCTCAGGAGCCCTCCGGAACACGCAACAAACCGGTTCTGGAGGTCCCCGGGAAAACGCTCTGCGAGCCCAACGTCGGCTCTGAAATACGGGTACAGATGGCTTCTGCCTGGAGTTCTCAGAGGCTCCCTTGACCACAAGGTCTGGTTCTGCACCTTTAGGACCAAAACAATCACAATGCAGGCGATACCTGAAACCGGACGGCATCCTACGCGCGGAAAAATGTACGTGTCAATTGGCATTTGTCGAAGAGCATGAAACATACGCCTTCGTCCGGAGACTAGTCGAGCGAACCTCGAACCAGGTGGAGACGAGGGCTTCAGACAGAAAAGCTGGATAGGGTCTTCAGAGGGCTTCAAGCCCGCTGATAAAAAGCGCTGAAGACTCGCTCTATAACTCTACAGTCCTTCAGCCATTTGGCATGAGAACTATAGATCGGGCCTTCAGCCCTCCGACCTCTTAGCTATCCAGGACCTGGGGCGTTGCCCCAGGCTGATATAGAGCGCGCCTTCAGCGCTTATACTCCCTGCCGAAACTCCTCGGTTCGGCCCGGTCCGATACATAGGTCCCGAATTTATCGATACGTACTGTTGTCGTTCGTGATGGAACCGGGCTCGCTAGACGATCGCGCGCACAACCGCGCAGTCGGTGCCTGCCTTGAGTACGGCCTGCTTCGCGGCAGCGGGTATGACGATAGCCGCGGCCGGTGTCAGCTCAAGGGCATCGCCCCCTTCAGAGGTCAGCGTAGCTTCTCCTGACAGCAGTACCAGGCACTGCGGCTTCCCGGGCGCCGCTACATCCAGCGTTGCTCCGGCAGCAAGTTCAACCCGATCGACGCTGAAGTAGCGCTCTTCGACCAATCGTGTGAAGCCGTCTTTTCGAACCGGAGCGCGCTTCCCCGCCGCCGTCGCGGCCTTCATCACCGCCAGCCCTTCTTCGAGATGAAGCTCACGCGGACGGCCGTAGTCATACAAGCGATAGGTAATGTCAGAGGTCTGCTGGACCTCCAGCAAGGTGACTCCTGGCCCGATGGCGTGGACAGTGTTGGCATCCACGTACACCAGATCACCGACACTCACCGGCTCAAAGTGCAGCAGGTCTTCGAGCCTTTCCTGCTTGATGGCCTCGCGCACCTGCTCGACAGAGACCTTCGGATCCTTGAAGCCCAGAGCAACAGTGGCTCCCGGCTCTGCGGCAAGGACGTACCAGCACTCGGTCTTTCCCTGGCTGTTCCTCTTCGCGGCCTGTTCGTCGTTCGGGTGCACCTGCACGCTGAGCTTGTCATCGGGAAACAGCAGCTTCAGCAGCAGCGGAAACTCGCCGAGAGCCTTGCTCTCGCCCAGAAGCTCGTCCGAATGTGAAGCGCTGAGCTCGCGCAGTGTCTGGCCTGCAAACGGACCACCCTCCACGGTGCACTGTTCACCGGTCAACCACGACTCGCCGATCTTTTCCGCGGGCCGATCGGTGTACCACGGCGTGAGGTTGGTACGACCCCAGATGCGGGCCACAAGCGACGGCTTCAAGCGGAATGGATTCAGGGAAGGCATAGGATTCACGCGAACTCGATATAGTTTAGCCAATGCGTTACACACAGAAGAAGACCTCTCTCCTCTGGCTGCTTGCCTTGGCGCTTGGGTGCACCGCAGGTGTGGCACAAGCTGAAGACCGCTGGATCGGTACCTGGGCCGCCTCTCCTGTCTCCGTGAAGAATGAAATCGCACTGGGCTCCGCTCCGATGACGATCCGACAGACGGTTCACATCAGCCAGGGCGGCGAGACATTGCGTCTCTCGTTGACCAACGAGTTCGGCACGGAGCCGTTGACCATCTCCGCGGCATCGGTGGGCTTCTTCGCGAGCGGCGATACCATCGTCGACGGCTCGGCGCATCCCGTAACCTTCTCCGGCTCGCCCAGCATCACCATTGCACCGGGCCAGTTCGTCACCAGCGACAACATCAAGATCAACCTGCCTATCTTCTCGGATCTCTCCATCAGCCTGGCGGTACCGGCCCAGACGATTACGACGTTGACCGAGCATCCGCTGGCGAACCAGAGCGCGTATCTGGTCCCTGGAGACCAGGGCACGGTCGTCGATCTTCCTGAGCCGAAGGAGATTCGCAACTGGATCTTCCTCAAGAATCTTCTCGTGCCGGCGACCAATAAGCGATCCGCCGCGATTGTCACCTTCGGCGACTCCATCACCGATGGTGCGCGCATGTCGCTGAACAGCAATCACCGCTGGCCCGATCTTCTGGCAACACGACTGACGACAAACAAGAAGACCAAATATCTCAGCATCCTCAATGAGGGCATTAGCGGCAATCGCATTCTGCACGACACCGCGGGTCCTAAAGCGCTCGATCGCTTCGACCGCGATGTTCTCTCCGCCCCGGGAGTGAAGTACCTAGTGATTCTGGAGAGCATCAACGATATCGGCCGTACTTACTTCGCAAGGCCCGGCACCCAGCCCGGCGAGGAGGCGGTCACGGCACAGCAGATCATTGATGGTTTGAAGACACTGGTCGATCGCGCGCACGCCAAACAGATCAAGGTCTACGGAGCTACACTCACTCCGTACGAGGGTGCAGCGTACTTCAGTGCCGAAGGCGAGAAGGACCGCCAGACGGTCAACGCATGGATCCGCACCAGCAAGGTCTTCGACGGTGTCATCGACTTCGACAAGATCGTCCGCGATTCAGCAACGCCTTCGAAGTTTGTGAAGAAAGCCGATAGCGGCGACCATCTGCACCCCGGTGATGTGGGCTATCAGATGATGGCTGATGGCATTGATTTGCGGATGTTTCAGTAGAGCTGGGTCTCGTGCGACAGTTTCCCTTCGAAGGTGCGAATGTTTTGCGATGAGGGCTTTGCTGGCTGGGGTGTTCCACGGGCTTTCGGGCAGGCACTATAAGCGCTGAAGGCCGGGGTCCCCAATGAACTTGTTCATTGGGGTGGAAAGGCGCGCTCTATAATCCTCACGCCAAATGGCCGAAGGAGCCCATCTGGGAAACCGTGGACTAAAGTCCACCGCCCGTTCGCGCATTAGCGTGAATCTGCCTTAGCTGCAGAGTTATAAAGCGGGCCTTCAGCCCTTCAACATCTTGTGGGTACTGAGACCTGGGGCGTTGCCCCAGGCTGATATAGAGCGCGCCTTCAGCGCTTTTGTTAGCGGGCGTAAAGCCCATCCGTGGTTGGTTTATAAATCGTGAGCTGAAGCCCTCGGCTCCCACCCGGTTTCAAGACGATCGCACTATACTCCTGGCGGCAGCAACGCCTCAAAGATTCGATCGACAGCCTTCGTCAGAATCTCTTCCGTAAGAAAGGACTCGTCGAGGCTCGATTCGACAATGAGCGCTGAGACTATCGGCTGAATCATCATGACCGCAGACGCTCTGCTGATCGCATCTTTCTTTCTTCCTGCGGAGCCAAGAATTGAAGTCAGTTGCTGTTCACGGCTGCCGGGATGCAGATTTGCCAGCCGCTGCTGCAGTCTCTCTTTTGCCTCCGGATGGCGCAGCGAGAAGAGCTTGAACTCCAGCATGAGTTGACCCCAGACTCTGTCTTTCAACAGGCCGAGATAGAACTTTCGCAGTGTCTCGCGGTTCTGTTCAACGCTGGTGGAGTGGGCGAGCCGCTCTTCCATCTGAGTGCGGTAACGCAACGCATGGTGTTCCCAGAGGGCAAGAAAGATATCCTCCTTGCTCTTGAAGTGCGCGTAGATTGCACCCTTGGTGCGTCCCGCCATGGCTGCTATCTCGGAAAGATCGGCGGCCTCATAACCGTCGCGGGCAAAGATGGTCTCGGCAGAGCGTAACAACAGCTCGCGTGTCTCTTTGGTTCTCTGTTCGTGTTTATTCGGTTTAACTGCCGTCATCGTCATCTATGCTAGAGCGTTTTTCCTGTTGCTGGTATCGCCGCCAGGGTGGCCTCCCTGAAGGGGCGGCGATTCTCTCTTGTTATTCGTGGCGCTGTGCCGCCGATAGCTTAGTAGGTGAGTTGGATTTCACAGTTGGGGTAAATACGATCTGGCTCTTTTCAAACTTCGCGCGCTCCGAGGCATAGCGTTTGGCAACGCTTTTGGCGACGCTGTCGGCAATATTCTTGCTCTCGGACTCGCCGCGCACTGTCGCCCTGACGTCGTCGCTGACCTGCCACATACCTGCCTGATCGCTCATCGTGACATGAAAGTTCATCTGCGTTGTACCGGCGAAGAATCCTGCCGGCCCCATCATCGCGCGCTTGACCTGACTTCCCGGCCGGAAGCCGGCGATCGCGATGCGTACCGTCGACTGCGGACAACCGCGCTGCGCTCCGGGTTCTCCTTCGCGATAGACCTGGCTTACGCCCTGCACGCGCCGCATACGATCCACCAGGTGTTCATACACAAGAGCGCGATACGACGCGGGCACTTCTATCTGCTCCCAGACAGGAGCCGCAACCAGGACACTACCTGGCTTTACCGTGGCGCCGTCGCACACATTGGCAACAGGGGCGGTGATGTCTACCGGCTTCGCTGAGGCAGCGTCATCGGTTGGCGGAGCGAAGGTGGCCATCGCCAACGTAGCGTCATCCGGCGGCACGACAAAGACCGCCGCATGGTATCCGCCGCGTGGATCGCGGAACTCGACGGTCAGTGAGCTTTCCTTGTGATGCATGAAGCCGGCAGCCGCAAGCCCGCCGCCGTTGGGAATCGCCATTCGCAGCAGGCGCCCCTTCATGCCCCACAACTCCACACGTTCCGATCCATCGCTGATGGCAATCACCGAAGCGCGCGGAATGCGATAGACGGCCTTGCCGGAAAAGGTGATGTTCTGGCTGTCCAGGGTGAGCGTTCCTTTCTGCTTCGGCTTCACCTCGGGAAGGCCGTACGCGTGCTGTGCGTGTGAGATCGTCCAGACGTCCTGTGACGACCTGACGGGTGTAGGCCGCTGCGGCTGAATGGCAGCAGATGCGAAGGCCTGATGCGGAAGAAAAAGAACTGCCTGTAGAAGAACAAGCAAAGAAGCTCCGGAGCGCCAGAACATAAGGGGAAACACCTCACTCAGATAAAATACCTACTAGTAGGTATTTCTTAATACGCACCGGATGTCAAACCGTGATCGGAAATTCCTGAAACTTCGCGCAAAACAGCAAAAAAAGGCGCTTCCCTTCCGGAAGCGCCCTTTCGACAGATTCTAAAAGTCGGTTAAACCAGTTCAAGCCCGGCGAAGAAGTAGCCGATTTCGAAGGCGGCCGTCTCTTCTGCGTCCGATCCGTGGATCGCGTTCTCTTCGATCGAACCGGCAAACTTCTTGCGGATGGTGCCCTCTTCGGCATTTGCCGGATTGGTGGCGCCCATCAGCTTGCGCAGGTCGGCGATCGCGTTGTCCTTCTCCAGCACCATCGGGATGATGGAGCCTGAGCTCATGAAGTCCGTCAGGGAGCCGAAGAACGGGCGCTCCTTGTGGACGTAATAGAAGCCCTCGGCCTGAGTCTTCGAAATGGAGATCTTCTTGATGGAAACAATCTTGAATCCGGCCTTCTCGATTTCGGCCAGGATGGCGCCTGCGTATCCCTTACGGACGGCGTCGGGCTTGATGATGCTGAACGTGCGCTGTGACATGAACTGCTCGGGCTCCCTCGCAAATGTGCGATTTTTCTTGGAAATAGTCCTAATCAAGTGTAAAACAAGGTCCGAAAACGCGGCGCCCTGCACCTGCGTCTCATTACTATGAGGCCGTGGATGGTGAGCATCTGGTATATCGGTTGCGCAGTATGGCTGGGAACGCCTGGCTGGCGATCTACAGCGGCTCGCGGCTGCACGCCCTGGTCAGCCTTCTGCTCGCAGCCACCTTCTTCGCGGCGGGCACCTACTACCGCAAGCGCAGCTCCTGAGGCCACTCTATCCGATTCCTAAAAGACGAGTCCCAAGATGCCGTTTCTTTTGTTTGTCATCTCGTAGAGATCTGCTTTTCTCTGATTTTTATCCAAAAAGCTAAACGAGAGGGCGGAACTCCACGGCCCACATAGTGCGTGCGACATCCTACCCATCAGCTAAGATGATCGGAGCCCAAAGAGACCTAATTTCCAAAAGGAGTGTCATGGACGTCCGCGAGCATCTGAGGCAAGGCATTCACCGTTTTCAGACCGAGATCTACCCCGAGCGCCGCGAAACCTATCTGGAAGCTGTCAGTAAGCCGCAGGAGCCGCATACGCTGATCATTACCTGCGCAGACTCGCGTATTGATCCCGAACTGATCACACAGTCCGGTCCGGGAGAACTCTTTGTCATGCGCAATATCGGCAATCTCGTGCCCCCATATGGCGAGATGATCGGCGGCGTCTCCTCCGTGATTGAGTACGCGGTAACGGGGCTGAAAGTAAAGCACCTGGTCATCTGCGGACACTCCGATTGCGGCGCTATGAAGGCTCTGCTTAAACCGGAGTCGACCGAAAAGATGCCGACGGTCCGCCGCTGGCTGCGCAATGCCGAAGCCGCGCTGAGCGTAAGTCGAGAGATTGCCCCTGAAGCGAATATGCTTTCCAATCTCACCGAGCAGAATGTGTTGATGCAGATGACGCATGCGAAGACACATCCTGCGGTGGCCGGCGCCATGGCGCGCAACGAGCTGACGGTCGGCGGCTGGGTTTATGACATTGCCAGGGGCGATGTCCGCATCTACGACGACCAGAAGAACAAGTTCGAATCGACGGTTGGAGCCGGCGCTTGATCACGATCAATCATCCGCCGCTGCGCCAGATGGCAAAGTACGTCGGACTGCCTCTGGCGCTGCTTTTCGGCTTCGATGTGATTGTGGTGGTGGCCTTCAAGGTCATGCATCTGCGTTGGATCGCGCAACCAGCGATCCCCCTTAGCCTGCTCGGCTCCGCCATCGGCGTGATCGTCGGCTTCCGCAACAACTCCTCCTACGGACGGTGGTGGGAGGCGCGGACGCTTTGGGGCGCGATTGTGAACAACTCCCGCACGCTCGCTCGGCAGGCCGTTACCGCCATCCGCCCCACGACTGAAGAGGATGTACAGAACGTGCAGTACCTGCAGCAGCGCATTGTGCTGCTCCAGATCGCATGGGTTAACTGTCTGCGTCAGCAACTGCGTGGTCTGGAACCGTGGTGGGAGTTGAAGGACATTCTTCCCCAGGAAGAGATCATGCTGCTGAAGAACGAGAAGAATGTCGCGCTCGAAATTCAGAAGCGCATCGGCCTTCTGGTCACCGAGGCCTACGAAAATAGCTGGATCAACGAGCGCCAGTGGGCCAACATGGATGACACGCTCAGCCGCCTGTGCGATGCGCAGGGCGGATCAGAGCGCATCAAGAACACGCCCATGCCGCGCCAGTACGACTACTTCCCGCGGATCTTCGTGCATCTCTACTGTTTGCTGCTGCCGATCGCCATGGTGGGGAACCTGGGCTGGTGGACACCCCTCGGTTCCACCGGTGTGGGCCTCATCTTCCTGGCGCTGAATCAGATCGGAACCGATCTTGAAGACCCGTTCAGCAACAGCATCTTCGACATCCCACTCACGGCCATCTGCCGCACCATCGAGGTAAACCTCCGCCAGATGCTGGCGGAAAAACAGATCCCAGCCCTGGAACGGCCGATCGACGGGGTACTTTGGTAGAAGCAATTGAATGATTGAATAAATGAATAATTGAATGAAGGCTTGCTCGGGCCCGATTATCCAATCATTCCATTCTTCAATTATTCAATCGCCTAATAGGCGTTATGCACGATATCCATTGAGCTACGGCCGAGATCGATTGCCACTACTTCACCGTCGCGTACTGTGATCACCCTGTCGGCGATCTGGGCAGCTTCAGGGTTGTGGGTAATCATCATCACGGTCTGGTTCATCTGCTACGATGACTGGCGCAGCATGGCCAGCACGGCATCGGAGTTCTTCGTGTCCAGATTGCCGGTCGGCTCATCGGCCAGCACGATGGAGGGCCGCGTGATCAACGCGCGCGCGATGGCAACGCGCTGCTGTTCGCCGCCCGAGAGTTCATTCGGACGATGCTCAAGGCGTCCCTTGATATTCAGCATCTCCGCAAGATGATCGAGCAGATGACGATCCATCGGGGCTTTCAGTCCCGAGATATCGTAGGCCAGCTCGATGTTACCGAGCGCGGAGAGCGTCGGCAGCAGGTTGAACCGCTGAAAGATAAACCCGATATGTGACCGCCGAAACCTGGTGCGCTCTGAGTCGGAAAGCTGAGCGAAGTCGACTCCATCAATCTTGATGGAGCCATGCGTCGCCTGCGTCAATCCCCCCAGCAGATAGAACAACGTGCTTTTTCCGGAACCGGAAGGTCCTACGATGGCGACGAACTCACCTCGCTCTACTGAGAAGTTCACATTCCGAAGAGCCGGGACTTCCAGTTTGCCAGAGCGGTACGTCTTGCCGAGGTTCTGTGCTTGAATGATGGGCGGCACCTCGGTCAGTGTACAGGCACTAGCCCTGTGGTGTCAGGCAGCAGGGCCACTGGTCGCGAGCAGCGATTCCAGGCTGATGCCCTGCAGCAGGCTTACCTCAAGACGAAGGTGCACCAGGTCACGAGCCTGCCGGGGACGGACATGGCGCTGCACGGTGCACAGCTCGGCGAGCGCAGACTGTCCAGAGCGTGAAAACTCCAAGCCCGAACGAACCAGTTCGCCGTACAGGTCAATGATGCAATTCAACGGCAGTTCCAGCTCCATACCAAAGGCATGTTCGCTCAACGGTTCTTCCCGCAATAGCTGGCCGCCACTCTTTCGAATTGCGCGCGCCAGGTTCACCACCAAACGCCCCTGGTCTTCGTATGTGTAGCTATGAATCGCTCGCATGGAAAGCAATTAACCTCTTGCCGGTTCATCGGCCTCTATGGAGAAGTCATCACACCACCGGAGGATGAAATAGTTACTCTTGGTTACCAGGCAGGTCCTGGGTGTCACAATGGAAGGGTGATTCTGGGGATTGGCACGGACATGACAGAGATTGACCGAATACGGGACAGCATCTCCCGATTTGGTGACCGATTCCTTCACCGGATCTTCACGCCAGGCGAAATCGCCTACTGCCTGCGCAAAAAAGCCTCGGAAGAGAGCTTTGCCGCCCGTTTTGCAGCCAAGGAGGCGGCGGCCAAGGCTCTTGGCACTGGAATCAGCCGCGGCATCAGTTGGCAGGAGATCGAGGTTCGCCGGCAACCGGGCGAGCGTCCGACGATTCATTTCACAGGACGGGCCGCCGAGCGGGCTGCAGCTATGGGAATCGCCGCAGCTCATATCTCGCTGACGCACACCCGTGGAATGGCGCTTGCCACGGTTATCGTGGAAGGTCCAGGTTGCTGATTTTGAAACCTTTAGCACCTGAAGGGCATCGCATAAAAGGAACCCTGATCCCCGCATGGTCTAATGCTTTCTGAAGCACTAGTAAGACGTGTGGTCATTAAAGGAGAGATATGCCCAGCACCCAGGAAGTGCGTTGGTCGCAGTTGAAAGTCGGCGTGATTGTTCTGATCTCGCTCACGCTGTTGATCGTCCTCATCTTCCTGCTCACCAGTTCCCAGGGCGCCAGTCTCTTCTCCAAAAAGCTCATGGTGCGGGTTTACTTCGATAACTCCGCCGGCCTGAAAGTCGGAGCACCGGTAACCCTGCAGGGTGTCACCATCGGGAATGTGACTGGAGTGAGGGTCGTAGACGACCCCGCGCGCAAACTCATGCCTGTGGAAGCCAGCCTGAGGCTCGACGCCAAGTACCAGTCCCTGTTGCACAAGGACACCACTGCCGCGCTCTCCACCGTCGGCGTTCTCGGCGATACCGTTATCGATCTCAACAGCCAGGTTGCGACCGGACCGCTGTTGCAGGACGGGGATGTCTTGAAGACCCTCGATACGACTAACCTGCAGGATGTCGTCAAATCCAGCCAGGGCACGATCGAGAGCCTGAACGTAATTCTTGCCAAACTTGACCGCATCGTCGACACCATTGCCAGCGGTAAAGGCGCTATCGGCCAGCTGATCTATGACGACTCGCTCTATGTCCGGGCGAACAAGACCGTTGCCGAGCTGCAGCGTCTGTCGGAGAACCTGAACAACGGACAGGGTTCGATCGGCAAGCTGTTGAAGGATGACGAGGTGTACAACCGCCTCAACTCCACGACGGCAAAGATCGACCACATTGCTTCAGAGCTCGACGCCGGCAAGGGCAGCGCAGGCAAGCTGCTGAAAGACGATGCGCTCTATAACAACCTGAACTCTACCCTGGCCCACGCGAACTCTATCCTCGCTGAAGCGGACGCGGGTAAGGGTGGTCTGGGTCTCCTGCTGAAAGATCCCGCCTTTGCGAACAAACTGAACAACACCGTCACCCGCCTGGACGACCTGATCACCGGCATCGATGAAGGCAAAGGAACCGCAGGCAAGCTCGTGAAGGATGACGCGATGTATAACAACCTGAATACGCTGCTGACCAGCTCCAACAGCCTGGTCAATACCATCCGCAGCGACCCGAAGAAGTACCTGACCATCCGCTTGCGGGTGTTCTAGAGGCATCTGCTTGCGGGCATTCTGAATGCTTGAAATGTTCGGGCCTCGCTCGAATGGGTGGGCGTTCAGCGGGCCCCCCGACCAGCTTTGCTGGCTTGGGTGTTCAGCGGGCTTTTGGGCAGGCACTATAAGCGCTGAAGGCGCGCTCTATATCAGCCTGGGGCAACGCCCCAGGTTTCGAATAGTTAAAAGGTCTGAGGGCTGTAGGCCCGATCTATAATCCTCATGCCAAATGGCTGAAGAAGCCCGTCTGGAAAGGAAAGCCCACTTCTTTGGACCGTAACCGTGGACTAAGTTCAGGGCTCCCACCCGTCGCGCATTAGGGCATTTTCCCTGTTGATGGCAGCCAGCGTTTTCATTGCGGAAAACGCCTATAGATGAGGAAAACAGACCTGGGGCGTTGCCCCAGGCTGATATGAAACGCGCCGTCAGCGCTTTATCAGCAGGCTTAAAGCCCA
>JABFXN010000105.1 GCA_013361705.1 Acidobacteriaceae bacterium
GGTGTCATCACCGGACGTCTGACCGACAGCACCGGAGCCGTTGTTTCCAACGCTCAGGTGACTCTTACTAAGACCGATACCGGCCTTACGCTGACGACCCAGACGAACAGTGATGGTATCTATTCCTTTCTCTCGCTGCAGACCGGTCCCTACAAAGTGCAGGTCACGCAGTCAGGCTTCAAGTCGGCTGAGACGACGCTAACTCTTAGCGTTGGTCAGACCGCCAACATCGATCTCGCGCTCGAGATCGGCTCCAGTACTGAGACCATCAATGTCGAGTCTGCGGGCATGGCCGACCTCGAGACCAGCGATGCAACCATCAGCTACACGGTCGGGACTCGGCAGGTCAGCGACCTTCCTCTGAATGGCCGTAACCCATATGGTCTGGCAGCACTTTCACCCGGTATCGCGCCTGGCGGTGGCTTCGGACAGGGTGTAAGCCAGACGCGCGGCGCCGTGGTGGCTGCGGGTACGAACAACTTCGAATCCAATGGAGGCGCGGCCGGTTCGAACGACATCTTCTTTGACGGCGTGCCGGTAACGGTCTGCTGCCAGGGCCAACCCGCGCTTACCCCTTCGGTTGAGGTGGTCGATCAGTTCAAGGTCATCACTTCAGTGCCTTCGGCTCAATTCGGGCGTTCATCCGGCGGCATTCTGAATATCGTGTCGAAGACCGGAACCAACCAGATCCACGGCACGGCCTATGACTACCTGCGCAACGAGAAGCTGGATGCAGCGCCATACTTCCTGAAGTACAACAACACCCCGCCGATCCGTGGACGCAATGACTTTCGCGCACCGCACAAGTTCAATCAGTATGGCTTCTTCCTGAGCGGTCCGGTGTGGCTGCCGAAGATCTACAACGGTCGCGAGAAGACCTTCTTCACCTTCGGGTGGGAGGCGGCGCGTAATGTGCTGTACAACGCGGTGACCACAACAATGCCGACGGCGTTGCAGCGTCAGGGTGTCTTTAGTGAGGCTCCCGGAATGATCTACGATCCGTACAGCACCAGCGGCAATACCCGTCAGCCTTTGCCCGCAGGCTGCAACTCTACTGGCTGCTACGGAGCCGGCAAACTGGTGCAGAACATCAATCCGGTCTCGCAGAAGCTGCTGCAGTTCCTGCCGTTGCCAAATCTTTCCGGCACAGCAAACAACTATGTTTACGCCAACCGCACCAGCGATCAGGTAGACCAGTTCAACTTCCGCGTCGACCACAATTTTTCGCCATCGCAGCGCGTCTTCGTTCGCGGCACTCGCGATACCAATACACATCACGAGAACGACCTCTTCAATCAGGCTGACGGCCCCAGCGGCATTAATCAGACGCTGCGTGCGTATCTCTTCGCTCTGGGCGATACCTGGACCATCACACCGAATCTTCTGCTGCAGACCAACTACGGTTTTGCTTATCAGAAGAACTTCCAGATTCCCCAGAACTACACCGGCTACAAAGCATCCGACTACGGTTTTACGAACCTCGATTCGCAGCAGCAGCTTCCAGGTCTGCCGTATATCGGTATTAGCGGCTACGGCAATATGTCGTATGCCGCTAATACCAACCGCTGGGAGCACTATAGCCACTTCCTCGAATCGACCGCGGTGTGGCAGCACGGTAAGCACACCCTGACGTTCGGTTACGACGGTCGTCTCATCCTTGAGCATCAACAGAGCGCCGGCAATGGCCCGGGCTCTATCTCATTCGATACCACGCTGACCAATGGTCCGACTGTCACCAGCGCGGCGGCGTCGAATCAGGCGCAGTTCGACTCGTTTGCGGCCTTCCTGATGGGAACCTTTACCAGTGCGACTGTCGTCCGTCAGGTGAAGCCGGCATATGACTCCTGGTATCACGCGATGTATGTGCAGGAGGACTGGCGCGCGAATTCGAAGCTGACCATGAACTTCGGTCTGCGTTATGACGTCGAGACCGGATATCGTGAGCGGCATAATCAGTGGGCCGATCTGGACTTGTCGGCATCGAATCCGCTTTCGAGCTCGGCATTACCATTCACCGGCGGGGCGCGTTACCTCGGTAGCAATTTCCCCGACCGTACGTGGAAGACGTATTACAACAAGTTTGCCCCGCGCATCGGCCTTGCCTTCCAGGCAACCAACAAGACGGTGCTGCGTGCGGGCTACGGCCTGATGTATCTGCCGACGTCGCAGCGCTTCTACGGTACAGGTACGCTTGGCTATTCACAGCAGACGCAGACGAACTTCACCAGTACGAGCGTTCCGACCACTACCATCGCGAATCCATTCCCATCGGGTGTGTTGCTGCCTGCAGGACCGAGTGCCGGTGTAACTGCCGGAACGGGTAGCGCTGTGAGTGGCGCGATTTACAACAATCCACTGCCGTACTTTCAGCAGTTCAACGCCGGTGTTGAGGAACAGGTTGCGAATGGTGTCGTCGTTCACCTCAACTATGTCGGCAGCCACGGTGTGCATTTGCCCATCAACTACCGGCCTAACGATCTGCGCGATCAGTACTGGGGAGCTCCTGGTAGCCAGTCGCAGATCGACTACCTCAACACATCAGTAGCAAACCCGTTCTATGGCAACTCTTTGGCCGGCCCGCTTGCGACTCCTACGACGGTGCAGCGGGTGCAGTTGCTGTCGCTCTATCCGCAGTACACGCCCAACACCGGTATGTCGAACGGTTCCATCACGGTTGCCGGAATGGGAATTGGCGCCTCGATCTTCCATGCGGTGCAGGCATTTGTCACCATTCAGCGGTCGAAGAATCTTTCGGCAACGGTCAGCTATACCTTCTCGAAGCTGATGGGGAATACGTCCCCTCTGTTAACCGGATTCCTCAATGTAAATGGGACGCCCGGTTTCCAAAACAGCTATCACATCCAGGATAAGGAGTGGTCTGTGATGGCCACCGATATCCCGCATCGCATTGTTGCGAATGCCAACTACTCGTTGCCATTCGGACGCGGGCAGGCATTCGGCGGTAATGTCAGCGGATGGCTGAATCAGGCGATCGGCGGATGGAAGCTCAATAGTATCGTCTCGGTGCAGTCGGGCTATCCGCTGGGCATTACACAAACCGGCGGGCAGGCTTACTCTGGCGGGCGCCCCTTCTTCGTCTCCGGCGCCAACCCGCTTACTTTTGGCGATGTCCATCAACGCCTTGGGAGTGGTAATGGGCAAACGCAGGGCTACCTCAACCCCAATGCCTTCCGCAAAGCAACGGCCTTCGAGTTGGGCGACGTTCCCCGCACCTCTGGACGCATGCGCAGCGCGACCGGTTTCCAGGATGATCTATCGCTATTGAAGGACTTCACCATCCACGAGCGTCTCGGGCTGCAGTTCCGCTTTGAGGCCTTCAACCTGCTCAACAAGGTGCAGTTTGGCGTGCCAAACACGCAGTTCGGCTCGTCAACCTTCGGATACATTACGTCGCAGGCAAACTCTCCGAGGAATATACAGACGGCACTGAAGCTGACCTTCTAGGTAGCCCGTGCATTCGTTGCCCCATTCTTCGCTTCGCAAAAGGATGGGGCAACGGGAGTACCGGTTTTCAACAGTTTCAGTTACTGCACTTCAACCTTGGCTGACCAGAAGAAGCTCTTCTGGTCGGTCGCGCCCAGGACGGTTACCTGGCACTGGTACTCGCCGGGTTCAAGCTGGTCCAGCGGAATCGTCATGGCGATTGGGGTAATGTGCAGTTGTGTGTTGCCGGCGTTCGATGCAATGACCGTCGGTGTCTGCATGGCAACCTCCTGCTTCCCATCGTGAGTACGGAAGAAGGTGGCATATGCCAGCAGGGGCTCTGGTGGAGTAGTGCCCTGCTGGTAAGCCTGCAGAAAGATGGTAGCCGGCCGAGCGTGATGGAAGACGCGTGTGACTGAAGGGACCAGCTTTTCTCCGCCCAGCATCAGCGGATTGACGGCATCGTTCTTCGCCTGTTGCTTCTGCTTCTCTACATTGAACAGCGCCTGTGAGGCTGCCACGCGCTGGCTGCTCAGAACCACGGAGCTTATGGCAAGGCGCTCAACCTGCTTGTTGAGGTTCGGCACGGTGAAGTTGGCCTGGTAAGTTCCAATGCGTCCGGTCTCATTGTCGCGGGCGAGGAACTTGATCAGGTACTTGCCGGGCAGCAGCGTGAAACCGGCATCGTATTGGATCGGGCGACGAGCCAGCTCCTGTGCGGTTGAGTCCGAGAGCTTGATGTCGACGGAATCGCGAAGGTTCTGCACGGTGGATCCGTAGCTGTCCTTCACTTCGCCGATGAAGTCGATCAGCGTATGCTGCGAGCCGCGCTTCTTGGCGAGCGCCAGCTCACGTCCCGGGATTTTTACTGCGATGGGGACAAAGTATTCGGCACGGTTGAGCTGGAAGTAATTCACCTCCATCGCTATGGTGAGGTCCGTGACCGGGTCGGGTTGCATGAGTGCATCTTCAAGCTGACGCTCTTTGTCAGCAGTGTTGAACTTGGAGTAGTCCTTGCCGGCGTAGTAACCCTGGCGATACTCAAGGGTTGCTTCCTGCCCGTTGTTCAGTGTGATCTTGATGCGGCGGAACTTACCATCCTTCTCTCCGTTGGTTGTGTAGTAGCCGAGGAGATAGTAGCTGGACATGGCCTCCTGCGCATTGCGAATGCCGCGGGTGAGGTCGTTGTTATCCAGCAGCGCTTTTCCACCGGTGTCTGAAGCTAACGCGTAGAGGGTGTCCTGTGACTGGACGCGCATGTTGGTGACCGAATTAGCCGATGCGCCCGTATACATGGCTAGCCCACCTGGTGAGCTCTGTGTGGCATCGCCCATCGGCGGAGTGGCTACCAGGCCGCGGGCATCGATAGGCCAGAAGGAGACGCCAGCACGGATGGCTGCGTTGGTGGTGGCATGCATCTGTGCCTGGTTGTTCAGGCCATTCAGGCTTAAGCCCGAGCCGAAGTAGAGCAGCGATTTCTTCTCGCTCAACCGTCCCAGCATCTCGGCGGCTGTTTGTAGCGCGGCGAGCTGCCGATCGGTGTTGAAGATGTTGAACTCGGCGTCATCCTGTCCAAAGGCTGCTCCGGGGTCGGAGGTGTCGTCGCCGGAGTTATCGCCTGCCATGCCCTGGCCTTCGCCGACAATCATCGTGCTCAGGATGGAGAGCAGGCGGTTACGGTCAGCGGAGAAGTCCTGCAGCACATCCACGGAGCCGCCGCCGTAGCGTAGGAGCGCCACAAGATCCTCCGGAAGCATCTGTGTGCGAATGAATTTTTCGGCAGCCTGCAGGGCTCGCAACTGGTCCGGCGGCGACATCGATGTCATATCGAAGTACATTGCCAGCAGGCGATGATCGCGATATTTCGGCGTTGCGGCGGACTCGCCGGCGATCTGCGTGCGGCTGAGCTTGTCGTAGATCTTGATCTTCTCGTCGTTCGCCGGTTCCAGTGGCACCACCGCGGATGGATCCGAAAGCTTCTGGAACTCGAAGAGCTTGATGTTCTGCTCTGTACCGTTCTCCGTAATGGTGAAGTCCTTCGCCGTCAGGCCAGGGATGGTGTTGCCCTTCTTGTCTTTGACGGTTACGGTCTCGACGACAAGGTTCGACGTCACTTTCATGGTGAAGACCTGGTCTTGCCCATTACCCTGCGGCTTGTTGGTGCCGGTCTGTTGGGCGGTGAGCGTCGTTGCGAGCAGCAGTGGCAGAAGTTTGCGCATTTGAAACGAAGCCTCGAGACGAATTGCACGGAACGCATGTCGTTCCAGGTGGCGGGGAGGCCAAACTGGGTGGAGGTGAGCGTTGTGTTCCAGCGGGTAAAGGCGACGTGATTCAGTGCATTGGTTACATCAGCACGGATATCCAGGTTCATGTCGCTCTTCAGGCGGAAGGTGCGTGCGAGTGATGCATTCAGGCGAAACTGACCAGGGCCGGTAATGGAGTTGCGGCCTGCATTGCCGAAGGTGCCGGCGGCGGGCGTGGTAAATGCTGCGGGATTCAGATGCAGACCTGCAGGCGCGGCGTAGACATCTGCACCTGTCAGTTGCGCGCGCAGGTTATTACTAACCCCGGTGCCGGGTGTCGCTACGGGATAGATCGGTGTCTGCGGTTCTCCGCTATTGAGCATGATCTGGCTAAGCACCGTCCACTCCTTGAACAAGGTGCCCGCCTTCCCGCTCATCAGCGTGCCACCACCAACGCCCATCCCGGTGGTGTACTGTGCTGTCAGCGAGAGCGTGTGACGCTGATTGAACGCTGAGCGTCCGCGTTCTGCCCGCAGGTCGCGCCAGTTCTGCGCAACCGTCGTGTCGTTCTTGGTTGTTGGAGCGGGTACGGCAAAGGGATTCTGCGAGGTGGCACCTGTGCCGGACGATGCGTTCTGTCCGCCGAGGAAGGATGCATTGTCGATAGCGTTGGCGTAGGTGTAGTCCAGCGATGCGGTAAATCCGTTATGCAGGCGGCGGCGAAGTTGGACCTGTCCCGCGTGACGCGTGGAGTTACCTCCCGAGGTCAGATAGGTGAAGCCGTTCGGGCACGAAGGGCACAGGTCCGTGCCGCCATAGGCATAAGTGTTTGGCAGGATCTGCTGGGCCGCATGCGTGCCTTTCAGGCCGTTGTAGGTGGCGGTCAACTGCAGCGAGAACGGCAGATCACGTTGAATGGCGAGCTGCCAATCCTGTACATAGCCCGCACGGAATCTCGGATCGACGGCGAAGGTGTTGGAGGTGATGCCAGCGCAGTTCTGAAAGCCGTTGGCCAGGGTGATGGGGCAAGTGCTCGAACGTTGTACGGACAAGGAACGCGAGAGCGGCGCCTGCTGGGCAAGTTTCAGCGCGGTGGTCTGATAGACAGAGCTATCAAAGTAAATGCCATAGCCTGCCCGTACGACAACAGAGGATGCAGGGATAGGCCGCCATGCGACGCCGACACGCGGCTGGAAGGCCTTGCGGAATGGACGGATAAGCGAGTCGGGATAGTGTTGTCCGGTCAGGCTGCCGGTTGGGGAAGAGGCCAGCACCTGCGAGACCGCGGAGAAGTCCGGCAAGATATCGAGATTCACCATACGATTTTTCAGCTCGGTAATGGGCGCTCCGTACTCCCAGCTGATGCCGGCCTTGACAGTGAAAGTCGGTGTCATGCGGAAGTCGTCGTCGGCGTAGGCCCTGAAGACGTTCTGGCGGAAGTACTTGTCGGGGTTGCCGGTAGCAAGGGTGCTGGTATCGGGCACGCCGATCAGGAAGCCCGCAAGATCGTTGCCCGTAGCCGTGCCGGTAAAGCTGAATGAGCCGCGGGGATTCTCCTGCGTGAAGTAGTTGAACTGCTGGCGCCGGTACTCGCCGCCGAAGGTCATGTTGTGGCGTCCGCGATTCCACTGCATGGCGCCGGTGACGGTCTGCGTCTGGTTGCGGTTGTATGCGGGAATCCCATCGGTCAGCCCGGCGATGCCGCTGGCGAAGGAAAGCGTTGGGGGGCCGTAGTTGAACGGATCCTGGTTGTTGCCCGAGATGCCCGCATTGCCGGAGACGTTGGTGCGGTCCTGGAAGTTGGCAGAGGAGCGCTGTGTCTGCCGCGCGAACTTATAGCCGACGTTGAACGACCAGCGGCCATTGATGCGGTGCGACCAGTTCACTCCTCCGGCAAGGCCGAAGTTTTTCTGGCGGTCAGTGAACTGGAAGATTGTATTCGACGAACTGCGAATCGACTGGAAGTTGAAGTTTCCATAGACCTGGTTTTTTCGATTGACCGTCTTATCAACGCGCGCTTGCAGGGCATCCTGGTGCGAGCTGCTTAGAAGTGTTGTCTGATAGTTGTTGCGCGAGCTTCCGGAGAGATTCGGCAACGGATAAAACTGCAGTAACGATGCCGCTTGCGGCGAGACCGGAACCCGGTTGTTGGCGTAAGGAAGTCCGGTTGCCGGATTGATGATGGGTGTGGAGACCGAAGAGAGATCACCATTGCGTTGCACTTGTGTCGGCACTAGCGCTGAGGATGAGCTGGCATTGTTGTTCCGTGTCCATTGGTATGCAAGAAAGAACGTAGGTGCATTGTTGCGGTTGGTCAGATGCGGAATACGCAATGGTCCACCGAGCGTGGCCAGGCCGGTGAAGCGGTAGTACGAAGGCTTAGGGACATCAAGGCCTGTGAGCGAGTACTGCTTCGCGTCGAAGATGGAACTGCCAACACTCATGATTCCGATACCGCCGTTGTAGAGCGAACGCCGGTTGTTGCGGCGGTTGCCAATGGCGGCGAACTGCGCAAAAGGCGAAGATGCTCCATTGTTCACGCTGCCATTGATGAGCAGTCCATCGTTGTTACGTGCTTCCTGTGTCGCAGGAGGTGGCGGCGCGGAAGCAGTATCTTCTTTGGTGTCGGAGCCTTTTTTTGCAGGCGTGGGCACGGCGGCAGTAATCACTGGAGCAATCGGCTGATCCGCGGGCTGTGCATGAATCTCCGCCAGAGGCAGTAGTTTCAGCTCGAACCTGGTTGCATCCGTGGCTGTTGAGGTGACGTTCACCTCCTGTGTGACTGTAGTAAAGGCAGGCTTGCTGATGCGGATAGACCATGCGCCGTCAGCGATATTTGAGAGCGTATAGAAGCCCTGCTCGTCTGTTACGGCTGTGACCGTTGTGCCTGCGTGAGTGGCGGTGATAACGGCGCCCGGGACAGGGAAGCCGCCATAGAGAACCTGTCCCCGCTGTTCGGCGGCGAAAGCGGCGCAGGGGAAGAGAACGTATGCGCAGAGCGAGCGGAGTGTACGTGTCAGAGTCATCCAAGGGCTTTCTTGTGCTGCGGAACGTCAGATTTAGTTTTCTGTAGGACGTTCGATATGGTTGATAGCAACCGCCGGAACCGTACCTTTTTGCGATTCCAGTTTCAGGCCGAGTTGCTCCTGCAATGCCGTGAACAGCGTTGGTCCGGTCTCGGTGGCCGGTGTGCCGGTTCCATCGGCTGCGGAGTTGGACTGCGGGGTCCAGTGCAGCTTCCAGTCGTACTCCCCGGGCATGTCGGTTTTGTTGACGACGACACGGCCGTCGGCTTCCGGCATGCGTGAGATCACACTGGTGACGAGCTCCATCGTGGCTGCATGGGCTTCGACATCGCCTGGGCCGTGGCCCTGCCAGCCACGGAACTTCCGTTCTTCGCCGGCAGCGAGAGGCGGCGTGGGAGTTACCTTTGCTCCACCCTTTGCGACGACCAGCGCATAAATTGGCACTTCGGCACTCTGCGATGTCGCTTCGAGGCGGAAGCGCTCTGCCAGCATCTGCCGCATCATCTGCCTTAGTACTGCAAAACGACCCTCGAACGCCATCTTCATCAGCGCGGCGCTCTCGGCCTCGTCTTCCTGGGCATCGATCTCATAACGGTCTGTCTTCACCCAGTCGGGGGCGTTCAAGAGTTGCGAGTCCGACTTTAGATCGTAGGCGAACTTGATCACATCCTTCAGCGGAATGTTATGCGCAACCATCTTGCCCTGATTGAAGTTCAGCGAGTTGCCGGTAGAGCCGGGCGGTGTGGGTTTGATGACGACAACCTCGAACTTTGCATTGGTGGCAGGCGATGTCTGCCCGATGCACACCGGGGCTGGGATCGCGAACGTGGTAGCGACCGAGATGATAGAAAGAAGATTTCTCATAGTCAGTTCTCCGTCGGTTTCTCCACATGATCGATGATGACAACGTCAACAGCAGCCTTGTCCTGCTCACGCTTGAGACCAAGCTGCTCCTGGAGTGCGGTGAAGAGAGAAGGTTTTGAGGTATCCACCGCCGGATCAGTGGACCAGGTCAGTTCCCAGTCATAATGCTTTGTCAGGCCCGTCTTGTCGACGACCATCCACCCGCCCGTTTCCCTCATCGTCGAAAGCTGGCTCGCGAAGATGGCCATCGTTCCATTTGTGACGACCATCTTTCCAAATCCGGACATGATATGTGCTCCCTGTTCCGGTTGCGAAGAGTCAGACGCCTGACCATGAGTAGGGTTTTCTTCCGGCGTCGCTTTCAGCTTTGGTCCGGCTTTTGCGATGGTCAGCGCATATACAGGAAACAGCTTGCTAGTGTGATTGACCTGCAAATGAAAACGCTCTGCCAGCAGGCTTTGTATTTCAGCCTGCGAAATGCGCCTACGCTCTTCGTTGGACAGGCCCTTCGCCTCGGCCACGGTCTGTTCGCCTGCCTTTGCATCGATGACGTATACCGTGGTTTTTGCCCAGTCCGGCAGCTTTTCTATCTGTGTATCGAGACGAAGTCCATAGGCCATGGTGATGAGGCCGGGCAACGTGGCACTGTCGAGCCGCAGTTCCTCCGGTGTGACGAGCGGTCTCGTCGCGTGTACCTCTCCGTGGAGAGGCTTGATGGACGCTACCTCATAGGTATATTGCTTCTGCCCGTACGCATGGGTCAGCGGGAGGGACAGGATGCAACTCATAAGGATGTGGCGTCGACTCATGGTGCTCAGTTCTCCGTCGGACGTTCCAGATGATCAATCACCAGCAGGTCTACCGGAGCCTTATCCTGCTCCACTTTCAGACCAAGCTGTTCCTGCAGTGCAGTAAAGAGTGAGGGTTTTGAAGTGTCGACTGCCGGTGTCGGATTGCCGCTATCGGCTCCACGAAAGCTATTTTGCTGTCTCTCAGGCGACCAGTCCAGTGTCCAGTCGAATCTTCGGGGAAGATTTGTCCGATCCAGCACAACACGGCTATCCATCTCGGTCATATGTGAAAGCTGGTTGGCGAACATCTCCATGCTGCCGTTGGTGACAACCATGTGCCCGTTGTTTGTACTGAAGCTGGTTCCGGGATCTCGGGGTTTGGCGTTGGGATCAACGCCCGGCGGCGGAGGGGGAAGGACCGTTGCTTTCAGCTTGCTGCCATTTTTGGCAACCGTCAGAACGTAGACCGGTAGCTCCTTCTTCCCCCAATGGAATTTCAGGTGGAAGCGATCTTCGAGGAGCGACTGCATCATCTCCTGCTGCCACCTCTGCCGATCCTCTCGGGGGAGGCCTTTCGTCGCAGCGGCTGTCTCTTCATCCACTTTGGCATCGATATTGAAGCGCTCTGATTTTGCCCAGTCAGGCATGTTCTCGATCTGTGATTCAGACCGGATGGGAAAGGCCATCATCAGAATCTGCCGCAACAGGACGTTTTCGCATCGCACACGATAGGGGGTGGTGTTGACGCTTGTGCTATCGTTTGCCGCGGCAGACGGCTTTACGGAGACGACTTCGAAACTGTGTTTCGGTTGCGCAGCCTGAGACGGGCTCTGGGCATAGGTAACCAGAGCGCCGCCGAGTGCGGCAACGGTAAGAAGTCGATGCATGGCGATGGATACGCAAGAGGCCATGGTTTAGTTCGCGGTTGGATGATCCAGGTTCTCAACCCGGTAGCTGGTCACCAGGTCTTTAGCGGTCTCCAGCTTCAGGCCGAGCTGCTCTTCCAGAGCGGTAAAGAGGGTCGGACCATTGTCCGCTGCCGGTGGAGGAGGCGCTCCGGCATCGGCTCCACGAAAGGCGGGCGCCGGCATCTCCGGAGTCCACTTCAGGGTGAAGTCATAGTGCCCGGTAAGGCCGGTCTTGTCGACGACAACGCGTTCGCTCGCTTCCGGCATGTGAGAGATCACATTCGCAATCATCCCTGTTGTCGAGTCAGTACCCGTCAACTCACCGCGGCTATTCATCATCATGCCCCGCCGCATACGTTGAGGACCTCCGGGGCCCGGGCCGGCGCCCGGTCCGGAGTCTGGGCCGGCATTTTCGCCCGGGGGCGGAGCCGCCGACGGCTTCATCTTCAGCCCGCTTTTTGCCACCACCAGCGCGTAGACCGGCTGCTCTTTCTGTTCTTTGGCCAGCTTCAGGTGCAGTCTCTCTTCCAGCATCTTCTGCACCATACGGCGCGTGGCATAGCCGCGTTCTTCCTCGGGTAGCTTTCGCAGAGCCCGCGCCTCTTCCTCGTCCTGCTTGGCCTCGATGTCGTAGTGTTCCTGCTTCGCCCACTCCGGCAGCCCGCTCAGGAGGGAGGAAGACTTGATCTCATAGGCGAAGTTGATCAGCTCCACCAAGGGCATGTTTTTGGCATGGAGGACCCCGTCACTCATCTGCATCATCATGCGCCGCTCTGCCGGATCGCTGGGCTTGATGGTGGCGACTTCAAAAGCAGGTTCTGGCTTGGCGGCCTGTTGTGCCGCGATGCACGTAACCGTGACGCATGTAACCGCGCAGAGGAAGAGAGCAGGTAGACGGTTCATGAAATTTCCTCGATGTGCTTTCTTGGACAGCGTTCATGGCGCACGGTTAGGTGCAAGACCAGAATTTTCCTGAATTTACCGCCGTTTCAATGCGTCCAGCTCGTCCAGGGTGCGCGGCCAGTCCTTGCCGAGCAGGCGGGAGAGGCTGCGGTCGGCCAGCACGCGGCCTTCGGTCTGGCAGATTGCGCAGTAGTTGGTCTCGTTGTCTGCATAGCGTATGCGCTGTATAGAAGATCCGCAGCGCGGGCACGGTTTGCCGAAGCGTCCATGCACTGCCATCTCCGGGCGAAAGGCCGTGACCTTCTCAGGAAACTTCTCCTCTGCCTCCGCCTGCAGGCGGTCGATCCATTGCTGCAGGCTCGTGCGGGTTCCGTCATAGAGCCGCTGCCACTCGTCGTCGCTCAGTTTGCCGGTCTGGAGGATGGGCGAGAGCTGTGCCGTCCATAGAATCTCGTCGGAGTAGGCATTGCCGATGCCGCTCACAATCCGCGGGTCGGTCAACGCACGTTTGAGCGTCCGGTTCTCAACGCTCAGCGCGGCGCGGAACTCGTCCGGTGTTGCCGTCATGACGTCGATACCGCCGGGGTCTATCTCCAACAATGCGGCCTCTCCTCGTACCAGATGTAATGAGGCTCGCCGCTTGGTCCCGGCCTCAGTTAGCACCAGCGATCCATCCTCGAAGTCGAAGGCGGCAAGGTTGATCCTGCCGCCGAGTTTGGCGCCCACGGGCTTCCAGTGCAGGCGGCCCGCGATCATCAGGTGCAGCACCAGGAAGAGGTCGTCCTCCAGAACGAAGACGATGCGTTTGCCTACGCGCCGCAGGGCGAGGACGGTCTTGCCCTCGGCTTTATAGATGGGTGGGTCGGCCGTCCGCAGAAGGGATGGTCCCTGAATCCGTACCTGCAGCAGGCGCTTGCCCACGACCCGGGGAGTGAGGGCGTGGAGATAGGCGGCGATATCAGGCAGCTCCGGCATGGCACCCATATCTTATGGAAAGCGGAATGGAATTAGGGAACCAGCTTGAAGACGCCAGCGTAGAATCCACTCGAAGGAGCGACCCATCGCTATGCAAAGCCGCATTACCGGAACCACTATGCCCGTTCTCGAGTTTCTGCTCGAGCCCGGCGAAACCGTGATCTCTGAAGCTGGAGAACTCTCCTGGATGTCGCAAAGCATCCAGATGCAGACTCACACGCAGTTCGGGGGCGGAGGCGGTTTCTTCGGCGCGATCAAGCGTATGGCCGGCGGCGGCTCGCTCTTCATGACCGAGTACCGGGCTTTCAACTATCCGGGCGAGGTGGCTTTTGCGACCAAGGTTCCGGGACACATCGTTCCGGTGGAGGTCTCTCCCGGCCACGAGTACATGATCCATCGGCACGGCTTCCTCTGTGCGACCTCGCAGATACAGCTCGGCGTCGGCTTCCAGCAGTCGCTTGGGGCTGGCATCTTTGGCGGCAGCGGCTTCATCCTGCAACGTGTGAGTGGTCAGGGCACGGCCTGGCTGGAGCTCTCAGGCGAGCTAGTCATCAAAGATCTTCAGCCTGGAGAGATTCTGCGCGTCCACCCAGGCCACGTCGGCGCCTTCCACGCGAATGTGAACTTTCAGATCACCACAGTCCCGGGCATCAAGAACATGCTCTTCGGCGGTGATGGCATCTTCCTGGCGCAGCTTACGGGCCCGGGACGCGTGTGGCTGCAGACGCTGCCGCTTCCACGTCTGGCGCATGCGCTGCAGGAGTACATGACTGTGGAGCGAGCGCGCGAGAGCGGCGAAGCCGGCGCGATTGGGGCGATTGTGGGGTCGGTGCTGAGAGATCGTTTCTAGGGTTGGATCCACGTAGCCGGTAAGACGTTCATTCTGAAGGCCCCCTTTATAAGCGGGCCTTCAGCACTTGAAAACCAGATCCCTGCGGGATGATGAACAAGAGGTGTGCGACAAGCCCTGGGGGCGGGATCGGAATCGAGGGTTGCGCATCGTGGGTCCGCTCAGTAAGACTCAGGTATAAAGCATTTCTCCTAAAACGGTAGCTTTGGAAAAATCTGCGAATGCCGTTTTCTTTGCGGAAAACGGCGCAAACAGCAAAAGCTCCGCTCTACAGCATTAGGAGAAATGCTTTAGCGTCAAGCGCTCTACCTGAAAGGCCCTTCATCACTGATGCGACCGAACGCCCTGCTGCACCCTGCTTTGTCTTTGCTTCTCACCGCTACCCTTGTGGCACAGAGTGCGCCACCGCCTCTGGCCGGTACAGCGCTGCCTCCGGCTTCGGCGATGGCGTTGCCCTATGATCGCGGCTCGGCTGCCGTCTGGCAGGGCCTGCAGAAGCTGAGGACCCGCGCCAGCCTGCTGACCATCAATGCCCATCCCGACGATGAGTAAGCCGCCATGATGGCCTATGAGGCGCGCGGCAAGGGAGTCGATGCCTCGCTGTTTGTCCTGACGCGTGGTGAGGGCGGCCAGAATGTGATGTCCGGCGACTACTGGGATCAGCTCGGTCTGGTCCGCACGCAGGAGCTGCTCGCCAGCACGGGATACGAGGGCATTCATCTTTACTTCGGACGCTTCGCCGACTATGGCTTCTCGAAGACGCTGGAAGAGGCGCACAAGCAGTGGGGGCATGAGACTGTGCTACGCGATGCTGTCCGTATCGTGCGAATCCTGCGGCCGATGGTGGTGACGTCGAGCTTCAACGGCAACTTCGCCGATGGACATGGACAGCACCAGGTCTCTGGAGAGATGGCACAGGAGGTCTTCAACGCCGCCGCCGATCCCAACATGTTCCCGGAGCAGATCAAGGAAGGCCTTCTGCCCTGGAAGGTGCAGAAGGTCTATATATCGGAAGAGAACACGTCT
>JABFXN010000217.1 GCA_013361705.1 Acidobacteriaceae bacterium
GCGCCGGTACGACCAGGCGGTGCTGCGGCTGGCGCTACACATGCTTGGGAATGAGCAGGATGCGCAGGATGTGCATCAAGAGGCGTTTTTGAAGGCCTACCGCCACATCCATAACTTCCGCTTTGACAGCTCGTTCTATACCTGGCTGTATCGCATCGCGACGAATCTCTGCCTGGACGCTTTGCGCCGGCGGAAGAGCCGCCGGGAAGATCCGGCAACGGTCCTGGATGCCGCCGGCGAGGAGATGGACCTGATGGCGAATGTCTCCGACGAACGTGCGATGGCGAATCCGGCCCGCGAGTTGGAGCGCAAGGATATGGGCGAGCGGATTATGGCCGCGCTGACCAAGCTGACGCCCCGCGAGCGCATGGTGTTTGAGTTGAAGCATTACCAGGGTTTGAAGCTCCGGACGATCGGAGAGATGTTGAATACCACGGAAGAGACGGCAAAGAACACGCTCTTCCGTGCTACCCGAAAGCTGCGGTCGAATTTGGCCGAGCTTCGGGCTAGTTAGAACGGAAGTTTGCGGTACCCAAGCGGACGCAAGGTTGAGCCATTGAGACGATCCGCAGAAAAGCAGTTGAGCAGTAAAGATTTTTTGAGGCTGGTAGAGGTAGAACGCAATGAAGTGCGAATCGGCACAACTCGAGGTCGTCCTGCTCGCCTATGGCGAGTTGGCAGACGACAGGATCCCGGAACTGGATGAGCATCTCGCAGGCTGTGAGGTCTGCAGGCAGGAGCTTGAGTCGTTGACGGCGATGCAGGATACACTCGCCGCCTTCGAGCTTGCCGAGCCCTCGCCCAACCTGCTGGCACAGGCACGCGTAAAGCTGGATGAGGCCCTGGACGCTGAACCGGCTCCCGGCCTTCTGGCACGTCTGCGGATTCTGGTGATGGGCAGTCTGCATCACGTGCAGGCCGCTCCGGCTCTGGCTGTCTTGCTGGTAGGTGTAGGGTTTCTCGGTGGCTCAGCCATCAGCAACTACCAGGCTGCGCACGCTCCCAAGACCACTCCGCCGGTGTTGATGCAGCATTCGGCCGACTCCACCATCGCCAATATCAGCTCTATTGTGCAGACGCCTGACTCCAAGCAGGTGCAGGTCAACTACAACCGCGTTGTGCCGGAGACGGCACAGGGGACGCTGGACGATCCGCAGATCAAGCAGTTGCTGCTGATGGGTGCGAAGAACGGCATCAACAACGACGTCCGTGACTCCTCCGTAGCGCTGTTGGCCGAGGGATGCAAGGCCGGGCACATCTGCGATGAAGACAGTGATCAGAAATCCGGCAAGCAGGGATCGTCTGTCCGTGACACCCTGCTGGTCAGCCTGCGGTACGACCAGGACAGCAAGGTCCGCATGAATGCGCTGCATGGACTGCAGCGTTATCTGGCTACCGACCAGCGGGTCCGCGATGCGGTTCTGGAGTCGATCATGAACGACCACGACCCCGACGTCCGCATGCAGGCCATCAATGCTCTGGAGCCGGTGCAGGCAGATTCCTCCGTACGACAGGTCTTGCATACGGTATCCACTACGGACGACAATCCGTATATACGGAACGCATCCATGAACGCTCTTGAGAGCGTCAGCCAGATCCAGTAATCACCGATGATGACGAGTACGCCATCCGTCTCGTCGAACTGGTGTGAGGAAGAAGTTTGTACTGCCATGAAGTACTCTCCGGCGCATAGAATCTCTCGCCTGACGATCGTTGCCGTTGCCCTGGCAACTGGCCTCTGTACAGCCGCAGCCCACGCGCAGGAGTGGAGCGACCAGACTCCATGGCGCCTCGTGCTGGTTGCGGGAAACCGCTCCGCGCAGGGCTATCTCGGCGTGGACTTCCGTGATCTTTCGCAGGACCAGATCTCATCTTTGAAACTGAAAGATGGGCGTGGTGTCGAGGTGGTCATGATTGACCACGACGGTCCGGCCTGCAAAGCAGGCCTACGGGAACACGACGTCATTCTGCAGATGGACGGCCAGGCGATCGAGAACGAAGACCAGTTGCGCCGCATCCTGCACGAGTCGTCTCCGGGCCGCAGAATCGCCCTTGTAGTCAGCCGCGACGGCCAGCAACAGACCTACCAGGTAACGCTGGCGAATCGCAGCGAGATTGAGCGTAAGGCCTGGAGCCAGCACTTCGTGGTTCCGGATCCGGCTATTGACGCCACCGGCTCCTCGCGCCGGGAGGAGCGTTCCATTGCCCGTCTCGGCGACAAGCTGCTTCCCAGCCCCTCGGTGATCTTCGGCCTGCCGCGTATCGGCGTCACCCTTGATCCCATGGAGCCGCAGCTCGCCGAGTTCTTCGGATCGCCCAATGGCAAAGGGTTGCTGGTGCGTAACGTCGAGCCCAACAGCGCCGCCGAACGCGCCGGTATGCGGGCGGGAGACGTGGTGCTGAAGGTCAATGGTGTTGCCGTGGCCACACGCAATGACTGGCTACGAGCGCTGCACGAGGGCAAGTCCAAGCCGGTTGCCGTGACCATTCTGCGCGAGAAGCGCGAGCAGACGCTCACGGTCAATCTCGAGGATAAGAAGAAGGGCGAGATGGATGACGATCAGGACCGTCGTCATGCGATGCTGTTTCAGTTTGTTCTGTAGCGGATCCTAGACGAAGCCGGGTGCCCCAGGTCCCTCGGGGACCTGGGTATATCGAGCGGAAGCTCGATCCGTTTTGTTTTGTCATTTCGTAGGGCAGCGGAGAAATCCGCTTTTCTGCCAACACCTCTCGGTTCCGAATCCTGTGGCGAAAAGGTCTCGCTTCGCTCGAACACCCAGGTCCCCTGGGGACACCACCCCAGCGAATGAATTCGCTGGGGACCCCGGACCTGGGGCACCCGGTGCATGGGCACCACAGCAACTGCTTTACAAGACTGACATAAAGTTCACGAGGTCCTGTTTCTCCTGCTCGGTGAAGTGGGCGCTGAAGCGCTTGTCGTAGAAATCGACGACCTCGTGCAGATTCTTCGCGGTCCCTGCCGTGAAGTAGGGCGCACGTGCGGGCAGGCCGCGAAGTTGCTGCATGACAAAGGAGCCGACATCCGCGCACTTGCCGGTGACCAATGCGCGGCCGGGATCGTTGGTGTAGATCACGCGGCCGAGGTACGGATGCGGCACAGCATCGGCATTGCAGGTGATCTTTAAGAGCGGTAGCTCCGGGCGGTCGCCGATCCATCCCTTGATGCTGGTGCCGATGTCGGCCCAGGCTCCCTGATTGCTGACTCCCGTAAAGCGTTCGTTGTGGCAGGTGGCGCAGGTGCCGTCCATCGCCTTGTGTCCGCCTACGTGTTCCAGGTTGGCGGTTTCACCGATGTGGAAGGTGCGTGTGGAGAAGATCCGGCTGCCGCGCAGGACTGACTCGCGAAAGACGTCGCGCGGGCTCGTGCTCTCCGGATGTCGATAAGGCCAATCGTCAACGGCAAGAAAACGGGTGAGATTGCGGTCGGCGACGGCGTGCAGGTCGTCCGGACGGGTCCGGCTCATCGTCCACGGTCCGAGGACATCGGCAGAGCCGACTTCGGTGAGGTCGCCGCCGGTCTCGTCCCGGCTTTGGGCGACAAAGAGCTGCTCTTCAAACTCGACGATCTGCTGCAGGTCTTCTGGGGAAAGATTGCCGCTGCCCTGCTCGTGCATGCGGACAGCATCGATGGCCTGCTGTTCGAGCGTGGCCGCACGGCTGTCGGCAGTAAAGGCTCCGCCGGTCAGGAAGCGGAAGTTGCCCACGATGCGGGGACGGCGATAGACGGAGATGGTCGGCCGGGCCGACTTCAGGCCATAGACCGCGTCGGTGTTGCATCCGGTGGGGTCGCGCAGGACTTCGATGGTGAACTCCGGCTTTACGCCCGCGGCCGGCCAGGGCTCATAGATACGGAAGAGGCCATGCTCCAGCAACAGCGAGTGCGAGCTCTTTTCTTTCTGCGGCAGGGTGGGGCAGTTCGATCCGTCGATCGCGGCAAAGACGGCATCGGTCCCGTGTGTCTGCAGCCAGCGCTCGTTCAGCCGTTCGAGGTTCACGCTCATGGCCGCCGAGGGCTGGTGGCAGGTGATGCAGGCGCGGTCGTTGTTCCCCAGTGTGGAGAAGAAGGCGTGGCCGCGGGTACCCATATTGCCGCCGGTGTTGTAGACCAGGATGTCGCCGGAGGAATCGCGAAACAGGGCCGCCAGTGGCATCTTTTCGCCGGTATTGGCCTCCCACCAGATGGGCGAGCCGCCATAGCCCTGGGCAAGCAGAGCAACCACGGGAACGGCGACAGCAGCCGCGGCTAAGAGGGCGCGATTGCGGATCCGTTGGACGAAGGTCTTCTTCATAGAGCGATTCCTCAGAGAGTGATCGGCACAGATGACCCGGTACAGATTGTGAATGGGTGGTTTCAGTATGACACCGGATTTGTCCTCCGGGGAGCACGAAAGAGCCCCCGGGTGAGGCCAAAGGGTAAAATAGAGCAGTCACATGACACAGCCCGCTACCCAGAAGAATCCGCGGCCCATGCCGCTTCGCCGCCGCGTAAAGGGCGCTGTGCGCCGTATGCGCGAGCTGGGCTCGATTGCCCATGCTCTGCTCTCCACCGGCCATCCGTACATGGCGCAGATTGTTCCCATGCGCCGCTGCAACCTGGCCTGTGCCTACTGCAACGAGTATGACGACCACTCGAAGCCGGTGCCGCTGGACGAGATGCTGCGCCGTATCGACGACCTTGGCCGTCTGGGAACCTCGGTGATTACCATCTCCGGCGGTGAGCCGCTGCTGCACCCGGAGCTGGACCAGATCATCGCGCGCATCCGCAAGACCGGCGCCATCGCCGGCATGATCACCAATGGCTATCTGCTGAACGCCGAGCGTATCCAGCGCCTGAACAAGGCCGGTCTGGATCACATGCAGATCTCGATCGACAACGTCATGCCCGACGAGGTCTCCAAGAAGTCGCTTAAGGTGTTGGATCAGCGCCTGGTGTGGCTGGCGGAGCACGCCGACTTCCACGTGAACATCAACTCCGTGGTCGGCGGCGGTATCCAGAATCCGCAGGATGCCTACACCATCTCGCAGCGCGCCCTGGGACTGGGCTTCAGCTCGACGATTGGTATCATCCACGACGGCGACGGACAGTTGAAGCCGCTGGGCGGCGAAGAGCGCAAGGTGTGGGACGCGGTCCGCAAGCTGACCCGCCGCAGCTACTCGCGCTTCAACCACTTTCAGGAAGCCATTGCGAACGGCACGACCAACGACTGGCGCTGCCGCGCCGGTGGACGCTATCTCTACGTCTGCGAGAACGGGCTGGTGCACTACTGCAGCCAGCAGCGTGGCTTTCCGGCGACGCCGTTGTCGCAGTACACCACCGCGGATGTAAAGCGCGAGTTCCTGACGGAGAAGACCTGCAGCCCGAGCTGCACCATCAGCTGCGTGCACCAGGTCAGCTACATCGACCACTGGCGCTCTCCGCAGACCAGCCAGACGAGTCCGGGCGCTCCGGCGGGTCATGGCGAGCTGGTGCAGATTCAGTAACAGTACAAGTAGTTGTCGCAAGAACGCTCCTTTCGAGGAGCGTTCTTCATTTTTGCGCCTCGATAGGAGAAGGCTTCCCTTCGCAGGCCATGTCGCATCCAACGCCGTCATGATCCGTAAACTCAAATCCGGCGAATTTCGCATCTACAGCCGCCACGCCGATAAGAAGACGGGCAAGCGTAAAAATCTGGGCACGTTTTCAAGCCGCGAGGCAGCGGAGAAGCATGAACGTGCGATCCAGTATTTCAAGCATCACTAGGCGAGGCGGAGTCCTAAATTGTCATCCCCCCGGCGAACTTGTTCGCTGGGGGGATTAGTGAAGGACCTGCTTTGCCCATTCTTCGGCGAAGCCGAAGAATGGGGGATTGCGCGGAAATTGCTGGGTCGCGGAAATTGCTGGGTAGAGAAGCAGATTTCTCCGTTCCCGTTGGTCACTACGAAATGACAAACAAAAAAGCGATTCGAGCTGCGCTCGAACGTCCCACCCATCGCGATGCGATGGATGGGACATTCGGTGTACTCGCTCCGATAATCTTTACTGCTTCTCCAGGACGATGTGCGTTGCCTTTTCCGTGACAACCTTCTCCGTTACAGAGAAGCCCAGAGAGGGTAGATCGATGCCGTGGAAGAGTGGTTCGCCTTTGCCGAGGAAGACGGGCGATACTGCCAGATGAATCGAGTCGACGTGTCCGGCGCGTAGATACTCGCGCACCGTCGAGACGCCTCCGCCGATCTTTACATCCTTGTCTTTTGCGGCGGCCTTTGCGCGTTGCAGCGCTTCTTCAATGCCGCCGGTAACGAAGAAGAAGGTCGTGCCGCCTTCCATCACGAGCGGCGGGCGCTCATAGTGTGTCAGGACAAAGGTTGGTGTGTGATAGGGCGGGTTGGGTCCCCACCAGCCTTTCCAGGAGTCATCCGGCCATGGTCCGCGAACTGGCCCGAACATGTTGCGACCCAGGATAAAGGCTCCGAAGTTATCCATGGCGCGGCGGGCGAAGTTGTCATCCACATCGGTGGAGCCGTCTTCTCCCCCATGCATGGCCTTGAAGGTCCTGGTGTGAAAGAACCACTGGAAGATGTCAAAACCGCCCTTGCCTATCGGATCGTTGACACTCTGTTCCAGCCCTGCGCTGAAACCATCGATGGACACTCCAAACCCTGCGACACGAACCTTCGACATCAACCCTCCAGATAAGGCATTATGTGCGGCGCCATGCTATCCGATGCGGCTTTCCAAGCGTGAGATGCAGATATTGCAGGCGTAAGCGACGCACGGTATCGTGGCTGTGCCGGGAGGAAGTATGACTCACAGCCGCCGGGCCTTTCTTGCGAATACAGCCAAAGCAGCCATCGCCGGCGCGGTTCTCCCTGCGATGGCGGAGGCTGCGCCGCAGACCATCGGGCCACAGGCCATCGACTCCCATGTTCATGTCTGGGTCAAGGATCCCCGGTATCCGTTTGCCGAGGGAGCCAACGTGCCCGAGGGCGTAGATGCCTCAGTTGAGACGCTGCTGCGGCGCATGGAGGCCAACCATGTCTCACGTACGGTCCTGATTCAGGTGTCCCATTACAAGTGGGACAACCGCTATCTGGTGGATTGCCTCACGCGGTTTCCCGGAAAGTTCGCCGGCGTCTGTCGCGTCAATCCCGAGGCCACGGATGCCGCGGACCAGTTGATCTACTGGGTTTCGCAGGGTTGCGACGGCGTGCGGTTAAGTCCTGCTGCCGATGCCTCCGGAGACTGGATTCGCCAACCCCGCATGTATTCGTTGTGGGCCCAGTGTGAGCGGCTGCACGTACCGATGACGCTGCTGCTGCCGGCTTCGCGGCTGCCGGACGTGCGTCCCTTGATCGACAAAAATCAGGGACTCACCGTCGTGAGTGACCATATGGCCGATTGTCCCATTGGAGATACAGCATCGCTTGCGAAGCTGTTGGAGTTGGCTCGTTACCCCCGGGTCTTCGTTAAGATCACACATCTATGGTCGCTCTCGAAGCAGAGTTATCCGTTCCGCGACAGCTATGAGATGGTGGCTCGGGTCCGCGATGCTTTCGGATCGCAGCGCATCATGGGCGGCACCGACTGGCCCATCAAGACAGAGCTTGCAAGTTACGAACAACGGCTGGCGCTCTATCGCGAAGAGATCCCGTTTTTCAATGCGGAAGAGCGGAAGGATGTTCTCTACCGCACCGTGCAGCGGGTGTGGCCGTCGCGCCCGAAGTGAATTGTGCAGCGTCTTTACGGACGGCTTATACTTTTCCGCATTCGGTCAGGGGCGACATGAAGTCACCGATATTGAAGACGGGTTACGGCAATCGCATCTTCCTTATGTTTGCTGCCACGCGGCACAAGTTCGACGAACAGGCGTTTCCAGCGAAAGAAGGAGTTGTATGGCCTATCGTCATCGCGGCCCTGTTTGTCTTCGGGGCCGGCGTTATCTTCTTCACGCTTCTCAGTTTTTTTCGACACACTCTTCGCTAGATATGTCTCTGGGGACATAGAAAAGGCCGCCCGACGGGCGGCCTTTTCCGTTACGCGGTGGGTTACTTCTTCGCGACCTTCTTGGTCTCGGCGGGGCTGCTGCCTGCCTGCGCCTTAGCGTTCTGGATGGCGGGCTCGATCTGTTCAAAGTCTGAGATCTGCTGGAAGGCCTTGTCGGTTACTACCCAGATCGTCGGCGTCTGGTTGATGCCGATGCGGTCGCCCAGGGCACGGTCGGTTTTGACCTCGTTGGCCAGCTCACCCTGCGGGTCGACGACAAAGGGAAGCTGTTGTTTGCGGTCGGCCAGAAACTTCTGGGTCGCGCGCAGCAGGTCGTCTTTGCTGGCGATCATGTTCTGGTTCTGGAAGATAGCCAGGCGGTACTGATCGGCGATGTTCTTGCCGTTGGGCAGCTTGTCCTGCATGTAGCGGGCGTAGACGGCCGCGTCAAAGCTCCAGATATGGGCTCCGCCCAGGGGGAAGTCCTTCATGACGACAGGGACGCCGTACTTCATGCTCAGCTCGTGCACCAGGGGGTAGGCGCGGGAGCAGGCCGGGCACTCCAGGTCGACAAACTCCCAGATGGCCACTTTGGCGCCAGCCGGGGGTTTGAGCATGGAGGTGTCTTTGAAGGTCGTCGAGGGCGCCTGGCCGCTGACAAACTGGGCCATTGCCGGCACGGAGGCGGCGGTAGCGGTGAGGGCAAGGGCGAGCAGGAGCTTGGGTGTACGCATCATAATGGGTTGATTAAAGGACGTCGCCGGGCAGCCAGGGCGAGCAAGCTGATTTTACTCGTTTTTGCCGCCGGGAGAATTTTGCGCAACCGTCCCCGGGCGGAGACAATCTAACAACAGACGAACGCCTGAAGATGACACGACTTACACGCGCCATTCGATCGGTTTCTGCTGCCCTGCCCCTCGCCGCTTCGCTGGTTCTGGCGCAGGACACGACCACCATTCCGCCGATCTCGAACCTTCCGGACGCTCCTTCCGCCTCGCAGACGAAATTTGACGGTGTGCCGATCGGTGTGGCCACCTCCGAGGTCCGGCGACTGACGCTGGACGAGGCCATCCAGCTCGGCATGGAGCACAATGTGCAGCTCATTGTGGCGCGGCAGCAGCAGCGTTCGCTGCACGGCCAGGTGGGTACGGCCCTGCAGGCCATTACGCCGAATATGTCTGTCTCGGGGACTGCCAACCGGGCGGAGATCAACCTGGCAGCTCAGGGTTTCAGCCCCAGCAAGGCCGGGAAACTGCTCACCGCCTTCGGGATTCCGGCATCGGCCATCCCAAACATCGTGAAGGTCGATACGGTGACGGCGCAGGTGAACCTGCAGCAGTACCTGTTCAATATGCCCGCCATCGAGGTCTACCGTGCCGCTAAGTCCCAGCAGCAGGTCGCCGACCTCAATACGGCCACAGTTCGCGGCGATGTGGTGCTTCAGGTGGGTACGACCTACCTCAGCATCCTGGCGGATGCGGCGAATGTCGCGAACAACCAGGCTTTGCTGAAGCAGGAAGAAGAGGTTCTGCGCCAGGCGCAGGCCCAGCATGATGCCGGCGTCGGAACCAATCTGGATGTGCTGCGGGCTCGGTCGCAGTATCAGCAGCAGCAGCAGGCGCTGATCAGTGCTGAGAATGCTTTGGCCAAGGACAAGATCTCGCTGAACCGGCTGATCGGCCTGCCGGCAAATCAGCCCATTGAGCTGACCGATATCGTTCCCTACTCCGAGCTGGCGCAGATGGCCCTTCCAGACGCCAAGAACCTTGCCTATCAGCGGCGGAAGGACTTCCTTCGCCTGCAGGCTCAGATCCGCGTCTACGAGCGCCAGCGTCGCGCCATCGCCTATGAGCGACTTCCCGCCCTGAGCTTCGAGGGCAACTACGGTGTCACTGGCGGCTATATTCCCAATGCGCCCACCAGCGGTCTGTACCACGGCACCTTCAGTGCGATGGCGAAGCTGGATGTGCCGATCTTTGCCGAGTCACGCTTCCGGGGCGACCGTCAGGTGGCCGATGCCCAGTTGGAGTCGTTGCGGAACCAAATCGCCGATCTTCGCGTCGGCATCGATCAGCAGCTTCGTTCCGCGATGCTGGATGTGACGTCTACTTCAGAGCGGGTAAAGGTCGCGGGATCGAACGTCGAGTTGGCCGGGCAGGCGCTGAGAGACACGATTGACCGCTATCAGGCTGGCGTGGACGATAACCTGCCGGTGGTGCAGGCGGAGGCACAGCTTGCCGCTGCCCAGTCTCAATATGTGTCGGCGAACTTCCAGTACAACCAGGCAAAGCTCCAGCTTGCCCGCAATACCGGCGTGGTGGAGACGCAGTACAAGGCCTACCTGGGTAGGAACTAAGGTGTATCGATAGATACTTTCTGTATTTTATTAGGCATTTCCTAGCCACCGTAGCGTTGCGAGCATTCACCCCAACGAACCAAGTTCGTTGGGGACCACGAATGGGATACTGAGGAATAAGCGCTGAAGGCGCGTTCTATACCAGCCTGGGGCAACGCCCCAGGTGTCGGGCACATTGAAAAGCTGAGGGCTGAAGGCCCGACCTATAACTCTCAATGCAATGCGAATTGTCGACACGGCGTTGGAGTTGTATTCATGCCATCTGAAGAATTTGGCCTGGCAGAGAAAAGGCCGGGCCCATGTCCCCGAGGGACATGGGGCACCCAGTGCATGGCCTTTATCGAATTTGTCGATACACCATAGTTGGATGATTGGTTGAAAAGCTACTTCGCAGGCTCGATCTTCGTCGCCTTGTCGCTGACGAAGGTCACGTCATAGGGCTTGCCCAGGTTGTAGTAGTGGACGGTGCGGTCGCCCTTCTTCTGGCTTCCGCTCTGGCTTACCTGTCCCAAAGCCATCATCATCATGTTCTCGCTCATGCCGAGCTTGGCTTCGTGCTTGTCGATCGCCGCCCAGTTCTCCGCTCCCCAGTGCTTGTAGAGCGTGTGCGGATCGTCGTAGAAGAACATCTCGTCCAGGTAGAACGTGTACTGGCCGTTTTCGATATAGCCGACGGTCGCAGCATAGGTCGCTTTGTCGTCCGGATTGGAGAAGACCGCCATGATGGCCGTGCTGTCGGCGGGGATACGCTGTGTCGCGATCACGCTCTTCGGCGGATGCTGCGTGATGATGTCTTTGATGTCCATGGGCTGGGCACCCAGCAGCGTGCCGGCCTTCTTGCTCCACTGCACCTGTTTGCCGGCGTAGGGGAAGTACTCCATCTGGCCGCCGGCAGAGATCCAGACACGCTTACCGATCAGATCCTTCGCGTCCTTCATGGTGCTGGGATAAAGGTGCTTCAGGTGCACCATGTCATCGTCGGTCAGCTTCCACTCAAAGGTGGGTTTCTCCACCACTGCAGTTGCGGCCTGATGGCGTTGATAGGCGATCATGCCCAGGCGGCCTCCGACAACGAGGACAACGGCAACGGTACAGCCGATAGCGATCTTCTTCCCGGTCTCCATGCAGAGAAGCTTACTAGAACGCTCTAGAGTATTTTCCCTGTTGCTGGGTATCCCGGAAGGGGCGTGCAGCGGCGTTTTCATTGCGGAAAACGCCCATAGATGCGGAAACGGAAGGGGCGTGCAGCGGCGTTTTCATTGCGGAAAACGCCCATAGATGCGGAAACCCTACCTCACACCCACAGGGAAAATGCTCTATTCCACCGGCTCGGCTGCTGTCTGCATCGCATTGGCGGAGAGCAGCGACTCGGTCGTCAACTGGTCGACATCGCGGAGCGGCTTGAAGAGGATGCTCCACAGAGCCGTGACGGTGACCGATAAAACACCGCCGACGACCACAGCGCGTACCGCGCCCAGCCACTGCGCCGTCAGGCCGGACTCGAACTCGCCGAACTCATTCGACGCCCCCAGGAAGAGCCAGTTCACGGCACTGACGCGGCCCCGCATCTCCGGCGGTGTTGCCATCTGCAGCAGCGACGAGCGGACAACGACGCTCACCATATCACTCGCTCCCACCACCGCGAGCGCCGCCAGCGAGAGCCAAAGCGACTTCGACAGGCCGAAGAGAATCGTGGCCACGCCATAGATGGCGACACAGGTCAACATCTTCTTCCCGGCGTCGTGCCGGATCGGTCTTACGGTCAGTAGCAGCGAGACCGTGAGGGCGCCTACCGACGGTGCGGCACGCAGCATACCCAGACCTGCGGGACCGGCGTGCAGAATCTCCTGCGCGAAGATCGGCATCAGCGAGACGGCACCGCCGAGCAACACGGCAAAGAGGTCCAGAGAGATGGAGCCCAGCAGCAGCTTCTTGTACCAGAGATAGTGCAGCCCGGCCAGCACCGTCTTCAGGCTCACGTTCTCCCGTCTGGCGGGTGCACCCTGCGGGTTCACCATGCTGATCAGGATGACGAAGGCGGTGAGTCCCGCGATGGTGAAGCAATAGACGATCGGCGCGCCGCGTAGAAAAGCCAGCGACCCGCTGAGAGGCAGGGTGAACAGAATGCCGCCCAGTGCCGGCCCAGCGACATTAGCGATCTGGAAGAAGGTCGCGCCCCAGGTCACGGCGTTGAAGAAGTCATCCCTGGGCACGAGTTGCGGCACCAGGGCAGAACTGGCCGGGCCGCTGAAGGCCCGGCCGGTGCCGATCAAAAAGAGAATGCCGTAGATAAACAGGACATTCCTTGTGCCGGTGAGCGCAACCCATAGCAGTGCGGCAGTGCAGACCGCCTGCAGGATGTAGCAGATGCGGATGATGTTGCGGCGGTCATAACGGTCGGCGACGTGGCCTGCAAAGAGGGCGAAGAAGATACCGGGGAGGAAGAGCGCCAGGCCGGTATAGCCGAGGTCGATGGCACGGTGCGTGATCTGGTAGACCTGCCAGGCTACAGCGATAGTCTGTGCTTCGGCGCCCAGAATGCCCACCAGGCGGGCGGACTGATAAAAGCGAAAATTGCGCGAACGAAAGGCGCTGGCTGCCGATCCCAGCCGTTGGGAAGAGTCTGACATTACAGTCCTAATGCTTTCATATCGGCCCTATGGCCGTCATGCTGCGATGTTTTTTCGATATGTCGTAGGACGGATGAGCCGGGAAAATAGTACGCATCGTAGCTGCCGCAGCTTTGTGAATAGAAGGTTTATGCTGGACTCATCCGTACCGCCAATAAGGAGTTGTGCCCGTTGACTTGCCGGTCGATCGCTGCCGCCGTATCTCTGTTTTCGCTCGCTCTTCCCTTTGAAGTTGTCGCAATGCAGGCGCAGTCGCCGGAGCCGGTGCGTGCGCGCCAGGGCATGGTGGTCAGCATTCAGCACGATGCCTCCGACGCCGGCCTGGAGATGTTGAAGCAGGGCGGAAACGCTGTAGATGCGGCCGTGGCTGTCGGCTTTGCTCTGGCGGTTGTCTATCCGCAGGCCGGCAACATCGGCGGCGGCGGCTTCATGCTCATCCGCGATAAGCACGGCAAGACGCACTTCCTGGACTACCGTGAGAAGGCTCCGGCTGCCGCTTCAGCCAACATGTATCTCGACGAGAAGGGCGACGTCGTTCCGCGCATGTCGATCACGGGCTACAAGGCCAGCGGCGTGCCGGGAACAGTCGCCGGGCTTACTTATGCGGAGCAGCACTTCGGCAAACTCGGTCTGGCAAAGGTCATGGCGCCGGCCATCCGTCTGGCGGAGGAGGGCTTCACCTTCAGTGAAGAAGAGGTTGGCACGCTGCATAGCGCCAACCTGGCGAAGTTCCCCACATCGCATCGCATCTACCAACGCGACGGCAACTTCTACAAGCCCGGCGAAGTATTCAAACAGCCGGAGCTGGCGGCAACGCTGCGCCGCATCGTTGCTGATCCCACTGAGTTCTACAAAGGGAAGATGGCGCAGCAGATCGCCGACTTCGAGGCGAAGAACGGTGGCCTGATCACCGCTGCCGATCTGGCTGCGTATGAGGTGAAAGATCGCAAGCCGATCGAGGGTAACTATCACGGCTATCACATCATCACCTCGCCACCGCCGAGCTCGGGTGGCATTGTGCTGCTGGAGTCGCTCGGCATTCTTACCGGCTATGACCTGCCGAAGTTCGGTGCAGATCGTAGTGCGGCGCAGGTGAACCTGATTATCGAAGCGTATCGCCGCGCCTTCATGGACCGCGGAGACTATCTTGGTGATCCCGACTTCATGAAGATGCCGCTGAAGGAGATGGCCAACCCGAAGTATCACGAGGCCTGGCGCAAGACCATCACGGTCGGCAAGCCCACGCCATCGAAGGATCTGGTGCGTCCAGCAGGCTTCATGCCTCCCGCACCCACGGTTCCTCCGGCAAAGGAGTCGACCGAGACCACGCACTTTTCTGTGATGGATGCTGATGGTATGGCCGTAGCCAACACCTACACGCTGAACTTCCTCTTCGGTTCCTCGGTGACCGTTGACGGCCTTGGCTTCCTGCTCAACGACGAGATGGATGACTTCGCCTCCAAGATGGGCGTGCCCAACGGCTTCGGGCTGATTCAAGGACCGGCAAACGCGATTGCTCCCGGCAAGCGTCCGCTCTCGGCGATGACGCCCACTATTGTGACGACGAAGAATCACTGGTACCGCAAAGGGAAGGTGCGTTTCGTGCTGGGCTCGCCCGGCGGGCCCACCATCATCTCGACCGTGGCCAACAACATCATCTCCATTCTCGACAATCATCTAAACGTGCAGCAAGCCGCGGACGCACCGCGCTTCCACCACCAGTACCTTCCTGATGAGCTAAGCGTAGAGAAGAAATTCCCGCTTGATGTGGTGGAACAATTGAAAGCGATGGGCTACACCATCAAACGCTCCGGCGAGTTCGACGAGAAGAACCCAGGCGTCTGGGGCGACAGCGAATTGATTGCTGTTGATCCCAAGACGGGAGAGTTGCTCGGAGGACACGATGGACGACGGCACTATGGGAAGGCAGCGGGATATTGAAAGAGTTAAAAGTTAAAAGGTGAAAGTTAAAGCGTTAAGGCATGGGTAGCAAGAACTTTGTTCTTCACCCATGCCTTCGCTT
>JABFXN010000097.1 GCA_013361705.1 Acidobacteriaceae bacterium
ATTTGAGGTGCCATATGGGTGATCAGGCCAGGCTTGGGGGTGCGTCGATTTCTGTACAAATTTCCACATTATGGATGACGGGCAAAGCGGCAAACGAGATCTGTATGGATTCATCGAAAGGCCGAAGCAAAAACAGCTGCGGAGCCGTCCGGCCAAAATCGTTCTCCTTATCGTCCTCCTCGTCACAATACTGTTCGGAGGCCGCGCTGCGTTATCGTACTGGGTCGATCTGCTCTGGTTCAGATCGCTCGGCTACGGAGACGTGTTCTGGACAACATGGAGATTGCAGTGCAGCATCTTCGTGGTCTTTACCGTCGCAACATTTCTCATTCTTTACGGTGCATTTTGGGCTCTGAAGCGGGCTCATCGAGCCGAACTCCCGAGCGATCACGAGATCGTTATCGCAGGACAGCCGGTGAATCTCTCCGTCGATTCCGCCCTGCGTGTCATCGCCTTCTGCGCTGCGCTACTCATTGCCGGGATTACCGGTGCGGCGATCATGCACGAATGGCCCGCGTTGGCGCTGTTCTGGTACGCATCGCCCACTGCGAGCAGCGCCGCAGATCCGATCTTTGGCGAGCCGATCGCCTTCTTTTTGTTCACACTTCCCGCATGGCACCTCATCGTTAACTGGCTACTTACGCTCTCCGTGATCACCACTGCACTTGCGGTCTTGTTCCTTCTGGTCACGAGTGGAGCTCGTTCGCTCTACAAGGGACGCAGCAGCTCTGCCTCCTCGCCCTGGCGCGCTCTCTCCATCGCGACCTCGTGTCTGCTGTTTATTCTCGCGATCAATGTTTATGTTGATCGATTCGACCGATTACTCGAACATCACACCATCTTCGAGGGCGTAACTTACACGGACGCACATGTCATGCTCCCCGGGCTTCTTATCGTCTGTGCAGCGCTTGTCCTCGGAGCGGTGATCGCGGCCGTCAATGCCTGGCGGCAGCCACTTGGGAAATGGCTCGCAGCTGCCATCTTTCCTGCGGCACTCTGTTATGCCGTGCTCGGAGTGGTCAGCTGGTACGTCGGCAACTTTGTCGTTAAGCCAAACGAGCTTGTTCGTGAGCAGCCCTATATCGTTCACAACATAGAGTTGACCCGGCAGGCATATGGCCTGGATCGGTTCTTGCGACGCGAGTTTCCTGCCGAGACCTCCGTCGAAGCAACCGAGCCGGCGAACAATCAGGCCACAATCCAGAACATCCGTCTCTGGGATTGGCGCGCATTGCAGGACACCCTGCGTCAGGTTCAGGAGATTCGCACCTACTATGACTTTCCCGACATCGACATCGATCGCTACGAACTCGACGGCGCCCTGCGCCAGGTGATGCTTGCAACCCGCGAACTGAACGTCGAGAAGCTTCCCGAGAGCAGTCGAAACTGGATCAACGAGAAGTTGGTTTACACACACGGCTATGGAATAACCATGAACCCTGTAAATGGGTTCACGCCGGAAGGACTGCCGATGCTCCTGCTGAGCAATATGCCCGTCCAGAGTTCCGTGCCCAGTCTCTCCGTATCACGACCAGAGATCTATTTTGGCGAACTGACCGACACTGACGTGTACGTCAAGACAAGGCAGCAGGAGTTCGACTACCCGCAAGGCCAGACCAATAGCCTCACCTCCTACCAAGGCAACGGTGGTATCGCGTTGGGCGGCTTCTTACGCCGAATCATCCTCGCTCTTGACCGCGGCGATCTCGCAAAGCTGCCGTTCAGTGACGACGTCAACGCACAGAGCCGCCTCCTGATGCGACGCAACGTACGCGACCGCGTCGCGTCCTTAGCGCCCTTCTTGACGTTCGATCGGGATCCCTACATCGTGGTCGATGAAAATGGCCGGCTTTCCTGGATGATGGATGCGTTTACGACGTCGGACAGCTATCCATACTCAAGCCACTACACTGTCGACGGTCGTTCCATCAACTACATGCGGAACAGTGTCAAGGTGGTGATTGATGCCTACGACGGGACCACGGCGTTTTACGTATTCGATACTAAAGACCCGATCCTGGCGACCTACCGCCGTATCTTTCCCAGCCTGTTCAAGGATGCTGAATTGATGCCCGCGGGGCTGCGGAAACATGTGCGCTACCCCGAGCTACTATTCAAATTGCAGTCGGAGGTATACGGCCTGTATCACATGACGAATCCAGTGGTTTTCTTCAATCGCGAGGATCTCTGGACAGTCGCCACCGAAACTGGCCTTGGCGACAACGGGGAGCAAACGAAACGACCGATGCAGCCGAACTTCGTCCTGATGAAACTGCCGGGAGAAACCGGCGTGGAATTCGTAGAAATCCTCCCCTTCACGCCCGCCAGGCGGAACAATCTGATCGGGTGGATCGCTGGTCGTTGTGATGGCACACACTATGGGACATCGGTGGTATATGACTTTCCAAAAACAAAGCTGGTTGACGGCCCGCAGCAGATTGAGTCGCGCATCGATCAGAACGCGCAGCTGTCCGGGCAATTGACGCTGTGGAATCAGCAAGGATCTCACGTGCTGCGCGGAAACCTCCTGGTCATCCCCTCAGGGCGCGCATTGCTCTATGCAGAGCCGATTTATCTCCAAGCCCAGCAAAGCCCAATGCCGGAGTTGCGGCTCGTGGTGCTCGCCCTGCAGGACCGGCTTGCCTACGGTCCAACATTTGAGGTAGCGTTAGCGTCACTCTACGGCGGAGAAGTCTCCACTTCGCGTACCGCAGAAGCGCCACAACCATCGCGAGCGTCGCTCACGCCGGACCTGCGTTCACTCATCGCAGAGGCCGGCAAGGATCTCACGGACTACCAGCGGCTGACTGCGGAAGGCAAACTTGGCGAAGCCGGGAAGAAGCTCGAAGAGCTGAAACGCGTAATCGATCGGCTGAACGCGGATCGAAAATAGACTTACCTGCCCTTGCTGAGGGCGGCACGGTTGGCGAGCCTCCCCTGTCCTCGGTCGCTTATGTCACCGAGGCGGTAATATGACTTTCGAGATTCCATAATGGGAAACCGAGCGAAGTGGGTCTGATTTACATAGCCAAATGATCTGGGACTGCGTCACAATCTTCCACCTATCAGACTTTGGGGACAGAATGTTGAGTCTTCCAAAGCTAAAGGGTGAACTATGAGGTCAAGGATCGTTGTGGTTGTCTTATTGAGCGGGAGTTTTGCGTTTGCCCAGCACGGAGCACCACATGGAGGTGGAGCGGGCGGTATGGGGGCTGGGCATGCAAACTCCGGTGCGGCAGACGCGGGCAATAGAGGTTCTGCGGGCCAAATGGGAACAGCACCCGAGCGAAAGAGCCCTTCTGAGTTGTTAACGCAGAATACAAAGCTTTCGAGCAACCTTGATAAGCTGTTGCCGCAGGGCATGACAGCACAGCAGGCATGCAGTGGCTTCAAAAACCTTGGTGAATGTGTTGCAGCTATCCACGTCGCACACAATCTCGATATCCCTTTCGCTGACTTGAAGAACAAGGTGGCTGGAACCGGATCGGAATCCTTGGGCAAGGCCATCCAATCGCTGAAGCCTGGTGTCGACGCCAATGGAGAACTCAAACGAGCCAAGCGCCAAGCGAAGGACGACCTGGCATCAGCTTCTTAAGAGGCGCCCGTAGCTTGACGATTGCCGGTAGTGAGAAGCAGCTCAGGACGCGTGAGCCGGCTTCCTGGCTTTACGAATGCAAACCGAAATGCAGCAGTCAAACGGACTCTTCCCATTCGTTTTTTTACGCAGTTGTTTGGGAAAGCCGTTCACCCGAGGGCTGAAGCATTTGGCTTCAGGAAGCCGCATCCGTCAGCGGACCAAGAACCTCGTAACCACCGGATTTACGAGTGATCACAAATTCTTTTCGACGCCTATTCGGCGGATGTGGATCCAAATGCGGCAGCCCACGGCGCTGTGCCTCGAATCTGCTCGACGAATAGCGGTACTTCTCTTTCTATAACGTCTGGCCGGTTGAACATAATATAGTGTCCGCTGCCCTTGGCAATGACTCGACGGCTTCGCGCAGACAGCTTTTTAAGCTCTTCCTGCGATTGATCGGAGACAACCCCCTTTTGGGCCGGATCGTGCGAAAGTATCAGAACTGGCAACTCGCCGTACGGGCCTGTGTTTGCCGTCTGCT
>JABFXN010000281.1 GCA_013361705.1 Acidobacteriaceae bacterium
AACGCCAGAAAACGCACAAAAATACGAAGCATCGGACAGAAACCCTCTCTGCGGAGATTGAAGACCAGCAGGCCCGTTTCGATAGAAAAATAGTTTCGAGATGGACGAGACGGTATTTGAACCGAATGGCGATCGTCAAGAAAAATCGTTTCGATTTTGGCGCACCAAATCGCGCAAATAAATTGAGACGTCTCGTATTTACCGGGGATTGTGAGCAAGGCGATCTTATCGAAGCGCTATGACACGGAAGGCCACTCTAGAGCATTTTCGGTGTAGGGGCTTCCGCATCTATGGGCGTTTTCCGCAATGAAAACGCCGCTGCATACCCCTTCCGGGATACCCAGCAACAGGGAAAATGCTCTAACTCTTCTCCAGGCAGATAGGCTATGAGTTAATCCCAACCATTGTCGGCCTTCAAGACCTTCGTAAAGCCTTCTTCGGCGTCTCCGCAATCTCTTTCATCAGAAACACCGTCGCCTGTGGGTTGTCGTTGTAACGTTCACAAGCCACAAAGCCTCTCCGTTGATAGAGGCCGATGGCGACGCGCAGATCGTCTTTGCTGTCGAGATAGATCCGCTTAAATCCCCGGCCCTTCGCAAAGGCTTCCTGTGCATCGAGCAGAGCATGCGCCACGCCTTTGCCACGGGCGCTCGGCCTGACGTAGAGCCGCTTACACTCCGTGGCGCCCGGCATTGATGGCAGACTGTGAAGATAGGCGCATCCCACGATCTTTCCGTTCAGCGTGGCGATCCACACACCCGCATCGGGATCGTCCACGATCTCGCGCACAGACTCGGGCGTATCCCGCACCATCACGCCCACCGCCTCGTAATACTCCTGCAGCAGATCAAGCACTTCGCCAGTGACCTCGCTCAAGCGTTCGATCTGCACTTCAGAGCTCTTCTGCGCGGTCAGCAAAGAACGTACGACGCCGAGTGAGGCGACCAGCCTCTCCCGTTCCTCCCCATTCAGTCCCTGGAGCAGTTCCTCGATCTGCTGCTCCGATTGCCGGTTGAGCGCCGCCATCTTCTTCTCTCCGGCTTGCGTCAATGAGAGCAGACGCTCCCTACTATCGGCCTTTGACACTGCCTGCCGCACAAGCTTCCGCTTCGTCAATGAAGCCAGCAGCCGGCTGATATAACCCGCGTCCAGGCCAAGGACTCCCCGAAGATTCGACGCCGTCAGCCGAGGATTCGCCCAGATCTCATACAGCATGCGCCCTTCCGTAAGCGAAAACTCGCCATCCAGATGCCGCTTCCGCAACAGACCCAGCCGGGCCGTATAGAAGCGATTGAAGTCGCGAATAGCAAAGATCTGAGTTGCGCCACTCATGCATTCAACCCTAAATGAAAATAGTTGCTTTAAGCAACTATATATGGCCGGCCTTCGCAAACTGATCCCGTCAAAGAACATGCCGATTGCGCCAAACGCCGATTTTGCCGGCCGCACGGTGGCTCCGTCAGGCGGAATGGTCTACTCTTCTGTGGCAGGCTCCGCGAACCCCTCTCTGCGCGGCAAACACTGTCATAACTGCTCGCCACCGAGACCAAACCGGAGCTCAAGCTGGAGGTGGATCGATGTTGACGATCACAGTCAATGGAAAGAAGCGCGAAGTACAGTCCGCGGAGGATACGCCGCTTCTCTACGTCCTTCGCGATGAGTTGGATGTCACCAGTCCCCAGTTCGGCTGCGGCCTGGCGCAATGTGGAGCCTGTTCGGTACTGCTCGACGGCAAAGAGGTTCGTTCCTGCATTACACCCGCCACAGTTGCAGCAGGCAAGGAAATCACAACCCTTGAGGGTCTGCCTGATCGCTGGGCAAAGCAGCAACATCTCTCCGCCGCGCAGGCAGCAAAGACATTGCACCCGGTGCAGGAGGCCTGGATCGAACAGCAGGTGCATCTCTGCGGCTTCTGCCAGAACGGCATGATGATCAAAGCCACCGAGCTGCTGGAAAGCAAACAGAACCCCTCTGTCGAAGAGATCAAAGACACCTTCACCAACTCAGGACCGTCGGCCCATCTGTGCCGCTGCGGCAGCTACGTCGCCATCATCGAAGCCGTTCGCTTTGCTTCGACCCTCATGGCGAAAGGAGGCGCGCAATGATCGGCTTTACAGACCAGACCACCGATATCTATGGAGCACAGCTCAGCCGCCGCGGATTTATGAAAGCCGGCGGAGCGCTGATGGTCGGCTTCGGCATGCTGCGTTCCGGCGCCGCCGAAGTAGCAGCCGCCAACACCAGCCTCCGCGCCTTTGACGCTTCCCTGCCGGGCTCGTGGATCGAGATCCGGCCGGACAATACCGTTCTCTTCCGTACCGGCAAAAGCGACTTCGGCCAGGGCACCATCTATACCGCTTACCGTCAGATCGTGGCCGAAGAGCTGGACCTTCCCTTCGAGGCCATCACCACTGTTGTCACCGGCGATACCGATGTCACCGCGGACGGCGGGGGCACCTTCGATCTTCTCGGCCATGGCTCACCCAACATCCGCAAAGCCGCTGCGTATACCCGTCAAGCAATCGTGCAGCTCGCCTCAGAACATCTCGGAGTGCCGGCCGAACAGCTCTCCACCCATGACGGTATGGTCTCCGGAGGTGGAAAACAGGTTCGCTACGGCGATCTTGTGAAAGGCAAGGATTTCAAGCTCACCATCCCGGTCAGCGGCGACCTCACCAGCATCTTTGGGCTTGCGGTCGGCGGCAATCCACCGATGAAGCCCGTCAGCAGCTACAAGGTCATCGGCAAGTCGTATAAGAACAGCGTCATTGCCCAGAAGGTGAAACACCAGGAGCCCTGGGTCACGAACGTCAAGCTTCCGGGTATGCTGCATGCACGCACCATTCATCCAGCCACACTGGGATCACGGCTGGTCTCCGCCGGTAAAGTCGACAAGCAGAAATATCCCAACGCGCAAGTCTTCGTGAAAGGCGATCTGGTCGCGGTTGTTGCGCCCACCGAGTGGGAGGCTATCCAGGCGTCAGGGCAGGTCGCCGGCGCCACCAAATGGACTGAGTGGAAAGGGCTTCCCGGCAAGGAGAAGCTCTACCAGCATCTGCGCAACGAGGCTGACTGGAACGCCACTCCCGTCCAGAAGAGCCGCAAGAGCACAGGCGACGTCGCCACCGGCATGAAGTCCGCAGCAAAGGTGCTCAACGCCACCTACGAGCTGCCTTATATGAAACACGCGCCCATTGGTCCGACGGTCGCCGTTGCGGACTATCGTCCCGACGGCGTCGTTACCGTACATACGCACACGCAGAATGCACAGGCATTGCGCGGCGAGCTCGCCATGATGTTAGGCGTCAACACCGACAAAGTCATCGTCAAGACCTATGCCGGCGCCGGCCACTACGGCCGCTCGAACGGAGGCAACGCCGGAGCCGAGGATGAAGCTGTCCTTCTTTCCAAAGAGCTCGGCAAGCCCGTGCGCGTTCAGTGGATGCGAAACGATGATATTCAGTGGTCCACGCAATCTCCCGCCGCGTTCACCGATATCAGGATTGGGCTTGACGCCAATGGCCGCATCGTCGCGTATGAAGCCGATCATCATCAGCCCGCCGGTCAGGACGATCGTCCGATCGGAGCCGTGCTTGCCGGGCTTCCAACGATGCCGGCTCCCTCGGAAAAGGGCGGCATGCTCACCAGCAATGCCACCGGCAGCGCCGATCCCTGGCAGTACGACACCGTTCCCAATCTCGAAGAGCGTTACCACGGCACCTTCCAGGTCGGCCAGAAAGCATCTCCTCTCGCCATTGGTCTGCGTGACCACAGCATGCGGACTCCCACGCAATACCAGCAGAACTTCCCACGCGAGCTCGCTATCAGCGACGCGGCGGCGCTTGCCGCGGCCGATCCCCTTCAATTCCGTATCGACCATGCGAAAGAAGAGCGCCTGATTCACGTGCTGCAGCGGCTGCGCGAAGAGTCTGGGTGGCAGACACGTCCATCGCCCCAACCTGCAGCCGCTTCCACAGGCTCAACTCCGGTTCGCGGACAAGGTGTCTCCGTCATGTTTCGCGGTGGAGTCTACTGGGCCTGCGCCTGCCAGATCGCCGTCACACCAGCAACCGGAGACGTAAAGGTCGAGAAGTACACCATTGCCGTCGACCCCGGCATCGTGGTGAACCCAGAGCAGCTCAAACGGCAGATCGAAGGTGGAGCCGTGATGGGCATCAGCCAGGCACTCTACGAAGAGGTAGCCTTCGATGAAGGAGCCATCACCGCAGCCGACTGGATCTCTTACCCCATCCTGAAGATGAACGAGATTCCGGAGATCAAGGTCATTCTTCTCCATAACCCGGCAGTCGGCAGCTACGGACAAGGCTCGGAAGCAGCCAACGCGCTTGCATCTCCGGCAATTGCGGCAGCGGTCTTCGACGCGACCGGAAAGTCGATCCGCCGTCTCCCGCTGCGCTCAGCCTATAACAAAGAGCTGCTGAAGGCGTAAGTGTATCGGTGGGAGCAGCGGGTTGAGCCTGCTGCTCCCACCCACTACGCTCTAAACGTGCGGGCATTCAAGCCCCGGCAGGCTTCAAGGTCTGCGGCTTCGTCAGCGCCACAGCGCTCAACACAATCCACAAAGGAACGAACTCCACCGTATAACGCGGCTCGGAGTTATCGACCGTTAGCAGCAACGCACAACGCAGAACACCATACGCCAGCATGGCAAGCAGTATTGGGCGCAGGTCGGGCCGGCCTTTCAGTCTCCACGCCCCCATCACTGCGAACACGATCAACGCCAGATTCAACGCACCCAGGAAAAGGGCGCGGCTAAATTGCAGCGGCGACGACTCACTCCATCGCCACCACTGCAGCGGTCCCGGGAGCCAGTCCACACGCGGACGCAGCAGCATATTTCCGAGCCGCGCCACTGGTAACAGAACGTAGTAGCGCAGCGGATGGGCCTGGACTCGCTCCTGCGCAATCGCCGCGAAGCGGGCGTCCACCTCGGGCGAATTCCGTTTGGTCTCGTTATAGAGAGCAAAGATCGCTGCGGTCTCTCGATACTGCTCCGACGAATCGAAGGCGCGGGCCGGCAGTGTTGCAAAGTCCATGGCATCGCCGTCGTAATCCCAGTAGATATCTTCTGTCGACGCGTAGTCGATCGCCCACGTCCGATACCATCGCTGGAAGCCATACGGATTCGGCTCTCCCGGATCGTTCGCGTAACGCGGCGCCAGCGGTTGCAGCACATGGAAGACCCGGTAGTTCCGGACCGTCCACGGGATCAAAGGAAGCACCGCCAGCAAAGCGCATACCGCTGCCGGAACAACCGTCCCTTTTACCTGAGGCAGCCGGAATCCGCGTCTCAGCAGCATCGCCGGTAAGACTGCAGCCGCCAGGAGTCCTTGATCGGGCCGTAACAAAATGGCATATGCCAGCGCTGTACCCAGTACAACGACCCAACGCCACTGCGGGGCATCCAGCCACTGCTGTAACGCCCAGAAGGCCAGAACTGTACAGAAGAGCGTTAACGTCTCCGTTAGTCCAGCAGCCGTAAACTCTGCCAGGAAGGGACACAACACAGCCAGCCACAACGCCCTTATCGCCGCCCTGTCGCCTGCAAAGCGTCGGGCGAGCAAAGCCAGTAAAGCGCAGGTCAGCAGATCGACCGCCACCTGCACCCACAGTGCCGCCTGCAGGTCAGCCATACCGAAGAGCCGGAAGCAGATCCCGAGGAAGATGGGATATCCGGGCAGCCGGATCAGGGTTGGCCGAACCCCGGCTTCCTGAGTAAACCCATAGACGCCGCGGGTCATCCAGTTACGAATCACCTCTGCATAGAGCTGCGCGTCCCCCTGTAACTGCGGGTAATGTCGGATACAGTAGGCCCGCAACAAGACGCCGGCAAAGAGGGCGACGATGGACCAAAACAGAACTCGGCGCTTAGGGTGTGTCATCAAACTCCTGGCGGACAGCGTTGCGAGAGAAAATTGGCGCAGACGAGGCGGAGGCCGAAGGCTGTGGCGGGCCCACAGTCGAGGCCGACAACGAAGTATGGGGCAATTTTCTCCGCAACCCTCCGGGCCGGGGCGGATTTTCTTCACCCCAGTCAGCAAAGCTGGCTGGGGACCCCGATTTCCCGATCTCTTCGTCCCTCGTCGTTCCAGTAGACCAGCTACAGTTCTCTCCTCACTCCTCGATGACACACCCTCTGTGTGTGTCATCAAACGCATCATACTGTGCCAGGTTCGCAATTCAGTTCTAAGATGAGGCATAGAACGTACTTACGATGACGAAACCTGTCTTTTACGATCCGCAACGACGACGCTGGAAACGGTTGCGCCGCATTCTCGACGTCTGCGCGGTCATCGGCAGCATTCTCATCGTGTTCTTCATCATCGGACTGGAGCGCATCCGCCCGTTGCCGCAACTGCTCATCGAAGTTCCCAAGCGGAACTATAAGTCGTTGTCGAATCCGCCGGTTCCTGAGCTGACGCCCAGAGAGCGCGCCCAGCTCAATGCCCACCGCCGTACCACGCGCAAGCCTTCTGATATCGCCTTCAACTCCGGCGAAGGTCTACGCGCCGCCTACTACGTCGACGACGATCCAGCCAGCTACTCCTCGCTGAAGCAGCACATCCACCAGATCGATCTGCTTTTTCCCGAGTGGCTGCACGCCATCAGCCCCGACGGCGCACTCACCGCCTACGCCATCGATAACCGTCCGTTCCCTGTCATTGATAAAGCGGGTACAGTTCATGGCGTCGATCACGAAAACAAAATTGCCCGCACCATTACCCAGGCACGGGAAGATACCGAAATCTTTCCCCTGCTCAACAACTACGACGTCAAACGCGGCAGCTTTATTCCCGAGATTGGCCAGCTTCTCAATAACCCTGACGCCGTTGCAAATCTCGTTCAGCAGATTCATACCTTTCTTGCAGCCAATCCGCGTTACCGTGGCATCTCGCTCGACTTCGAAGAAATTCCCAGCGATGCGCAGCCCGGCTTCCGGGCTCTGGTAGCCGCGCTCTACGCAGACTTCCATCCACACAACCTGCGGCTCTATATCAATGTGCCGGTCGGTGACGACGACTTCGACATGGTCTATCTGGCCGCGCACTCAGACGGTCTGCTGCTGATGAATTATGACGAGCACCAGACCGAGAGCAAGCCCGGTCCGATCGCTTCGCAGGAATGGTTTGTGCAGAACCTGCAGGACATCCTGAAGAAGGTCCCGAAAGAAAAGCTCATCTGCGCCCTCGGTTCCTATGGTTATGACTGGTCTACGACCATGCCGGAGCCCGTGGACAAGAGGCATCCGCATCGCAAGCCACCAGCGCCGAAAGTCGTAAACACGACCAATCTGGCAACGCAGGAAGCCTGGCAGGAGGCGGTCGACTCAGAGGCAGAGGTCGTCCTGGATCCCGACACGCTGAACCCGCACTTCGCCTATGACGATGTCGATGCAAAGATTCGCCACGAGGTCTGGTTCCTCGACGCCGTCACGGTACTGAACGAGATGCGGGCCGCCCGAGAGCTCGGCCTGCAGACGTATGCTCTCTGGCGCCTGGGAACGGAAGACCCATCGATGTGGAAGATCTGGGACCAGCCCAGTCGTTCTAATCCAGTCAAAGAGCTGGCCGACGTCCCCCCCGGCAACGGTATCGATACCGAAGGAGACGGCGATGTCCTCAAGGTCACCCGCCCCATGCAGAATGGTCTGCGTACGGTGAAGATGGACGATGACAACAAGTTCGTCGCCGAAGAGACCTTCCAGAAATACCCGCTCTCCTATACCGTCCAGCTATACGGCTATCACCCGAAGCGGGTCGCCATCACCTTTGACGACGGTCCCGATCCTGACTGGACCCCCAAGATCCTCGACATTCTTAAGAAGTACAAAGTACCTGCAACCTTCTTCCTGATCGGTGAAGAGGCACAGGAAAATGTCGGTCTGGTCAAACGCATCTACCGTGAAGGTCACGAGATCGGGAATCACACCTTCACGCACCCCGACATCAGCGAAATCTCGAAGAGCCAGCTCGACCTGGAGCTCACGCTCACCACCCGTCTCTTCGCCAGCAAAGTCGGCGTGCAGCCTCTCTACTTCCGTCCGCCTTACTCCATCGACCAGGAACCGGATACCAACGATCAGGCAGCTCCTGTGGAAGACGTGCAGAAGCTCGGCTATGTGATCGTCGGCAACAAGATCGACACCAACGACTGGGACGAGCATCCGCGCAAGACGCCCGCCGAGATCACCCAAAGCGTCTGGGACCAGATCGACATGATGGAACAAAAGCCGTGGATGCGCGGCTCCATCATCCTGATGCATGACGGTGGCGGAAACCGCCAGCCCACCCTCGATGCCCTTCCCATTCTCATCAAAGCCCTGCGTCAGCGCGGGTATGAGATTGTCCCCGTCTCCCAACTCCTGGGAAAGAGCCGCGGCGAAGTGATGCCGTCCATCACCGGCTTCCGCCAGCGCTGGCAGGCTTTTGTCGATTCGGTGATGTTCTCGCTCTTCGGCTTCTTCAATCACTTTGTCGTCGCGGTTTTCTTTGTCGGTGACATCCTGATGACCGCGCGGCTCATCATCATCGGTCTCTTTGCGCTCATTGACCGCCTCCGCAAACGTCGGTCGATGGCCGGCGAGGACTACACCCCGCGTGTCGCCGTGCTGATTCCGGCCTACAACGAAGAGAAGGTCATCGCCCGCACCATCCGCTCGGTGATGATGTCGAACTACAAGAATCTCCGCATCGTGGTCATCGACGACGGCTCCAAAGACCGCACCTCCGCCGTCGTCCGCGAGACCTATCCGAAGGAGATTGAGAGTGGCCGCCTCACGCTGCTGACCAAACCGAATGCCGGCAAGGCTGAGGCTCTCAATTACGCACTGCAACAGATCGACGAAGATATCTATATCGGTATTGACGCCGACGGCGTCATCGCTCACGATGCCATCTCACGCCTGGTGCCGCACTTCGCCAATCCGAAGATCGGCGCCGTCGCCGGCAACGCCAAGGTCGGCAATCGCGTGAATCTGTGGACACGCTGGCAGGCGCTTGAGTACATCACCAGCCAGAACTTCGAGCGCCGCGCGCTGGATCTGTTCGACGTTGTCATGGTGGTTCCTGGAGCCATCGGCGCGTGGCGCACCCGTGCTGTGCAAGACCTCGGCGGCTATCACGCCAACACCGTCGCTGAAGACGCCGATCTCACCATGAACCTGCTCGAGCAAGGCTACTCGGTGATCTATGAAGATCAGGCGCTCGCGTTTACTGAGGCACCCGAGAATATGCGCGGCCTGATGCGGCAGCGATTCCGCTGGTCCTTCGGCATCCTGCAGGCCGTCTTCAAGCACATCGGAGCCGTCAGACACCATCGGGCCATGGGTCTCTTCGCCCTGCCCAACATCATCATCTTCCAGATCATCCTGCCGCTGCTCTCACCGCTGATCGATCTGATGTTCATCGCCAGCATTGTGCATTATCTGCTGGACAAGCACTTCCATCCGGAAGCAGCCTCCAACGCCAGCTTCCTCAAACTGCTGGCATTCTTCGTCACCTTCATGGTGGTGGACTTCGCCGCGTCAGCGCTTGCTTTCGCGCTTGAACGCAAGCATGCCGCCAGCAAAGGTGATGGATGGCTGCTGGCGCACATCTGGATCCAACGCTTCAGCTACCGCCAGGTCTTCTCCATCGTGTTGCTCAAGACCATCAAGCGCGCCATCGACGGCAAGCCATTCAACGGGGACAAGCTGGAACGCACGGCTCAGATGTCGGTCGAAACGGAACAGTTGACCAAGACGTAGTCCTGAGAGCCAACGGCCGCTATTCAACCGTTCAACGATTCAACCATCGGGGCCATCTCGCCCTGCCCAACTTCAAAATCTCCAAAGCGATAAACTTAACCTGTTATGTCGATCCTTGAGCTACCCCCGTTTGAGAACGAACCCTTTGTTAATTTCAACGATCCGGCTGCAGTGCAATCCATGCGCGAAGGCCTCGATACGGTAGCAGGGCTCCTCGGCAAAGAGTACGACCTCATCATTGGCGGCAGACGCGTCACCGCCTCCGAAAAGATCGTCTCCGTCAATCCCGCGCGTACCGGGCAGGTGGTCGGCATTCATCAGCGCGCCACCGAAGAGCATGCCGAGCAGGCAATGCAGGCAGCGCAGGCGGCCTTTCAGACCTGGTCCCGCCTTCCCATGGAAGATCGGGTTAAGGTCCTGATCCGCACCGCTCAGCTCCTACGGGCACGCAAGTTCGAGTTCTGCGCCTGGCTGACCTACGAGGTGGGCAAAAACTGGGCAGAAGCAGATGCTGACGTGGGAGAGACCATTGACTTCCTCGAGTTCTACGCTCGCGAAGCTCTGAAGCTCGACCAGTCCACAACGCCGATCCAGTATCCCGGTGAGCGCAACCGGCTCCGCTACATGCCTTTGGGTGTCGGCGCCGTGATTCCCCCGTGGAACTTTCCCCTCGCCATCATGGCGGGCATGACGGTTGCCGCCATCGTCTGCGGCAACACCGTCGTGCTTAAGCCATCCGCCGATGCTCCTACCATCGCCGCACGCTTCGTTGCGCTGTTGGAAGAGGCGGGTATGCCTGACGGAGTGGTAAATCTGCTGCAGGGCGAGGGCCCCGAAGTCGGCCGTGCTCTCGTCGACCATCCCCAGACCCGCTTCATCTCCTTCACCGGTTCGAAGGCGGTCGGCCTGGAGATTCACGAGCGCGCCGCTAAGACGCAGCCCGGGCAGAAGTTCATCAAGCGCACCATCCTCGAGCTGGGCGGAAAAGACTCCATCATCGTCGAAGCGGACTGCGATCTCGATGCCGCCGTCGATGGCGTCATTGCCTCTGCCTTCGGATTCAATGGCCAGAAGTGCTCCGCGTGTTCACGCGTCATCGTCAACCAGGCCATCTATGACACCTTCACTGACAAGCTCCGCGACAAGGTCTCTGCACTCAAGACCGGCGATCCTGTGGAGAACGTCTATACCGGTCCGGTGAGCAGCCAGCGCGCCTTCGACCGCGTGATGAGCTATCTCGCTCTAGGGAAAACGGAAGGCAAGCTGCTTCTGGGCGGCAACGCTATCCCCACCAAAGAAAACGGCTACTACATTGAGCCCACAATATTTACCGATGTTGCACCCACGGCTCGCATCGCCCAGGAAGAGATCTTTGGCCCGGTGCTTGCCGTGATCAAGTCGCGGGACTTCGACGATGCGCTCTCTATTGCCAATAACACCGAGTACGGTCTGACCGGAGCCCTTTACTCCAACTCCGCCGCTAAACTCGACCGAGCCCTGGTGGAGTTCCACGTCGGCAACCTGTACTTCAATCGCAAGTGCACCGGCGCGATGGTCGGAGCGCATCCCTTCGGCGGCTTCAACATGAGTGGTACGGACTCCAAGGCGGGCGGCCCAGACTATCTGCTACTCTTCACGCAGGCGAAGTCCATCGCTGAAAAAGTCCAGTAGAGCATTTTCCCTGTCGGTCTAGTGTAGGGCTTCCATATCTATGGGCGTTTTCCGCAATGAAAACGCCGCTGCACACGCTTCCGGGCCACCCCGCAACAGGGAAAATGCTCTAGCAAACATTGACACTCACCGCTGTCTAGAGCAATTCTCCTAATACGGTAGCTTTGGATCGATCTGCGAATGCCGTCTTCTTCGTAGGAAAACGGCGCAAAGAGCCAAACTCCGCGCTACATCTTTAGGAGAAATGCTCTAACGGAAAATTCTCCCGAGCGAGGAGGGACCGGAACCGTGGCCCGTATTCTCTGCGTAGATGATGAGTCGGATGCTCTGCTTCTGAAATGCGCAATTCTGGATCGGGCCGGTCATACGGCGATCCCGGCCCCATCTGTTACCCAGGCACTGGCACATCTGCGGACGACGCCCTTCGACGCCATCGTGATGGACTGGCAGCTTGGCGCAGAAGACGGTCACCTTCTGCTGCAGCAGATCAAACAACTCTCTGCGGCTCCAGTCATTGTCGTCTCCGGAGATGTCTTCCGCGCCTTTCAGTCTTCGGAACCGACAGCCGACATCTATCTTGAAAAACCGGTCGATCCCTCGGAGCTGGTCACCATCCTGGAAACGCTCCTCCGCCCGTCAGCGAACGCAGCCTCGCTCGCGAATTAGGTAACAGCCACACCCTCAACCACATGGTGATGGATGGCGAACAGCGCCAGCTCCAGCCGGTCCGAAACGCCGACCTTACCATAGACACTGCGCAGGTAGTTTTTGACAACCTGCTCCTTGGTGCCTAACTGGTTGGCGATGTCCTTGTTGCGGCATCCCTGGACGATCAGACCCACGACCTGCATCTCGCGCGGCGTAAGCTTCTCGCGGACAAGATGGCCCATATCATCCTTCGCCCCCGCAGCCTGCTTCGTCTCCGGAAATACCCGCTGCCCGCGGGTTACCCGGCGTACACACTCCACCAGAGCCTGGCCGTCCACATCCCGGTTCACTACGCCAAAAGCCTTGGCCCGTGTCTCCTGGGTCGGTTCTTCGCCCTTTTCCAGGACCAGGATCAGTCGGCTACCCGACTCATGGACCGCGGCGAACAGTGCCGGCAGGTCGCTGCACATGGATCGGCCCACCAAAACGATCGACGCCCGGAACGTACGCACGGACTCCATCAGCCGTTGTTCATCGCCACACTGCGCCACGATGCGAGTCTCATCATCGCGGACTAAAACCCTCGCCATTCCCGCGCGGAAAATTGCCTCATTGTCTCCCAGAATCAGCCGGACCATCAGTCGATACCTCTCGATAACTCTCTCGTCACGGCTTATCGGCACGCTCGCCGCCCTCGCAAGCGGTGTCTGGAAACGGAACACATCTTGCGCTCGGCTTATCTCGAGTTGCAACCTAAATTTTGCGTCGCGGCGACTGTGGAACGAATCTAAATGCCGTCGCGAAGCTAGACTCACGGTATGCCCAAACCAATCATCCTCGCAGTCGACGACGATACCAGCGTTCTGGAAGCAGTAGTCCAGGACCTTCGCCGCCATTACGGGCAGGAATACCGTATCCTCCGGGCGGCCAGTGGCAAAGCGGCGCTCGATACGGCTGAACAGCTCAAAGAACGCGGTGAGCAGGTCGCACTCTTCCTCTCAGACCAGCGCATGCCCGGCATGACCGGTGTGGAGCTGCTGGAAACCGTTATCCCCCTCTATCCAGACGCCAAGCGAGCCCTTCTGACCGCCTATGCGGACACCGAGGCGGCCATTCGGGCGATCAACTCCGCCAAGATCCACTATTACCTGAACAAGCCCTGGGATCCCCCCGAGGAGAAGCTTTACCCGGTTCTGGACGACCTTCTGGAGGCCTGGCAGCAGGGTTACAAGCCTGCCTTCGAGGGACTCCGAGTCATCGGTACCCGCTGGTCGCCCCAGGACCACGCAACCCGGGACTTTCTCGGCCGCAACCATGTGCAGTATCAGTGGCTGAACCTGGAACAGCACCCCGAGGCCACCAAGCTGCTGGAAGAGCACAAGCTCGACGCTAAAAACCTGCCGGTCGTCTGCTTCGGTAACGGGGATGTTCTGGTACAGCCGTCGCAGCTCGAACTCGCCCAAAAGATTGGACTCCGTACCCAGGCCGAGCAGCAGTTCTACGACCTGGTTGTTATCGGCGCTGGCCCCGCCGGCCTTGCCGCGGGCGTCTACGGAGCCTCCGAAGGGCTTCGCACCCTGATCGTCGAACCTGAGGCCCCTGGTGGCCAGGCGGGCTCCTCCTCCCGCATCGAGAACTACCTAGGCTTCCCTCAGGGCCTCTCCGGCGAAGAGCTGGCCAAGCGGGCTACTCTGCAGGCCAACCGTCTCGGAGCCGAGTTCCTCACCCAGCGCGCTACGTGCGTTCGCAGCGAGAACAACTACCACATCATCACCATGGCTGACGGCAACGAGGTCTCCTGCCACGTCTGCCTGGTCGCCACCGGCGTCTCCTACTGCAAGCTCGACGTCTCCGGAGCCGACCGCTTCACCGGTGCAGGCGTGTACTATGGCGCTTCGATGAGCGAGGCCATCTCCTGTGCCAATGAAGAGGTCTACATCGTAGGCGGAGCGAACTCTGCGGGCCAGGCCGCCATGCACTTCTCCAATTACGCCGCTTCCGTACGGATGCTGGTTCGCGGTAGTGGTCTGGAGAAGTCGATGTCGAAGTACCTGATCGATCAGATCGCCTCCCGTCCGAACATCACGGTCGAAACCCAGACTGAGATCGTCGGCTTCGATGGCGACGGACATCTTGAGTGCATTACCGTCAAAACCCCGAAGGGCGAAGAGAAGCGTTCCACCTCTTCTGTCTTTATCTTCATCGGTGCCGCGCCCAAGACCGATTGGCTCCCCTCGACTGTTCTGACTGACGCTCGCGGTTTCATCCTTGCCGGTCCAGACCTTCCTTCCGACCTGAGAGCAAAGCTCAAGATCGATCGCGATCCGTACCTGCTGGAGAGCAGTGTCCCCGGCATCTTTGTCGCCGGTGATGTTCGCCATGGCTCTGTCAAACGCTGTGCCTCCGCCGTTGGCGAAGGCTCAATCGCCGTGCAGTTCGTTCACCAATATCTCGCAAACCTTTCCAGATGATGATTGACCTAACCCAGACCGTGTCGCTCACACCCGCCGAAGTTACTGAAAAACTTCGTGCGCTGCCTGTCTTCTCTAACCTCTCCGAAGAGGAGCTGACCTGTATCTCGGCGGCTCCTGTCGTGCATGTCCCTGCAGGGAAAATTCTTGCCCAACAGGGAGAGAAGCTGACCCTGTTCGGCATACTGCTGCAGGGGACAGTCCGTGGTTATTACTACTACGGCACCAAGCAGGTACAGACGGTCTCCACTTTGGAGCCCGGTGCGGTCATGGGCGAGTACGCCCTCATCACCCAGCAGGCAATCCCGGTCACCGCAGAGGCATTAGAAGACTGCCTGATCCTCTCTTATTCCGTAGAGGAGTTCTGGGGCCTGATGGCAC
>JABFXN010000083.1 GCA_013361705.1 Acidobacteriaceae bacterium
GGTATTCACAAAACAACTACAATAGATTGTATAAGCCGGTTGACATGCCCTACAGACAGCGTTACTTTCACAACTGCTTCCTTTTGAGGGGCCCGGCAAGTCGCTAAGAAATAACGGAAGCGCGTAAGTCCGAAGATCCGTACAAGACCATCTAAAAACGTTCCTTAGGAGTTTCCCCTATGGCTGAAAATCGTAAGGCCGCTGCTGTCGCTGACTCTGTCGCCGCCTCGGCTCCTGTTGCTACCAAATCCACCAAGTCCGCCCCCGGGCTGACCTGGCAGCGGTATTTCTCCAAGCCTGGCGTCAGCCCCTATGACGAGGTCGTCTGGGCCAGACGATCTTCGAGCAGAAAGACGTCGAAGTGCCCGCTGACTGGTCCATGACCGCGACCAACATCGTCGCCAGCAAATATCTGCATGGCCAGCTCGGAACCCCGGAACGTGAGACGGGCGTGCGCCAACTGGTAAGCCGCGTGGCAGAGACGATCCGCGACTGGGGCAAGAAGGACGGCTACTTTGCGAGCGATGAAGATGCGGCTGTCTTCCATGACGACCTGGCGCACCTGCTCATTCAGCAGAAGGCTGCGTTCAACTCCCCGGTATGGTTCAACGTCGGTTGCGACCGCCTGGAGCCGAACTCCGACGCGCAGAACTGGCACTGGAACGCGCATTCCTGCGCCATTGAATTCTCGGTGACCGGCTACCGTAAGCCGCAGTGCTCGGCCTGCTTTATCAACGCCGTGAATGACTCGCTGGACTCCATTCTGACGCTGGCCAAAACCGAAGGCATGCTCTTCAAGTGGGGATCGGGCACAGGATCGAACCTGTCGGCCATCCGCGGCTCCATGGAGACCCTGTCGGGCGGTGGCACCGCCTCCGGCCCGCTGAGCTTCATGCGCGGCTTTGACGCCTTTGCCGGCGTGATCAAATCCGGCGGCAAGACCCGCCGCGCGGCCAAGATGGTAATCCTGAACGTGGAGCACCCGGACATCGTTGACTTCATCGAGTGCAAGCAGAAGGAAGAGGCCAAGGCCTGGACTCTGGTGCAGGCCGGCTATGACGGCTCCGGCCCCGACTCCGAGGCGTACTCCTCGATCTTCTTCCAGAACGCGAACAACTCCGTGCGCGTGACCGATGAATTCATGCATGCGGTGGAGCGCGATGGACAGTTCTCCACACTTACGGTGAAGGATCGCAAGCCGGTCAAGGAGTATCGTGCCCGCGACATCATGAACAAGATCGCCGAGGCGACCTGGCAGTGCGGCGACCCGGGCATGCAATACGACACCACCATCAACCGGTGGCACACCAGCAAGAACACGGCGCGCATCAATGCGTCGAACCCCTGCTCGGAGTACATGTTCCTGGATGACTCGGCCTGCAACCTGGCCAGCTTCAACCTGTTGAAGTTCCTCACTCCGGGCGGCCAGTTCGATATTCCGGCCTACCGCGCGGCTATCCGCACGGTGATTACGGCGATGGAGATCCTGGTCGACAACTCCGGTTATCCGACTGAGGCGATCGCGAAGAACTCGCACGACTATCGTCCTCTGGGGCTTGGCTATGCCAACCTGGGCGCTCTGTTGATGGCCTTCGGTCTGCCGTATGACTCCGACGCCGGCCGCGACTTTGCAGCGACGCTTACCGCCATCATGTGCGGCGATGCCTACTGGCAGTCGTCCCGCGTGGCCGAGCAGTGCCAGCCTCTGGCTGCCGCGACTCCGCTGACGCAGTCCGCCACCCGTGAGGGAGGCGCTTGCCCCGGCTTCTACGTCAATCGCGAGCCGTTCCTGGATGTAATCCGTCTGCACCGCGCCAGCGTGAACGAGATCGGTAAATCGAAGACCTCAGCAGAAGGCTTCGTTGCTCCGCAGCTCGATGAACTGATCGCGGCCAGCAAGGACTCGTGGGATGGCGCTCTGACCCACGGCGAGAAGTTCGGCTACCGCAACTCGCAGGTCACGGTGCTTGCCCCGACCGGAACCATCGGCTTCATGATGGATTGCGACACCACCGGCATTGAGCCCGACCTCGCTCTTGTGAAGTACAAGAAGCTGGTCGGCGGCGGCATGATCAAGATTGTGAACAACACGGTGCCGTCGGCTCTGTTCAAGCTGGGCTACGACAACGACCAGGTGAACTCGATCGTCAGCTATATCGACTCGACCGGCACCATCGAAGGCGCGCCGGGCATCAAGCCGGAGCATCTGGCGGTGTTCGACTGCTCGTTCAAGCCCGCCAAGGGCACGCGCTCCATTCACTACATGGGCCACATCAAGATGATGTCGGCGACGCAGCCCTTCCTTTCGGGAGCGATCTCGAAGACGGTGAACCTGCCGCACGATGCCACGGTGGACGATATCGCCGAGGCCTACATCGAGAGCTGGCGTCAGGGCCTGAAGGCCGTGGCCATCTATCGCGACGGCTCGAAGGGAGCGCAGCCGCTGAACGTCTCTGCCTCCGACGGCAAGGCGAAGAAGGAGGGTATCGCCGACAAGGCGACGGCCGCCATCAATGCCACTGCTGAGCCGGTTGTCGACCCAGCCGTTGTTGCGGCGAAGGAAGCCCGCATCGCGACGCTGGAGACACAGGTGGCGCAGCTCATTGCGCAGTCGAACCAGAACACAGACGCGACCGACGCCACGGCTCCGCCGCGCGCTGTACGTCACCGTCTGCCGGCTGAGCGTGCTTCGGTGACACACAAGTTCGCCATCGCCGGCCACGAGGGCTACATCACGGTCGGTCTGTATCCGAATGGAGCCCCGGGCGAGATCTTCATCCGCATGGCGAAGGAAGGCTCGACAGTTTCGGGCCTGATGGATTCCTTCGCGACGGCGATCTCGTTGGCGCTGCAGCACGGCGTACCGCTGAAGGTGCTGAGCGAGAAGTTCGCTCACACCCGCTTCGAGCCCTCGGGTTGGACGGGCAACGAGCAGATCGGCTACGCGAAGTCGATCATGGACTACCTCTTCCGCTGGATGCAGCTTCGCTTCCTCAGCGGTCAGCAGCTTGACCTCTTCCAGGGCCTGGCTCCGGCGAAGGCTGTACCGGTGGCGGGATCGATCGAGGGCGAGCAGGCAACAGTGGTTCCGAGCCTGTCGGCTGAGGTCTACGGTCCGCGCACCACGCCTCCGGTTGAGGGCATTGCTCCCGATCCGACGGCGACGGGCGCCGCTCCGGTAGCGAGCTATGGCGTGGAAGACCGCGGCATTGCGAAGACCGTTCACGCGGCCGATGCGATGAAGAGCATGTACGACATGGGCGATGCCCCGTCGTGCTCCACCTGCGGAGCGATCATGGTCCGGAACGGTAGCTGCTATCGCTGCATGAGCTGCGGTTCCACGAGCGGCTGCTCATAAGGACTGATTGTCCAGGTAAATGCGCTTCGCGCAAAACAGAAAGCCCCGCCGTCAGGCGGGGCTTTGCTTTAATGTATTTTCCTTGTAGGTAATGAAAACGTCGCTGCACACCCCTTCCGGGATACCCAGTAACACGGAAATGCTCTAGAGCGATGAAAAGCTATTCATGCTTCACGCAGACGAAGCAGAGCGGGCAATCCTATTCACTTCTTCGCCAGCGACCGCACGTAGATCACCATGTTCCAAAGCTCGTCGTCCTTTAGCCGGTCGCCGTCACCGGGCATCTGGCCCTTGCCCGTTTTGATGATGGCGTAGAGATCGGCATCGGACATGTCTTTGAGAGACGAGGAGTCGGTAAGGTCTTTCGGCGCCGGCTTCATGGCGATGTCGCCTTTGCCGTCCCCGGTTGGGCCATGGCACATGGAGCAGTCATAGCCGTACATCTTCTTGGCTTTGGCTTGAGACTCGGCTGTGGGCTTAACGGGGTTAGTCATGTTTCCGGTTGCAGGCGCGGGAGTTGCGGGTACGGGTTGCTGTGGTGGAAACGCTAGAGCCACCAAGGCAGGTAGAACAAATAAAGGCTTCAGCATTCGAGCCTCCTAATTAGGCGGCAGAATCCTACGCCGGGTTGTGGTTTAGAGGGAAGAAGATTTTTGGAGTGGTGTGGGGAAGGTAACTGGGTACGCTTTTTGTTTGTCATCCCGTAGGGATCTGCTTTCACAACCTTGGGGCTGAGAAGCAGATTTCTCCACTACTCTTCACCCCAGCCAGCAAAGCTGGCCGGGGACCCCGACGCTGCGAAATGACAAACCAAAAAACGTGGCTGTTCAGCGATGCCGGCTAACCCAGAAGTTCGGCGTAGACGAAGCCGTCGCGTTCGACTCGTTCGCCGGGTTCGACCAGGATCTCTTTGTGCAGCATGGGACCGGCGGTAACGAAGGTGTGGAACTCGCCGTTTTCTCCGCAGGGGTCTACGCCCGGCGGGAGTGAGGCGATGAGATCGCGATCCCAGCTTCGGCCTGCAAACTCCACCGGAAGCTTACGTGGGTCCAGGCAGGTGAGGCGAGCTTTGACACCGGCGGAGAGCATCTCTTCCGCAAGTTGGTCGGTAGGGATTCCCCAGACGGGAAAGAGCGGCTGCAAGCCGGTGCCGGAGAGCATACGTTCGCGGTAGGCGCGGATCTCTTCCAGGAAGAGGTCGCCAAAGGCCACAGCGGTAAAACCCTCGGCGACGGCGCGTTCGCAGACGGCTGCCATGCGGCGCTCGTACTCGTCGTTGGGACATGGCCAGGGAAGGGGAACCTTCCATAAAGGCAGCCCTGCGGCCTCTGCCTGACTGTCGAGCAGGTCCTCGCGGACTCCGTGAATGGCGATACGGCGGAAATGTTCGTTGACCGTTGTAAGAAGAGCGCCGACCTGCCAGTCGCCCTGTTCGTGCAGAAGCTTCAATGCCCAGGCGGAGTCCTTGCCTCCGCTCCAACTGAGAATGCATTTTTTCGCCGACATGACTGTCATCGAGCTTACACAATGGCTTCGGGCAAGCCCTGGATTTTCCAATGTTTTCGCGGTTGTTAACGGAACATTCACGATTTCGTTAACGGGACGTAACCCTGGCTGGCGAAGCTCGAAGGTATATGAAACTCATCAGGCTTGCCCTTCTGCTTGCCATCTTCTGCATCCCGTCATTTGGCCAGATGACGACCGCCCGTCTTGTCGGCACCGTGACCGACCAGAGCGGCGCTGTGATTCCCAACGCAACCGTAGTCGTGAAGAACATCCGTACCGGTGAGAGCCGTACGGTGACGACCAACGATTCGGGTCTCTATATCATTCCGTCGCTCGTGCCCTCGGAGTATGAGGTGAAGGTTACGGCGAGCGGCTTCTCTGACGCCGAGTCCAAGGGTGTCGTGCTTGCCGTCGGCCAGGAGCTGGTGAAGGACATCGGCCTGCCGGTTGCCGGCAGCGCAACCTCGGTGCTGGTCGATGCCGGTCAGCTCGTCGCTCTGGATACCTCTTCGGCGCGTATCGGCGCCAATGTCGCCAGCCGCGAGATCGAAGACCTCCCGATCAATGGACGCCAGGTTTCGCAGCTTTACCTGCTGGCTCCGGGCGCGACCAACGTCGGCTCTGGCAACTTCGGTGAGATCCGCTTCTCCGGCCGCGCCGTAGAGCAGAACATCCTTCGCCTGGATGGCGTGGAAGCTACTGCCATTATCGACGCCGCCCCCGGAAACCTGAACGGTGAAGCCAACTCGATCTTCCGTCTGCAGCAGTCGCTGGAAGCTATCCAGGAGTTCCGTGTCGACTCCAACAGCTACCCCGCCGAGATGGGTACCGGAACCGGTGGTCAGATCAGTTTCGTGACGAAGTCGGGTTCGAACGCATTCCACGGATCGGTCTTCGAGTATCTGCGTAACGACTTCTTCGATGCTCGTAACACCTTCAATGCGGTAAACGTCGCCAACAACTCGCCGAAGTTCCGTCTGAATCAGTTCGGTGGCTCGGTGGGCGGTCCACTCATCAAGGACAAGCTCTTCTTCTTCGGTGTGTATGAAGGTCTGCGTCAGTACTGGGACGTCGCGTCGACCGGCAACACGATCTCGAATTACACCATCTCCCGCATTCCCGCCAACTCACCCATCCGTAATCTTGTGGGCGCCTATCCTGTGGATCGGAATCCGATCGCGATCGAGCAGCCGGGCGCAACCTTCACGGACGGTACGGTCAATGGAGCCACCGGACGCGAGCTGGTTTCGGTCAGCCGCGCGGTGCCCTTCTCGCTGACGGAGAACTTCGCGGCCGTTCGTTTTGATTACCACTTCAATGAGAAGTATTCCTCCTACGTTCGTTTCAATCGGGACCAGGGTACGGCGAACCAGACGCAGGATCCGGCGCTGGGTCTGACGCAAAACAAGTATGTTCCGCAGAACGGCGTGATCGCGCTGAACCAGGTGCTCTCGGCTTCGATGTTCAACGAGACCAAGGTGGGCTTCAACTATGCCAAGACGCGCGTGAACGGCGTCAGCGGACCGAGCCCCAATGCTGACCTGAGCTCCAGCCTGTTCAGCATCGCCAATGCCGTCAAGCCGGGTGGTCTGGTTACGACCTCTTCGAGCTTTACCGGCCGTGGCGCGCCGTATACCGCGTGGAGTATCTCGCCGATCGACAACTTCTCGATCATCAAGGGCAACCACAATCTGAAGTTTGGTTTTGAGTCGCGCATCATCAAGATCTTCAATGACCAGCTCGGTGGAACGCAGTACACCTTCAACAGTGTCAGCAACTTTGTGAACAACTCGCCCGATACGACGGCTTTCAATGGCGACCTCAGCGCGCTGAGCCCGTTCAGCGGTCTGTCCGGTGTTGCACAGATGCGCCAGAACTACTACATCGGTTACGGTCAGGATGAGTGGAAGCTCCGTCCTACGCTGACCCTGGCTTATGGTCTGCGCTATGAGTACTTCCAGCCGCTGCATGAAGTAAACGACAAGTACGTCTTCTTCGACATGTCGACGGCTACCCTGTACTCCAGCGGCCGCGTCGCAGCCTTCCCCAAGTACAACAAGAGCTGGTTTGGCAGCTCGACGAAGAACTTCGGACCGCGTGTGGGCCTGACCTGGGCTCCTGCCGGTCTGCATAACAACACGGTGGTCCGTCTCGGCGTCGGTATGTTCTTCGGCCCCGGCCAGACGGAAGACCAGGTGCAGCCTGAGGCAAACGACCGCGTAGGCCGCAGCTTCTCCAACGGTGCACAGCCTTATCCGGTGAACACGTCGGCGCTGCTGTCGAGCTTCGATGCGACCAATCTGTCGGGCTTCCAGCCACGTGCGTATGCTCCGAACTATCACCTGCCGGAGCGTGTGGCGACCTACACCTTCTCGATCCAGCAGCAGCTTCCGGGACAGATGCAGCTGATGTTGGGCTACGTCGGATCGCAGGGACGTAACCTCTTCCTCCGTTCGATCACCAACCGCATCGCCAGCGTGACGACCAATGCCTCGACCGGCGCGGGTACGGCCGTACGCGAGTTCGGCAGCCGCTATGGCGAAATTGACTACAAGACCTCGGGCGGTACGAACCACTACCACTCTTTGCAGTCGACGCTGCAGCGCCGCTTCCGTCAGGGCCTCTCGCTGGGTGCGCAGTACACCTGGTCGTAGGAGCTTGGCACGACCAGCGGATCGAACGAAGCCAGCACGGCGCAGAATCCTTTCGACTTCAATACGGAGTACGGCCGTGGCAACTTCGATATCCGTCATAGCCTGAACGCGACGGTTCTATATGACCTGCCGATCGGCCATGGCAAGTCGATGGACTTCGGCAGCATCGGTAATGCGCTGCTCGGTGGCTGGCAGGCCGGCGGTATCGTGAACTTCCGTTCGGGCCTCCCGGTCGATGTTCTGATCACCCGTCCTGACATCGCCTACGTCGGTACGCCGACTTCCGGTACCTACGCTGGCAAGGTCTACTCCTCGCCTGTGCTCTCCTCCTCGTGCCCGGCTTACTCCAGCGGTACCACCAGCGTGAATGCGGGCGTCTGCACCACGGCCGTGGTCAACGTTCCGGGCGGCGGCAACACCCGTAACATTCGCCGCGTGAACCTGGTGCCTGGCGTCAATCCGTATATCAACGCCGGCAAGCAGTTGTTGAATCCTGCTGCATTCACCATTCCGTCGCCCGGAACCTTCGGTTCACTGCGCCGCAATGCTCTGAATGGAGCCTCGCTGGCCCAGCTCGACATGACCCTGGAGAAGACCTTCGCCATCACCGAGCGTGTGAAGGTTGACTTCAAGGCGGAGGGCTTCAACATCCTCAACCACCCGAACTACGCTGTTCCGGGCGCTATCCGCCTGGCACAGGGAATTCCCACGGGCGGTAATGCGGCCAACACGACCATTAGCAACGGCGTACAGCCGGGCCAGGCATACTCCACCGGCACGGCAGGTTCGAACTTCGGAACCTTCACTTCGACCGTGGGTAACCAGGTTGGTCAGGGTGCAAACCGCCAGCTCCAGCTTTCGGGCCGGATCAACTTCTAACCTGACGAAAACACAACTCCCCGCGGCGTGCCCCAACCAGGGCACGCCGCATTTTTTTCCCGGCTTTTTCGCTTGACTCCTGTTTTTACGGGGGTTAATCTTTGCGCAACTTCATTGGCAGCTCTCGCCAACCCGGTCCGGCTCCCGTTAGCGCTAAGCGCAGCGCGGCGGCTGGATGCGGCATCTAATTCCCAGAGTCAATCAACCTTCACCGCCGTACCTGCTGACGGAGGCCAGCAAACTGCTTGATGAAAAAAGCGCTTGAAATTACGCCAAACATCGAGCCCCTGTTCGGGACCCGCGACGAAAACCTTCACCTGATGGAAAAGGCCCTGCGTGTTGCCATTGATCTGCGATCGGATGCGGTGATGGTGACGGGCGATCCGGAGAGCATTGACCGGATTGAGAAGATCTTCACGGACTACGACCAACTCTGCAATCAGGGCATTGTCCTGCAGAACGGCGAATTGCATGGCATGTTGAAGCTGGTTGTCTCAGACCCGCGCATTACCCTGCGCGGATTGGTCGAAAGCGGACGGCAACGCTCCACCGGCGTAAAGCGCATGGTGCAGCCGCGCTCGCCCAATCAGCGTAAGTACATTGAAACCATCGAAGAGAACGATATGTCGTTCGGCATTGGACCGGCCGGTACCGGCAAGACTTATCTTGCCGTGGCTATGGCCGTCTCCGCGCTGATGGCGAAGAGGATCAGCCGTATCATCCTGGTTCGACCGGCGGTTGAAGCCGGCGAGCGCCTGGGCTTCCTGCCCGGGTCGCTGCAGGAGAAGGTAGATCCGTACATGCGTCCGCTGTACGACGCTCTGTACGATCTGCTGGATCCGCCGCGCGTGGACAAGATGCTGGAGACCAACGTCATCGAAATTGCACCGCTGGCCTTTATGCGCGGCCGTACGCTGAATGACGCCTTCATCATCATGGATGAGGCGCAGAACACCACCAACGAGCAGATGAAGATGTTCCTCACCCGTCTTGGCGCCAATTCCAAGGCGATCATCACCGGCGACCTGTCGCAGATCGATCTTCCGAATCCTAAGAAGAGCGGCCTGCTGGAAGCGTTGCGGGTGCTGGATGGCGTGGAAGGCATTGGTTTTGTTCACTTTGAAGACGCGGACGTCGTACGCCACCATCTGGTGCAGCGTATTGTGCGTGCCTATGACAGCTACAGCCGGGAGCAGCGGGAGCTTCCGCTGGGACTGGAATCTCCGCTGGGAGAGCCGATGCCGACGGCCGCTCCAGTCAAACGAATCGCAAAGCCGCAGTAGAGCATTTTTACTGTAGGTGTAGTGCAGGGCTTTCGAATCTATGGGGCGTTTTCCGCAATGAAAACGCCGCTGCACTCCTCTCGCGGGATGCCCAGCAACAGTGAAAAGGCTCTAGACGGTATCGAATCGGGTAACATCATGGAAAGAGGGCGTTACGCCCTCTTTCCTGTTTCTGCATGATTCGCATCGAACCACAAGAGATGCCTGCCGCCGCGGAGATCAGTCGAGTCCGCCTGTCGCGCTACCTGCTGCGCGCACGCCGCGCCGTCTGCCTGGAAGGCCAGGTAGATGTGCTGCTTACGGACGATAAGACGGTGAAGCGGCTGAACCGTGACTTCCGCGGCAAGAACAAGGCGACGGACGTGTTGTCATTTCCCGCCGGCGATTTTGCTGAAGGAATAGTGGGCGATCTGGCCGTCTCGCTCGATACCGCATCAAAGCAGGCAAAGCGCTTCGGCCTCACCCTGGAGGAGGAGATTAAGACGCTATTGCTGCATGGCCTGCTTCACCTGGCCGGCTATGACCATGAGACCGACAACGGCGAGATGGCCGCTGAGGAGACCCGCTTGCGGTCGAAGCTGCGGTTGCCCAGCAGTCTGATTGCGCGCGTGGAGGGCGGTCGGCGATGAGCTACTGGACCCTCGGGTCGCTGCTTCTGTTGCTGATCGTACAGACGCTCGCCTCCTACATCGACCGTGTGTACTCGGAGATGGGCAAGTTTCTCTCTCGCGACTTCCAGGAGAATGTCGATGCCTGGACGCGTGCGGTTGAGCCGAAGATGATTCTCGGCCGGGATACGCTGGCGCTTTCGGCCTCGGTACTGCGCCAGATCACGCTGACGGCGATTGCCGTACTGTTCGGCGCCAAACTTTACAGCTCGCTGACGCTATTGCCGATCCTGCGACATGGCCCGCGTCTTCCCGACTTTGCGATGACGGCAGTCGAGCTGGTGTGCATCGTCATCCTCTTTGACCGCCTGGTCCCGTATCTGCTTTTTGTCCGGACGAAGGGACTGTGGATCGCAAAGCTGCGCCTGCCGCTGGTACTGATCTTTCTGGCGCTGTTGCCCATCACGGGTCTGCTGAGCCTCCTGATCTCGATCATTGCGCTGGCGGAGCCCGAGGAGCAGGAAGAGGAAGAGAACTCCTCGGAGGGCGTGGACGCGCTGCTGGATGCCGGCAAGGAAGAGGGCATCCTGGAGGAGAGCGACCGCGAGCTGGTGCGCAGCGTTGTTGAGTTCGGCGATAAGGTTGCGCGTGCGGTGATGACTCCGCGTCCGGAGATGTTTTGTGTCCCTGGAACCATGACGCTCGAGGAGTTCACAAGCCTGATGGCGAAAGAGGCGTATTCGCGGGTGCCGGTCTATGGGGAATCCATCGACATCATTACCGGCATTGCGTTTGCGCGCGATCTGCTGGGCGTGGCTGATTCAGAGGCAGCCCGCCAGACGGTGGCCAGCATTCAGAAGCCGGTCGCATTTGTTCCCGAGACCAAAAAGGTGAACGAGCTGCTGAAGGAGATGCAGCGGGCCAAGCAGCACATGCGCATCGTGGTCGATGAGTACGGCGCAGTGGCCGGTCTTATCACGATTGAAGACCTGCTGGAGGCGATTGTCGGCGACATCGAAGATGAGCACGATGTCGAAGAAGAGACCAACGAGCCGGTCGGCAATCCTCAAGAGGGATGGTCGGTTCCCGGACGTTTCGAGGTTTCGCGTCTGCGGGAGCTCTTTGAGAGTCAGCACGATGAGTTACCGGTCGATCTGGAGCTCCCTTCCGATATGGAGGCGACGACGGTCGGTGGTCTGGTAAGCGAATTGGCCGGCCATATCCCGCACTCCGGAGAGGTAGTGGATGCCGGTCGCCTGCGCCTGGAGATCCTGTCGTCGACCGACCGGCGGGTGCAGCGCGTGAAGGTGCAGATGGCCGCTTCGCCCGAGACGGCGGATAATCAATAACGATGCCTATTCGTTCCGGATTCGTTTCCATCGTCGGCCGCCCCAATGCCGGCAAGTCGACGCTGGTGAACGCGCTGCTCGGCCAGAAGCTGGCCATTGTGACGCACAAGCCACAGACCACACGCAACCGCATTCAGGCGGTGCTGGAGGTCCCTCTCAAGAAAAAGACGACACGCCAGCCAGGCCACCCGGCGGCGCAGATCATCCTGGTGGATACGCCGGGAATTCACAAGCCCTCCACGGAGCTTGACCGCCGCATGATGCAGGAGGTGCATGACGCCCTGGAGAGCCGCGACGCGGTGATCTTCATGGTGGACGTCACTCACCGGCTGCCGCAGGAGGGCGAAATAGTAACAGGTAAAGCGAAGCTGTCTCTGGACGAACACAACTTCACGCTGGGCCTGGTAAAGAAGCTGGACTGCCCGGTGATCCTGGCGCTGAACAAGATCGATGAGCTGCAGCGTGATCAATTGCTCCCTCAGATCGCTTATTGGCAAAAGCAACATGACTTCGCTGCCGTGATTCCCATCTCGGCAAAGAAGAAGGACGGTCTGGAGCGGTTGATCGAGGCCATTATCGCCGTGTTGCCGCTTGGCGAGCGCTACTTCCCGAAGAACCAGATTACGGACCAGCCGGAGCGTTTCCTGGTCGCTGAGCTGATCCGCGAGAAGGTGCTGCTCTATACGGGGGAAGAGGTGCCGTATGCCGCTGCTGTTGTCGTCGAGCGCTTTGAGGAGCCCGTGAAGAAGGGTGCGGCGACGCGCATTGCCGCCGCGATCTACTGCGAGCGTGCCGGACAGAAGGCGATTCTGATCGGCAAAGGTGGCGCGATGCTGAAACAGATCGGCACTGCCGCGCGCAAGGAGATGGAATATCTGCTGGGCGGCAAGGTCTTTCTGGAGTTGTTTGTGAAGGTGCAGTCGGAGTGGAGATCGTCGCGTGGGTTTATCGACGATCTCGACTGGCGCAAGCAGCTTGAAGACCTGGCGATTAAGCAGTCAAACGAAGAGTAGGGAAGGTATGCACCGGGTGCCCAGGTCCCTCGGGGACCTGGTATTCGCGCTCTGCGCGAACCGCATTTGGCGTTGATAGAGAAATCCGCTTCTCTACCAGTTCAACCAGGGTTCGTACAAAGTTCTAATAGATCGTGTTCTCTAAAAACTCATTCAGGAACTTGCCCTTCGGGTCGTAGTGATAGATCAGGTTCTTGAAGCGGGTAAGGTTTGGCAGGCGGCGCTGCAGGACTCGTGGGTCCATGGTGAAGAACTTGCCCCAGTGCGGAATGGCTCCGAAGGGTGAGAGGACGGCTTCAATCTGTGGAACCAGGCGTGCCACAGCTTCGGGCTCTGCCTTCCAGGTGAAGTGAATGCCAAGGGAGTCGCGGCGATAATTCGGGCTCATCCACAGATCGTCAGCGGCGACGGCGCGCAGCTCGGTGACGTGCAGGTGCGGTGTGATCTCATCCTTCAGCGTCTCGACGGCGAGGATGGCGTCGTAACCCATATCGATTGGGACAAAGAGCTCGGTTTGAATCTCCGCGCCCGAACTGGGTGTGAACTCCATGCGGAAGTGCGGCAGACGCTCATGCCACGGACCGGGGATGCCGAGTTGCTGCGTGCAGTTCACGGGGTCGTGTCCAGCGAGTGGATGTAGATTCGTGGTTGCTCGCGCCGCTCCATAAAACTCTGCCGGCGCAGCAACGCCGTCATCCACGCGCTGCTTCAGCCACACCTGCGTCGCGCGATGGTCCTGCCAGGTGGTGAAGAGAGACACAGAGTAGGCCGCGTCCATGATGGTACGCAGATTGTCTTTCAGGTGATCGAAGGAGAGGTTCTCGTAGACCGTCTGGGCCACTTCAAAGGCTGGTTCCACCTGCAGTGTGATCGAGATGACAATGCCGAGTGCGCCGAGAGAGACAACCGCTCCGGGGAAGGTATCGGGATTCGCATCACGCGTTAGGGTGACCAGGTCACCGTTGGCGTTCAGGATCTCCAGACCGACGACCACGGCAGCGAGATTACGATTACGCAGTCCCGATCCGTGCGTCGCCGTCATCACACCGCCTACGACCGAAATATGCGGCAGCGAGGCGAGGTTATGAATGGCATAGCCGCGGCTGTGCAGCCACACGGCCAGATCGCCGTAGCGAACGCCCGCGCCCAGCGTGACGGTCCGGTCGGCTTCATTCAGTGTGATCGAGGTCAGCCGTTCCAGGGAGATCTGGACCCCATCACTATCGGCGATGCCGTGAAAGCAATGCCGCGTGCCCAGGGCGCGTAGCTGCGGTGTCTCTCGCACGAGCTCCTGTGCATCTTCCACAGAGGCAGGGACCAGCAGATCGCCGGCGTTGTAGGTATAGTTTCCGGCCCAGTTGGTACGAGGTGCTGCATTCGTCATGGTCTTGCTTATTCCTTGATGTTGATGCTGAGGGCCTTCATCTTGCGGTAGAGGTGGGAGCGTTCCAAGCCAAGGAGCTCGGCCGCGCGGCTTACATTGCCGTGGACGTCGTCCAGCTTTTTCAGAATGTAATCGCGCTCATACGCCTCACGCGCCTGAAGCAGGGTCGGACAGTCTTCCGTCCGGCCCGGTTTGCCAGGCTCGCGGTAGACCAGCACGGGAAGGTGCTTGCGTTCGATGCGCTGCACACGCGGGTTCAAGATCAGCACGCGTTCGACGACGTTGCGCAGCTCACGCACGTTGCCCGGCCAATGATAGTGCTGCAGCGTGGCGATGGCGTCGTCGGCAATCTCCATACGCGGACGTCCGTACTGCCGGCCGAACTCCAAAAGAAATTCACGCACGAGCAAGGGGATGTCTTCCTTGCGGTCGCGCAGCGGCGGAACGAAAAATGGAATCACGTTCAGGCGATAAAACAGATCCTCACGAAAGTTGCCGCGGGCGATCTCTTCCTGCAGGTCTTTGTTCGTGGCGGCGATGACACGAACATCCACCGCGATGGGCGAAGTGGCGCCCACAGGTGTAAAACGCTGTTCATCCAGCGCGCGCAAGACCTTGGCCTGCGTCTTGAGGCTCATGTCGCCGACCTCATCGAGGAACAGCGTGCCCAGGTGAGCGCGCTCAAAGGTGCCGGGCTTATTCTGCGTTCCATCGCCTCGCTGGCCGAAGAGCTCGGCTTCGATGAAGTCCTCAGGGATGGCGGCACAGTTGAGCTCGACAAAGGGATGTTCTTTGCGCAGCGATTCGCCGTGCATGGTGCGCGCAATTAGCTCCTTGCCTGCGCCGGACTCGCCGTAGATGAGGACGCGGCCGTTGGTCGGAGCCATCAGTGCGATCTGCTGACGCAACGCCTTCAACGGGACGGACTGTCCGGTGAGTGTGGCGCTGGTCGCGAGCTGGCGCTTGAACTCCTGGTTCTCAAGTCGTAGCTGGCGTGCCTGGATCGCATTCCGCAGCACGAGCAGTGTGCGGTCGAGAGAGAGGGGCTTTTCGAGGAAGTCGAAGGCGCCCAGTTTCGTTGCGCGCACCGCTGACTCGATGGTGCCGTGACCGGAGATCATGATGACCTCGGGCGGCGAGGGGAGATTCAGGGCGCGAAACTGCGCCAGAAGATCAAGTCCGTCGGCATCCGGGAGCCAGATGTCGAGCAGAACGGCGTCCCATGTGCCGTCCTGCAGCAGCGCCAGGCCTTCGGCTCCAGTAGCGGAGCTGGCGACGTGATATTGCTCATCGCTGAGGATGCTTTCGAGTGAGGTGCGGATAGAGGCTTCGTCGTCGATGACGAGAATGTGATTCATGGGGGAGGACTCAGTTACTGGCTGTGAGTTGCTGGTTAGGTTGCGTGGCCTGGTTGTCTGATTCCGATGCCGAGGGCAGCTCGATGATGAAGCGTGCGCCGACCGGTGTGGCGTTCTCAGCCCGAATCGTGCCGTGGTGCTCCTGTACGATCTTAGCGGCGATGGCGAGGCCGAGTCCGGTTCCACGCTGTTTGGTGGAGAAGTAGGGAAGGAAGAGCCGTTCCCGCATCTCGTCGGTTACACCGGTGCCGGTGTCTTCCACTACCAGCTCTACCATGCCAGACGGCAAAAGCGATGTGCAGATGCGCAGTTCGCGCAGAAGCTGATTCTGCATGGCTTCGAGAGCGTTGTCGATCAGGTTAGAGAGCGCGCGCTTCAGCGCTTCGGGATCGGCAAGGACAAGAGGCAGAGACGGGGAGAGGTTTTGGCGAATGCGCACGTTCTGGGTGCGTCCGGCGAAGAGTGCCAGCGAGTTTTCGACGATTGTGTTCAGGTCCGCCGGACGCGGGCGCGCCATCGGGAACTCGGCGAGGGACGAGAACTGATCGACCAGCGTCCGCAGGCTCTCAACAGCAGACAGGATGGTGTCGGAGCTGCGGCGAATCACCGCGGGCGACGGCGACTCGAGGTGCGCCTCCTTGAGCTGGGTTTCAATGCGGCCAGCGTGGCGCTGGATCTGTTCGGCGGAAAGCGAGATCGGCGTGAGCGGATTTTTGATCTCGTGTGCGACGCGGCGGGCAACTTCCTTCCAGGCAGATTGGCGCTGGGCACGGAGCAACTCGGTGGCGTTCTCCAGCACGAGGACGTAGCCGCGATGGTGGCGCTCAGCGGACTCCAGCAGAGCGACCGTAATAGAGAGGTTCAGGCCCATCATCTCGATCTCAGTCGATGCCGAGCCCATGCGATGCGACCGCCGGAAGAGCCGCTCAAACTCCGGCATGTGTTCGGCGGGGATGACGGAGGAGAGGGCGAGACCGGTGAAGGCGCGCTGGCCGCCGGGATCAAGCATCTCGCTGAAGGCACGGTTCGCCAGAACTGCACGCTGGTGAATATCGAGCATGACGACGCCGTTGGGGATGGTCTCAAGCATCGTCTCCAGCTCTTTACGGCGGGCTTCCAGAGCAGCATTGGCGAGAGAGAGCTGCTGGGTCGATTCGGTGATCTGCGCACGGGAGCTCTGCAGGTCAGTCGCCATGTGATTGAACGACCGCACCAGCTCACCCAGCTCTTCGGTGGCGCTGGCCTCTACGCGCCGGGCATAGTTGCCGGCGGCGATGTCCTCCATTGCGTCGGCCAGAGTCTCTACCGGCCGGGTAACCTGCCGCGAGAGGTGCAGACCAAGCCAGACCGAGGCGAAGAGGGCCAGGCCGGTGATCATGAGCAGCAACAGCATGTACTGATTGCGGATGGAGCGTCGCGTGCGGAAAAGGGTCCAGTAGGTATCGGCAGCGGTGCGGATGCGGCTGACCGTGTCGGACATGCCTGACGGCAGCGGAAGGCCGACCACAACGATGTCTCCATTGGGTTTGACCCATGCCGTACCCAGAGCGAAGTCCTGGTTGCCTACAGAGTAGAGCGCGTCGTCAGAACGGAGCGCTGTCTGGAGCAGATCCGTGATCGATGCGGATGTCTCCGCCGTAGCGCTGCCTTCTGGAAGAAGCTGTTTGATGACGACGTGCCCATTCAGCTCCTGCGGCAGATGGATGGCGGCGACCAAAGTAATGTTGCGGTAAATGGCGACGAATCCACCCTGCAAGGTGATCTCGTGTTCCTGCAGCTTTTTGAGCAGGTCCTTGTTGTTGCCGGGGAGGGAGGTGGCGATGGCCTGGGCCTCGGCACGTGCGTTGGCAGCGGCATAGCGGGAGAGCTCCACGGCGAGGGAGTTGGAGTCATCGCGGAGCTGCGTCACCGGCTGTGAGAACCAGCGCTCGACCGCGCGATTCATTAACAGGTAGCTGAAGGCGAACATGAAGGCGATGGGCAGCAGCGACAGAATGACGGCGCCCCAGACCATGCGTGCCCGAAGCCGGGAACCGAGAAGACGCGAACGGTGCTCCGCATAAAGCTTCAGCAGATTGCGCGTCAGCAGGATCAGGACCACTACGAAGAGCAGGAAGGCTATGGTGGACAGCGCCGTAAAGAGAAAGATCTGCGGCGTGGAAGATGGGTCCAGGAAGTCGAGTTTGAAGGCGTTAAGGGCCGCCAGGGTGAGAAACAAGACCAGCAGGCACACCCCGAGAACGATGGTGAGGGCCTTACGCGTTGGCGTGGCAGGGCTCATGCGGTCCGTGAAGATTATGGTACAGAATGCTGTATGGCGACGGTGGCAATGTTCAGTGCGCGGGAAGCGGCTCGGATGCTCGGCATCAGTTATCCGACGATCAAACAGTGGATTCTGAGCGGCAAGTTGAAGACGGTGACGACACCCGGAGGGCATCACCGGATTCCGGAGGCGGCGCTGAAACCATACCTTGCCGAGGACCGGAAACGGCCGCAAGAGGAGTCGCGTGAGCGGTACCGGCGCGTCTCGGGACGGAACCAGCTTGTCGGGAAGGTCGTCAGCGTCCGGATCGAGGGTCTGCTGGCGCAGGTGGTTCTGGCGATCGGCGAGCAGCGGATCTACAGCATTATTACCGCAGAGGCGGCACGCGAGCTCGGTCTGAAGAAGGGACAGACGGCGGCAGCCTTGGTGAAGTCGACCGATGTGATGATCGAGCGGTTGGATTAGGGCTTTGGTAGAAAGTTTGGGTAGAGAAGCAGATTTCTCCGCTTTGCTACGAAATGACAAAAGGTTGGCGCACCATTCGATTGGCGTCCCAATCTCTTGCGGTCAAACCGGCATGTCCATGCCCGAGGCTTCCTCGCCCAATTAGATACATTTATTGAGCGCGGGGCAGCGAGTTCTCGGGAGCGTTTGTTTGTCATTTCGCAACGACCCGAGGGAGCGGAGAAATCTGCTTCTCTGCCATACAAGCCGCTCTAATCTGCATATCGATTCGATCAATACGATTCAAATCGTATAATTTCGTCGTATGTTCAGATTTCCCCGCACGTCTCTTCTGATCGCCTTCGCCTGCCTGCTTGTCCTTTTCAGCCGTGCAGACGGACAAGTTCTTGGTGAACTGAAAGGACGTCTTGTGGATGCAAGCGGGGCCGCAGTGGCGGGGGCAAAGGTCACTCTCACGCAGACCGCGACCGCGATTGCACGGGAGACCGTGGCGGGATCATCGGGCGAGTTCTCGTTTACGCTACTCACCTCCGGGAGCTACAGCCTTGCTGTGGCGCAGACAGGATTCGCCCGCCTGGAGCGTAGCGGTGTCACGGTCACTACCGGACAGACCGTGACTTTGGAACTGCAGCTGAAGGCTGGTGGAGCAGGGGAATCGATCACGGTGAATGAGGACGCTCCGCTACTGCAGGCATCGACCAGCGATATCGCGACGACGATTCCCAGTCACGCCATTGTGGCTCTTCCTCTGAACTCACGGAACTTTATCCAGTTAACCCAGATGGCTCCCGGTGTGGAGCTGCCGCCGGGCACGGTGCTGCCGCGTATCAACGGCGGTCGGCCGCGTACGAATGAGTATCTGTACGACGGCGTCTCCGCCCTCCAGCCAGAGCCCGGACAGGTCGCCTTCTTCCCGATCCTCGACAGCATCGCCGAGTTTACGGTTGCGGCGAACAATGTTCCTGCTGAATTCGGCCGTTTTAACGGCGGTGTAGTGAACGTTGCCACACGCAGCGGCGCCAATGCCTTTCATGGCAGCATCTTCGAGTTCTTTCGTCATGAGGCGCTGAATGGGCGCAACTATTTCGCCTCCTCTACGGCCCGCAAGCCGCAGTATCGCCGCAATCTCTTTGGCGCAACCCTCAGCGGACCGATCAGGCGTGACCGTCTCTTCTTTTTCACGGACTACCAAGGGATCAAGCAGCGCATCGGTGTCACCCGTATCTCCACCGTGCCGACCGCGGCAATGCGGCAGGGCATCTTTACTGGCGTGGCGAAGATCTATGACCCGTCGTCGACGACAATCGTGAACGGCCAGGTGCAGCGCAAGGAGTTTACAAACGACGTCATCACCTCGGCTTTCGATCCGGTGGCACAGCGGCTGGTCAGCCGTATTCCGACACCGACCAGCAGCGGCTCGGCGAACAACTACACTCGCACGGCTCCGGATGACGACCATCAAAACCAGTTCGACATCCGCCTGGATGGAGCTTTTAGCGCAAAGGACAGCGGTTTTGCGCGTTACACCTACTACCACGAGGTTGAGCGGCCTGTGACGCCCTTTGCAGATGGATCGGGTGCGATCTCAGGTTCGGTGCTTGGAACCGGGAATGTCTCCGGCCTCACGGATGTTCTGGGACAACAGGTGGTACTCAACGAGACCCATCTCTTCTCACCGCGGGTGCTGAATAACTTCCGGCTGGGATATACGCGCCGCGGCAACTCGCAGATCGGCGTATCGCTCGCAAATTCGCCATCGGCCGATCTGGGGATTCCCGGCATTCCGGTCAATGCGGCTTTCAACAACACGCTGCCGCTCTTCACCTTCACGGGACTGCAACAGCTCGGAGCCAACGCCAGCACCTCGGCGCGGTATCAGACCTCCGTTGGGGAGCTGGTCGACATGGCGGTGTGGACCCGCGGCGGCCACACTCTCAAGGCCGGTGGTGACCTGCGTCGATATGAGCTGAACGCGATCTCGCCGCCGAACCCGACGGGTTCCTTCGCCTTCACAACGACCGGCACGAACACCACCGGCACCAGCGGCGCCAGCGGAGGCAATGCCTTTGCCAGCTTCCTGCTGGGACAGGTGGACACCTTCTCCATCGACCTGCAGACGAAGACGATTCGCCCGCGCGATTACATCCACGAGTTCTTCCTGCAGGATGACTGGCGTGTCACGCCTCGTCTGACGCTGAACCTGGGCGCGCGCTGGACACTGCACATGCCATCCACGGAGACGCATAACCAGGGAGCCGTCTTTAATCTGGCGACGCAGCAACTCGACTATCTGGGCGTGAATGGCAACCTCCGCACTGCACGCCAGTTGCATTGGGCCAATGTCGCACCGCGTGTCGGTCTAGCCTATGCGGTCGATTCAAAGACCGTGCTGCGCAGCGGCTTCGGCATCGTCTTTATCGACCAGAGTGGCATTACGACGCCGTTTACGACACCGCAGTATCCCTTCATCCAGAACGTGCAACAGCGCACGCAGGATGGGTATGTGGCTCCATTCAAGCTGAGTAGCGGACCGACTGTTTCGTCGATTCCGCTGACGCCGGATGCCGGTCTGGGACAGAGCGTCTACACCGCAAACCGTAAAGCAGGATCGGGATACGTGGAACAGTGGAATCTCGCAGTCCAGCGCTCCATTACCAAGAACATGTCGTTCGAGCTGGCCTACGTTGGATCGCACATCGTGCACGTCGGCATTCCGGACTCAAACCTGAACCAGCTTACGGCTGCTCAGCTTGCGCAGGGAACGGCGCTGACCGCTCGTGTCACCACTCCCTATTACGGACAGTTGCCCTCCGGCTCAACGCTCAACACACCCACCATTGCCGCGGCCCAGTTGCTGAAGCCGTATCCCCGCTTCCAGAATGTGGCGACGTATCGCAACAACTCCGGCACCAGCAACTACAACGCGTTGCAGGCACGACTGGAGCAGCGGCTCTCCAGTGGTTTGTATCTGCTGGTGAGCTATGCGCACTCCAAGCTGATCGATGATGCGTCTTCAGTGTTTTCGTCGACGGTGTTGTCTTCGCCTAACAGCTCGTCACTGATCGCGGCAGATACCTTCCGCCCTTATCTGGAGCGTGATTCATCGAGCGGCGATATGCCGAATGTGCTGACAGCCAGCGTGGTCTATGACCTGCCGAAGTTCCGTGGACATGGAGCAGCTACGGCTCTGCTGGGTGGATGGACGGTGAACATTATTGGCACGATGCAGAGCGGCATGCCGGTCACAGTCACGCAGGCGACGAATAACAACTCGTTTGCGGGCATCGTGCTGCAGCGGCCGAATATGGTGGCGTCGCCTTCGCTGCCTTCAGAGCAGCGTACGCCGCAACGCTTCTTCAATACCGCCGCATTCCAGACAGCGCCGCAGTTCACCTTTGGTAACGCCTCGCGGAACCCGGTGCGCGGACCGGCCTATCGCGATGCCGATCTGGCGCTGGTGAAACATACGGCCGTTGCAGAGCGGACGGATGTCGAGTTCCGGGCGGAGCTGTTCAATGTGACGAACACGCCTGCATTTTCGCAGCCGAGCGGATCGTTTGGATCGGCCGCCTTCGGCAGCATTACCAGTACAACGACTGACCCGCGGGTTGCTCAATTTGCGGTAAGAATTCGGCGATAAGCATTTTCCCTGTAGATGCAGAGCGGGGCTTGTGCATCTATGGGCGTTTTCCTCAATGAAAACGCCGCTGCACGCCCTTTTTGGGCTACCCAGCAACAGGGAAAATGCTTCTAGCGATTGCCCTCATGAGCTGGAAACCCCTCTATATCGGGTGCCAGAGTCGATTTAAGTACTTTGTTATCAGTGACAAAGGCGATGCCTGGGTGGAAATCGAAGTGAAGGGATTGCCAGTGGTAGAAACAGAACGGCGCCGCGGGCAAAAGCACGCGGCGCCGTATGTTCTTAACCGGACCTACTGAATCAGCGAGGAGATCGGGGTGTAATCGCGGCTTTGATCCTTTGCGACCGCGCCGTAGGTGCAGTGGCCCCGGTAGGTGTTGACGCCCTCGGCGATGCCTTTGTCCTGGCGGATGGCGGCTTCGGCGCCGTTCTGCGCCAGGCGCATCACGTACGGGAAGGTCGCGTTGGTCAGGGCGAGCGTGCTGGTATTGGGAACGGCGGCAGGCATGTTGGTCACGCAGTAGTGCACCACGCCATTGACCTCGTAGGAGGGATCGGAGTGCGTGGTCGGGTGCGCTGTTTCAATGCATCCGCCCTGATCGATCGCCACATCGACGATGACCGCGCCCTTCTTCATGGTGGCGACCATCTCTTTGGTGACCAGCTTGGGTGCGGCTGCGCCCGGAATGAGCACCCCGCCGACCAGCAGATCGGCCTCTGCGGCCGCGCGGGCGATGTTGTAGCTGTTGGAGGCGACGGTGGCTACGCGGCCGCCGAAGATGTCATCCAGCTCGCGCAGGCGCTGCAGCGAGAGATCGAGAATGGTGACCTTCGCTCCCATGCCGACGGCGATCTTGGCGGCGTTGGTGCCGACGATGCCGCCGCCGTTGATGGCGACGTTCGCCGGGGTAACGCCCGGGACGCCGCCCAGCAGAAGACCGCGGCCGCCATGCGCCTTGGTCAGGTACTCGGCGCCCACCTGAACGGAGAGCCGTCCGGCGACCTCAGACATGGGGGTGAGCAGCGGAAGGGTGTTGAAGCGGTCGCGTACGGTCTCGTAGGCGATGCCGGTGACCTGCTTGTCCAGCAGCTTCTGGGTGAGGTCCTTGAGAGGAGCCAGGTGCAGATAGGTGAACAGCGTCAGGCCTTCGCGGAAGTGGCCGTACTCCTTTTCGACCGGCTCCTTCACCTTGACGACCATATCGGCGAGTCTCCAGGTGTCATAGGCGGAGCCAACGATCTCGGCTCCGGCGTTCTGGTAGTCGTCGTCGGGGAAGGCGGAGAGCTCGCCGGCGTTGTGTTCCACAAGCACCTTGTGGCCGGCTTCGGTGAGGGCTCGTGCACCGGCGGGGGTAATGCCGACGCGCGTTTCGTGGTCCTTCACTTCTTTGGGGACGCCAATAATCATGGTGTACAACTCACTTTCCGATTAAGGATATCAACCGGGCCACACCGTGCCGGTTTTGATGACACCTTGATGGTCGTTGTGCTTTCTTAAGCTTGTTCCCGGTATGGTGCAGATACGTTCGATCGGGCCGCGGTTTTCTTGTGTTCCTCAGGCCCAAAGCTGATTTTGTAGCCTTACAATGGAACTAACCTACGGATCAGGACTTCAGCTTCAAAATGTCGTCAAACGGTTTCCAGCAGCGTACATCGCGGGGGCGAAGCCTCCGTTCTCTTTTCAGCCTATTTTCCAGCGATCTGGCAATCGATTTGGGCACCGCAAACACCCTGGTCTATGCCCACGGGAAGGGAATCGTTGTCAACGAGCCCTCCATCGTCGCGATTAACAAGTCGACGGGCGAGGTCGAGGCTGTGGGAAAAGAGGCCAAGGAGATGCTTGGCCGTACTCCGGGCAACATTGTTGCCATCAAGCCGATGAAAGACGGCGTTATCGCCGATTTCAAGGTGACGGAGAAGATGCTGAACTACTTCATCCAGAAGGCGCATAACCGCAAGCGCATGGTGCATCCGCGCATCATCATCGGTGTGCCCTCTGAGATCACGCAGGTGGAAAAGCGTGCTGTTGAGGACTCCGCCTATCGCGCTAAGGCGAGCGAAGTCTACCTGGTCGAACAGGCGATGGTGGCCGCAATCGGTGCAGGTCTGCCGATTACGGAGCCAGGCGGCAACATGGTTGTGGATATTGGCGGAGGAACCACGGATATCGCGGTGATCTCGCTGGCCGGTATCGTCTACTCGCGCTCGGTCCGCATGGCCGGCAACCAGATGGACGAGTCGGTGATGAACTACCTCAAGCGCAAGTACAACCTGCTGATCGGCGAGCGTACCGCGGAGCAGATCAAGATGGAGATCGGCTCGGCATATCCGCTGGACAAGCCCCTGACGATGGAGATCAAGGGCCGCAACCTGATCGAAGGCGTTCCGAAGACCATTTCGATCGATGATTCGGAGATTCGCGAAGCGCTGGGCGAATCGATCGCCACGATCATGAACGCTATCCGCGTGGCGCTGGAACGTACGCCGCCGGAGCTGTCCGCCGACATCAGCGACCGCGGTATCGTGCTGACCGGTGGTGGAGCATTGATCAAGAACCTGGACAAGCGGATCCGCGAGGAGACGGGCCTGCCCGTCTCGATCGCCGACGACCCGCTGGCGTCCGTGGTTCTGGGCACTGGAAAGATGCTCTCGGACTTCAAGCTGCTGCGTAAGATTTCTATCGACTAGAAGGATTTTCCCTGTTGCTGGGTATCCCATGAGGGCGCGTGCAGCGGCGTTTTCATTGAGGAAACGCCCATAGATGCAGAAGCCCTACACTACACCTGCAGGAAAAATGCTTTAGTCGAGCTCAAGAGGACGGCCCCTCGGGCTGGGATCTCACGTCATGGATGGATTCTTTGCCAGGTATAGAAATGCTCTCGTACTGATTGCCGTGCTGGTGGTGTTCACCATCGGTCTGGCAGTGCAGGTGCGGCGGCCAGACTATGGCTCGCGTGAGGATGGGAAGCACGTCCGTGTCTTCCGGTACTGGGCCGTGGCCCTGGTCTCTCCCTTCGAGCGTGTGTTCCGTGCGACCGGCCAGGGCATTCGTGGGATCTGGCACAACTACATCGACTTGCGGGATGTCCGCCGGCAAAACGAGCAATTAAAGAACGATCTAAACCGCATGCGGTTGTACCAGGCCGCCATGGCGGAGGATGCACGCCAGGGGCAGCGGCTGCAGGCATTACTCGAATTCAAGCAGCAGTACATCGCGAAGACCGTTGCGGCGCAGGTGATCGGCACCAGCGGAAGCGAACAGTCGCGCGTGCTGTATATCGACAAGGGCATCGCAGACGGGCTGAAGCCGGATATGGCGGTAATTACGCCGGATGGAATTGTGGGCAAACTGCGTGACGTCTTTCAGCACTCGGCGCAGGTTCTGCTGATCAGCGATACAACCTCCGGCGCCGGTGTCGTGCTGGAGACCACACGAATCCGCGGCGTGCTTCGCGGTACGACCGATGGACGGCTCCGTATTCTGGATGTGCTGCCCGACAGCCGCATCAAGCCTGGTGAACCCGTGCTGACCAGCGGCGGCGACCAGGTCTTCCCCCGTGGCCTGAAGGCGGGCGTGGTGGAAAGCATTGGCCAGGATCGCAACTATGCACTGGTGACGGTGAAGCCCACGGCGAATCTCGCGCGGCTTGAAGAAGTCCTGGTCGTCATGGAGAAGGGTGCGGTCGCTCCGGAGCAGGTAGCTGCCACCGAGAATGAGCCGGAGACCGGAGCGCGCGGAGAGCATCTACCCCAGTTGAAGCCCGAGACTCCCGAAGAAGCGGCAAAGAATGCGAAGGAAGCTCCTCTGCCGCGGCCCACGCCGGCTGTCCGCCAGGACACGTACAGTCCCGGTGCTACGCCGTCGGCAGCAACGCTGACCCCGGGTGCGCGTCATGACAATGCTGCCGCCGCTCCGTCTACAGAAGCAGGCGGTGATCAGCACTAATGACCGCCCTGGGTAGGATGTACAGCTCCCGACGGGAGATGGATGAGCACGTCTTCCATCCTGCGATCAGCCTTCTGGTGCCGCTGGTTGCCGTGTTTGCCGGGGCGTATCTGCCGAAGCTGGCGCCGTGGTTGATGATTCTGGACCTCCCGCTGGTGGTAGTGATCTTTTTCTCGGTAGCGCGCCGTAGCCCGATCTCGGGCGTGATGACGGGGGCTCTGGTTGGCGTGTTGCAGGACCTGCTGCTGAACCAGCCGATCGGCATCAACGGCATGGTTAAGGCTGTTGTGGGATATGTGGCGGCGTCGATCAGCCTGCGGGTGGATGTGGATGCGCTGGCAACGCGCGTCGTGATGAACTTCAGCTTCTGCCTCTTGCAGAGCCTGATGTTGCTGGGCATCTATCAGTGGCTATTACGGGACGCGAATGTGCAGACGCGCTGGCTGCATGAGTTGTTGCGTGCCGGAGTGAATACGGTAGTGGCGATCCCGCTGTTTTTCCTTCTGGACTACGCGAAACAGCGCGCATAGTAGGAAGAGATAGAGATCTGGAGCGGAAGCGATGATAGAGGACGAGAAGCTAACAGCCCGCGAGGAGAAGGTCTCCCCGCTGAAGCTGAACTCGGTGCAGTATGTCGTTGCCCTGCTTCTGGTGGTGCTGCTCGCCGGGTTGTGGCGGCTGCAGGTCGTTAGTGCGGACAACTACCGCGTCCTGGCCGAGCAAAACCGCGTCCGCAAGGTTCCCATCATGGCGCCGCGGGGCAAGATCTTCGATCGCGAAGGCCGCCTGCTGGTGGACAACTATGCCTCCATCTCCTGCTACCTGCTGCGTGAACCAGCCCGCGACTGGGACGCCGACCTGCCCATGATCGCCCAGGGCCTGCACATGACTGTCGACCAGATCCAATATGTGCTGCGCCGTTATCAGTTTGCTCCGAAGTACCAGCCGATCCCGCTTAAGCAGGATCTCTCGCCAGATGAGGTCGCGTTTATTGAGGCGCACCGGAATGAGCTGCCGGAACTGGAGACTCTGGACGAGCAGCGCCGCCTCTATCCAAATGGAGGCTTTGCCGCGCACCTGATCGGGTATGTGGGTGAGATCAGCGAGAACGACCTGAACAAGGAAAAGTACGCCTTCTATCAGGCCGGCGACGTAGTCGGGAAGTCCGGTGTGGAAGCGACTTACGACGCGGTGCTGCGCGGCAGGGATGGATCGCGAGATGTGGTGGTCGACAGCCGTGGCCGCGAGGTTGGTCAGCTCGGCCAGGAGGATCCTGTCCCCGGCAAGGATCTCAGGCTGAGCATCGACCTGGACCTGCAGATGACGGCAGAGAAGGCGATGGAAGGCAAGACTGGAGCCATGGTCGCCATGGATCCTCATACGGGCGAGATTCTCGCCATGGTCTCCCGCCCCACTTATGATCCGAATCAGTTTGCAGTACGGCTGACGAAGGACTACTGGAACAAGATCCTGAACGATCCCGACCACCCGATGATGAATAAGACCATCCAGGCGCAGCTCGCGCCGGGGTCTACGTTCAAGATCATCATGTCCTATGCCGGTCTTGAGGAGGGAGTCGCCCAGGATATGCATGTGAACTGTGCCGGCGGTGGAACCTTCTTCGGCCACTTCTTTGCCTGCGATAAGCATCACGGTGGTGTCGATATTCAGCACGCGATCCCGTGGAGCTGCGATACCTTCTACTACACGCTGGCCGAGCGGCTGCAGATCGATACGATTGCGAAGTATGCCACCTCGGTCGGCATCAGCCAGAAGACGGGCATCGACCTTCCGGATGAGGCGACAGGCACCATGCCATCGACGGCATGGAAGCTGAAGAACTTTCACGACAAGTGGTATGCCGGTGAGGTGATCTCAGTTGGCATCGGGCAGGGAGCCGTGCAGGCGTCGCCGATTCAGCTTGCGCGGGCGTTGAGCGGCATTGCCTCAGGCGGAGCTCTCAAGCGCCCACACGTCATCCTGGACGGCCAGGTTCCACAGGAGTATCAGCAGGCGATTCTGGATACCTATCCCGGCAGCGGCAATAAGCAGATCAGTCTCAAGCCGGAGAACTGGCAGATCATCACTGACGCCATGGCGGAGACCACCGTGACCGGAACCGCCGCCGCCGTACATCTTCAGGGGATCGACTTTGCAGGAAAAACCGGCACCGCGCAGGTTGTAAACCACAGTGCTGGAGCCACCAGCCTGGGTACCGGCAATGCGCGCGCGAATGCATGGTTTGTCGGCATGGCACCGCGTCGCAACCCTGATATCGTGGTGGCCGTTCTGGTGGAGCATGGCGGCTGGGGTGCCGAAGCTGCCGCTCCGCTTGGTGCGCGGGTTGTCAACGCCTTTGTCGAAAAGCAGCGGAAGAAGGCTGGAAACCTGATCAAGGTGGCCGAGACTCCGAAACCGGCCACCCCGCTGGAGACTGCCGCGAAGAAAGAAGAGTCTGTTACGAACTAGTGTGGAGGCTGTTCATTGCCTTCATGCTGTCAGATACCCGTTACACTGAAATTGCCTGATCCATGCGCCGTTTTTCTTCGTTCCGTGACTTTGACTGGGTTCTGCTCGGCTTCGTGTTGCTGCTGAGCGTGATCTCAGTCTTTGAGATCTATTCGGCGACGCTGCACACAAAATTCCATGGCTTTGAGAAGAAGCAGCTCGAGTACCTCGCCGTGGGCCTGGTGCTGATGTTTATCGTCTCGCTGATCGACTACCACCAGTTGCTGGAGATTGTTCCCTGGGCCTATGGCGCCAGTATTCTTGCGCTTATCGGTGTGGCGGCTGTGGGCACCAGAGTGCTGGGGGCGAAGCGATGGATCAAGTTCCCCGGCGGCATTCACTTTCAGCCGAGCGAATGGATCAAACTGGTGCTGGTTGTGGCCGTGGCGCGGTATTTCTGGAGCCTTGGCGGGCGAGATCTGACGTGGAAGGACATCGGCAAGGCCTTCCTCCTGGTGGGCATTCCCATGCTGATGGTGCTGAAGCAGCCTGATCTGGGAACGGCCCTCACTTACTCGCCGATCCTGATCTGCGGTCTGTTCCTGGGCGGCATCCGGTTCAAGCAGGCGGCCATCCTTATCCTCGGATTTCTGCTGCTGGTCGGTGGTGTGTGGAGGACCGGAAAACTGCTGAAGCCCTACCAGAAAGCCCGCCTGACCAACTTCATCAATCCGGACAACGATCCGAAAGGCTCCGGCTACCAGATCCGCCAGTCTCTGATCGCTGTCGGATCGGGAGGCGTCTGGGGCAAAGGCGCGACGAAGGGGACGCAGACGCAGGGGGACTTCCTCCCTATTCCCTATACCGACTTCATCTTTGCCGCCTTTTGCGAAGAACATGGGTTTGTGGGCGCCCTGGGAGTACTGCTGCTCTACTTCCTGATCCTGATGCGCCTGATCCAGAACGCCCAGACGGCTCCGGATCCACCAGGTACGTTCATCGTGATGGGTATCGTGGCGATCATCATCTTCCAGATGGCGGTCAATATCGGCATGGTGATCGGATTCATGCCGGTGACGGGAATTCCGCTGCCGCTGATGAGCTATGGCGGATCGTCGGTGCTATTCACCTTCATGGCGCTGGGGATCGTGATGAACGTGCGAATGCGGCGGTTTGTGAACTGAAATCGCTGCAAGGTTAAAGGCCGGTTTAGACGCGGCACTCTGGATAGTGCATACTATGGGCAGGACCTGCCCGAGGTGAGACCTCCGGCAGACGGCCTACAGTCGTCCTAGCGGCGCTACGTGAGCGCGGGCGACGAACCAAAGATTTTTATGTGATTCCGGCCAGGCGAAGACCATTCCGCCCGCTGGACAGGATTGAAGAAGAAGCGATGAACGTACACGGACCGCGAACGGCCGCACCTCCAAACGAGGCAGCACAGGTCACAAAATCCGTCTGCGTTTTCCCGGTTGTAATTCCCTCAATGTCAGTTTCAACACACTTCGGGGTGCCCCCAGGATGGGGCGCGCACGGGGCGAGGGTGTAGCACGGGTTTTTCTCCTTTTCTGTTCGGCAGGTAATTGATTCGCCTGGTCTTAGAAGAAAGAGACCAGATATATGTCGAAAGAAATTTTTATCTCCTCAACGCCGCATGAAACGCGGCTGGCCATCGTGGAAAACGAGGCGCTTTCGGAGATCTACTACGAGCGCGAGAACGAATACACTCTCGCCGGCTCCATCTACAAAGGCAAAGTGACCCGCGTTTTACCCGGTATGCAGTCGGCCTTTGTCGACATCGGGCTTGAGCGCGATGCCTTCCTCTACATCACCGATTTTCTGGAAGAGACTCCGGATTCAGAGGAGTTTGACACAGAAGGCAGCGCTACGCCCGTTGAGAATGGCGCCGGTTCCGGAGACCAAAGGGAGCGCGGAGGCCGCCGTCGTGGCCGTGGACGCCGTGGGCGCGACCGCGGAGAGCGCGGTGGTGAACAGCAGGGCGGGCAGGAGGCTGTTCCAACCGGTGAGACCCTGGTACTTGAGGGTGGTTTCGGCGAGGAAGAGACCGTTGAGTTTACCGGGTCCGCAGACCGGGGAGAGGGCGAGGAGCGTCCGGCCGAGGATCAGGGCGAAGGTGGCAGCCGCCGCTGGCGTGGACGTCGTGGCCGCCGCCGTGGCCGTGGCCGTCGTGAAGAGTCGCAGACACTCAGTGGAGAGCCACGCTCTGAGCACGAGTCCGATCCGGTAGAGTTTGAGCCCGAAGCGCATCCGGCAGCGCAGCCCGAGCCCACAGCCGAAGTAGCCGCCGATCTGGAAGCTCCGTTTATCCTTCCCGGCGAATCGCTCTCGAAGTATCGCCGCGGGGGGGAACCAGCCGCTGCCGCAGTCGAGGAGAAGTCCGCGTCGGCTGCCCCTGTACTCTCGGGTGTAGCGAAGCCCGCAACGCTGGTGGAGGTGATCGACACGACCGGCTGGGATGGTGGATTTGCGCTTCCTGGGGAGTCGTTGAGCCGCCGCCGTAGTGCCCCGCAGGCCAGTGCCCCGCAGGCCGCTGCTCCCGTTGTACCGGTTCCCTCGGTCGTTGAAGAGGTCCCGGTGGTTGCCGAGCAGCCTGCCGAGGTTCTGGGGACGTCGACGGATTTGGAGTTCGCTCCCGCCGCCGCCGCAGAGGCTCAGGAAGTGGCCCAGGCCAGCCCGGTTGAGGAAGCTGCAGCAGTGGATCAGAAGCCTGAGGAGCCGGTAACGCCTGCGGAGTATGAGCCCACCGAGGGTTCCGTGTCGTTTCGTGTGGATCCCGGCCAGAGCGAATTTCGTCAGAAGGCGGAGCCGGAGTTTGAAGAAGAGGTGATGGTTGAGGAGGCTGCGGCGGAGGAGAATTCCGCGGTTGAGCATGCCTTTACCACGCTGCAGCCGACCGGCGAGATGATCTCCGAAGTGGAGACGCCGGAGGTTCCATCCTCTCCTATCGAGCATGAGGCTGCCGTGCAGTCGGTGACTCTGGCGGAAGCCGAGCATCCGGTAACACCGGTGGAAGCAGCTACGGTCGAGTCGTCTGTCGTCGAGGCACTGCATGAGGGCGAGTTCGAGGAAGAACTGATCGACGAAGACGAGTACGAGTTCGAGCCTCTGGCAATGCATACGGCCGACGAGGAATATCTCGAGGACGACCTGGAAGAGGAGACGCTGGAAGGCGCCGCGGATCTGGGGACGATGCTCCGCGATATGTCCATCGACGAAGCAACACAGACTGAGGAAGAAGAAGGGGAAGAGGAGCAGGATGAGCCTCTGATAGAAGGCGAGTTCGAAGAGACGTCTGAGGATGAGGGTTCCCCGGAGGAAGAGACAGAAGAGGTAGTGGCTGAAGGTGAAGCACAGCCTCGCCGTGAGCGTGGAGGACGGCGCGACCGTCGTGGACGCCCCGGACGAGACCGTGACCGTGGCCGGGATCGTGGGCGCGGCGGGCGTGGCCCAAGCCGGGCGTCGATGCAGACCACCAACCTGCCTGCGATCAGCGACCTGCTGAAGCCGGGACAGGAGATCCTGGTGCAGATTGCCAAGGAGCCGATTGCGAAGAAGGGTGCGCGCATCACCTCACACATCGCTCTTCCCGGCCGCTTCCTGGTCTTTATGCCCACGGTCAACCATGTGGGTGTTTCCCGCAAGATCTCGAGTGACGATGAGCGCCGCCGCCTCAAGCAGGTACTACTGAGCGAAAAGGCCGAGGCGACCGGCGGGTTTATCGTGCGTACGGCTGCGGACGGCGCCAGTGAGCAGGAGCTGCGTAGCGATCTCCGCTTCCTTATCAACCTCTGGAACGACATCAAGGGACGGTCGGATTCTTCGAAGTCGCCTGCACTGATCTATCACGACCTGAACCTGGTAGAGCGCATTTTGCGTGACCAGGTGACGGATAACTTCTCCCATATCTGGGTTGATAACGAGACCGAGTACGAGCGTGTGTTGCGCTTCCTGCAGCGCTTCGAGCCTTCGCTGATTCGCCGGGTGAAGCTCTACAGCAAGGAGACCCCGCTGTTTGAGCAGTTCGGTATCTCGGAGGAGATCAACAAGGCGCTGCGTTCGAAGGTATGGCTGAAGTCCGGCGGATCGATCGTGATCAACCAGACCGAGGCTTTGGTGGCCATCGATATCAACACCGGCAAGTACGTTGGTAAGACGGCCCGCCTGGAAGACACCATCGTGAAGACGAACCTCGATGCGATTCCGGAGATCGTGCGGCAGATCCGCCTGCGCGATCTTGGCGGCATCATCGTGATCGACTTTATCGACATGGATGAGCGTAAGAACCGGCAGAAGGTGCTGACCGCGCTCGAAGAGGAGTTGAAGAACGATCGTGCTCCTTCCAAGGTGCTACAGTTCAATGATTTTGGCCTGGTGGCAATCACCCGTAAGCGTGTGAAGCAGTCGCTGGAGCGCACTCTGAGCACGCAGTGCTCCATCTGCACCGGCACGGGCATGGTGAAGTCACCGGTCACGGTCGCGAACGAGATCTACATCGAGATGCGCAAGATGTATCGCCATATCGAGAAGGGCGACATCATGTTGCGTGTGCATCCGGAGGTCGTCAAGCAGTTGAAGAGCAATAATGCAAGCTGGCTGCATGAGATGGAAGAGCTGACGGGCAAGACCATCCTGGTGAAGAGCGATCCGAGCCTTCATCCGGAACAGTTCGACATCCACTAGTCATTAGGAAGAAGCGGGTCCTGTGTTAATGACACAGGGCCCGCTTTCCTTTGCAACGAATCCATTTGTCGTCAAAGAGCGTCCTACACAACAACCGGGAAAAACCGGTGTCTGAACAGGCTGAGGGCGGTACCCCCGTCCTTTTTGAACAAGGAGCGTATGTACATGCTGATGAGCACTGAGTTTACCGGCCGGCGCATGGCGCGGATCATAGGTTTATTTGCCTTGGCGGCTGGTTCATTGGTTGCAAAGGCGCAAAGTGCGAGCGAACCGAAGCTGGATCTTACTCCGACTCTCCCTTCGCTCAATGAATACCTGCACGACACGACGCCGTCAGCGTCTTACAGTTCGTCGGTCGTTGCTTCGGTAGAACCGGAGATGAACTTCTCCAGCGAGATGCAGCCACCACCGCGCCGCCAGTACGGCCGTCCGCGCTATAACGACCGGAATCATAATCCTGACGGATCGAACCGGTACACCTTTATGGTGGGCGGAGGTTTCGTTTCGCCTGTCGGTTCCACAAGCAACTATCAGACGTTGGGCTGGAAGATTGCTGTGGGCGGCGGAGTGAACTTCAACAAGTACTTCGGTGTGCTGCTGCAGTACGACTATGACCGGATGAATATCCCGAGCTACATCCTGCGGAAGATGATCTCGGATTATTCGGCGATCGGATTCGATGCCAGCGGTCTGGATGGCAATACGCATCTCTGGTCGATTACGCTGAACCCGATTCTTACCTTCATGCAGAATGACTCTTCCAGTGCTTATGTTACGGGCGGTGGCGGTTTCTACCGGAAGGTTACGAACTTTACCTTGCCTCAGGTCGGCTATTACTGCGACTATTTCTACGGTTGCTACCCAGTTCAATCCAACCAGACCTTCGATCACTACTCGAATAACGCTGGCGGTGTAAATATCGGTCTGGGCTTTACGCACAAGCTGTCTCACTACAACAGCCAGAAGCTGTTTGCCGAAGCGCGTTATACGTGGGTCGACAATCAGCCAAATAACAACATCTACTACACCCCGAACAACTACCGTACGAGCTATATTCCGGTAACGTTTGGCTTGCGCTGGTAAAGTATTGCCGGTTGCATGAAAGCCGTGAGCTTTCGCTCACGGCTTTTGGTTTTAAGTGAGATTTGTAGCGTGTGTAAGCGAACAGGACAAGAGCGTGTGATTCGCTGCTCCAACCTAGAGGGCCAGGCAGAGAGCAGTGCCGCCGGCGATGCCGAGGGCTGCAAGCAAGGTCTGACCGACCTTCGAACGATTCATTTGTCCTGTGTTGGTGAAGACGACGTAGCTGACCGTTAGAAGCAGAATTCCCGCGGGCAGAAAGGTCTGGTAGCTCTTGTTGACGGGAGCCATGACGGTGGCGACATATCCTCCAGCGAAGCCGCATACCGCCCAGAGCAGCGCATGTAATGTCGTATAGGCGCTGGTGAAACGGCCTTTCTGCATCACGAAGGTCGGCATCACCGACGTGATGACGAACGTCACGACGAGATAGGCGAGAATAACGGCAAAGTATCCAGCCAGTACCGCAACAGCCATGAAAAGTATGGACTTGGTCATCGTTTTCGATCCTATCGCATTCCTGCTTCTACGCTGTTTGGTTCGACGGGGAGGTTCGTAATGAGATTTACCAGTTTGCCGTCTGCATCGACGTAGTAGGTGTCTTCAATGCGAATACCGATCTTTTCTTCGGGGATATAGATACCCGGTTCGATGGTAAAAACATTTCCCTTCTCGAGCGGTTTGGCAGGGTCATAGGGATCATGTACGTTGATGCCGACGTGATGGCCCAGTCCATGCAGGAAGTACTTGCCGAGAGGTTCGCCGTGTAGATCTTTGCCATGGGTGTTGATGTAGTCGTAGGCGATCTTGTCGAGGGTGTCGGTGACTTCAGGGCCGCGCTGATTGACGTTGCCAAGACGCATCTTGCCGGCGACGAAGGCTGCGGCCGCAGCGCGGTGGGCTCCCAGCACAATCTCATAAAGCTCGCGCTGCCGTGGCGTGAACTTACCTCCAATGGGCATGGTGCGGGTGATATCGGAGGCGTACATCGAGTATTCACATGCGGCGTCGATAACAACGACATCGCCCTTCTCCATTGTGGCTTCATTGGAGGAGTAGTGCAGCGTCGTGGAGTTGATGCCGCTGCCGACGATGGGAGCATAGGAAGGGCGTTCGCATCCGCTCTCCAGCATCTTCGCAAGCTCCAGGCCGGCAATCGTGCGTTCGCGCACACCGGGTTTAATAGCTTTCATGCCGGCTTTTTGCGCCGCGGCAGAAGCTGCGGCAGCTTTGCGCAGCAGATCGATCTCGGCATCAGACTTGACCATGCGCTGCGGAATAAGCAGCGGACGTACCTCTTTTGCCGAAAGTCCCGAGTTGCCGAGCGTAGTCCCTGTGAACTCCACGGCAGCATGGGCGGAAGGCATATCGGTCTGGGTGAACAGACTGGAGGCACGGCGGCGATCTTCAGCGAGAAAACTACCCAGGACCTGGGGCAGCGAGGACATGGACATGACCTCCGCGAAGCCGGTCTTTTCGGTGACATCCTTGGTCGCAGCGTCCATCTTGATGCCGGTGTACTTCTCTGTCACCAGGTTGCGGGCAGGCAGAAAGAGAACTTCGCGATAGCTGTGCTCGGGAATCTGCGTTCCGAGCCGGTCGACGGAACCCGGCCCCGCACTGATGATGAGGAGGGCTGCACCGGGCTCGTTCCAGCCGGAAAGGTAGTAGAAGTCCTCATCCTGCCGGTAGGGCATGAAGTCCAGTTGCGGTTCTTCGGCGGCGAAGAGCAGAGCGGCGCCGCCCTTCAGCTTCTCGGCGAGAGCGATGCGGCGCTGGCGATACTCGGACTGAGGAACGGAGTCCAGCGCGTGAGCGACGGTGGCGGCAAGCAGAAGGAACAGGGCAGCAAGATGCAGCTTACGCATAGGTCTCATAGGCAATCCATGAAGATTGAAGCGTCAGTGAGCGAGGTGGTAGAGCAACGTGCGTGAAAACAGCGATGGAGCGAAATTCTGCTAAATACCCACTGGATACGGCTTTTCGTGGATCTCTGAGCCGCTGCCGGCTGCCAGCCTGTCGAAACGTCCTTGAAGCAGGCTGAGCAGACCCGTGTACCAGTAACCCAGAACGAAGAGCAGGAGGAAGGGTACGGTGAAGTAGTTTTCGCTTTCAACGGCGTACCAGACGGTGCAGGCGAAGTAGCATCCGAGCGCTAGCTCGATCCACGGAATAATGCCGAGGCGCTTGCGGTACTTCTGTGCCTTATTCTTCTCGCCCTTCTTCTGGACGCGGTACTTCGGGGTGCGGGCAAAGGCCGACTTCATGCCGAAGAGCGCTTCCATCACTGCCTTGGTGTTGGTAATGGTGAGGCCGACGCCAAGCGCCATAAGGAAGGGCAGATAAAGGAAGGTGCGGTACCAGGTCTTGGGGAAGAGTTCCTTCTGGCTGACGAGATAGAAGCTGGAGATCGAGAAGGTGCTGGCCATGAACAGAGGGAAGTCGATGAGCAGCATCTGAATATAGCCTTGCCAGCTACGGATGATCATTGCGGGCATCAGCAGCGTGGACAGGATGATCATCAGCGGATAGCTGATATTGGCCGTCAGGTGATACCAGGCTTCCAGCTTGGTGTGGAAGGGCGCGTCTGACTTGAGAACGCGCGGAAGAATCTTCTTGCCGGTCTGGATGAGGCCTTTGGCCCAGCGTGCCTGCTGGGTCTTGAAGGCAGTCATCTCAATGGGGAGCTCGGCGGGGCACTCAACATCCTGCAGGTACTTGAAGTGCCAGCCCTTCAACTGGGCGCGGTAGCTGAGGTCGGTGTCTTCCGTAAGTGTGTCGTGCTGCCAGCCGCCCGCCTCGTCGATGGCAGTACGGCGCCACATGCCGGCGGTGCCGTTGAAGTTGAAGAAGACGTTGGCGCGATGGCGGCCGCCGTGCTCCAGAACAAAGTGACCGTCGAGCAGAATGGCTTCCACCTGGGTGAGGAAGCTGTAGTTGCGGTTCAAGTGGGTCCAGCGGGTCTGCACCATGCCGACATTGGGTTCGGCGAAGTGGTGGATCACCTTTGTCAGCCAGTCGCTGGGAGGAACGAAGTCGGCGTCGAAGATGGCGATTAGTTCGCCCTTGGCGTTCTTCAGGCCGGCATCAAGCGCCCCGGCCTTGTAGCCATAGCGATTCTCGCGGTGATGGAAGCTGATGGGCTGCGGCGGCATGCCCGGGAACCCCTCGGCGTAACGGCGGACGATCTGCTCGGCGACCTCTTTGGTCTCGTCGGTGGAGTCGTCCAGAAGCTGGATCTCGAAGCGATCCCGAGGGTAATCCAGCTTGCAGCAGGCGTCGATCAGCCGGTCAATGACGTACTGCTCATTGAAGGTGGGAAGCTGGATGGTGACGAATGGGAGTTCGTCCTCGGGGAACCGCGATGGGGGCTCGCTCGATTTAGCAGCGTTCTTGCGGTGCTTGTAATAGAGGTAAACGAGCTGATAACGGTGGATGCCATAGAAGGCCAGGATCACCATGACGATGAAGTAGGGCACCAGGAGCCAGGTATCGAAGGCGTTCCAGCGATAAAGGGTGCCGTACTGACGAAAGGTGTTGTCCAGGTAGTGAGACCGGACGTAGTGGCCGAGGCCCTTGGGGGCCAGAAGAAGGCTCGCAATCAGGTTGAGATAGGCGATCAAGGGTCTGAAAACTCGAAGAAACTATTGTTTGATCTTACTTGAGCGCAGGCAGGGATGTCCGCAGCGGGATTGTTAGGATTTGGCGCATGCTGGCATCCAGCCCTGTCCAGCTTCTGCCGGAAAGACTCTTTCGGCAGAA
>JABFXN010000193.1 GCA_013361705.1 Acidobacteriaceae bacterium
CGTGACATGAACTATTTGTGAACAACGGGCTGCCTGTCAAGAGGAAGTTACCGGCAGTACCTGGTAGGTGGTCCGGCGCTGAAGTGCTTATGAAAGACAAGCGCTACAGTACCTCTCACCCGGGCCGTGCCTCCGTCGCGACCGGCAACAATGGAAGGGGGAGCACCGACGCTCTGGGATTGGATCTCTGCCTCGATAACCGGCCGGAAGCGGCTCCATGCGGCTGTGAACTCTCCGACGAAGACGATGACTTGAGGTGCGATGGCCGCCACCATCATGCGGGTGCCGCGAGCGAGTTCGAGGGCCATCCTGTTCAGGGCCCGTTGCGCTATCACGTCGCCGGACTCCGCCATTTGAAGGAGATCGCTAAATTCGATGTTTACGGATGCCCGACGTGCGGATTGCAGGTAATAGCGCAGACCCGCACGCTCCGAGGCAAGGGTTTCCCAGCATCCGCGGTTCCCGCAGTGGCACTGCAGACCGGCCGGGTCGAGGCTAACGTGTCCGAATTCACCAGCCATGCCGCTTCTTCCGGTGATGAGCTGACCTTGTGAAACGATGCCGGCGCCAATTCCTTCGGAGACAGTCAGGGCAATGATGTCCGGGGGGTGATCCGAGGGATGGAACCAGAGTTCGGCAAGCGCACAGGCGTTGGCAGCGTTTTCCAGCTCAACGGTTAGCCCCGTTGCTCGTTCAAGCGGTGTCTTCAGGTCGGTCGGCGGCCAGCCGAGATTGGGAGCGAATGCCAAGCGCTGCGTTTGAAGATCAACTCGACCTGGAACAGTAATACCGATGCCCTCATACGTCAATTCGGGATGGGAGCGGATCAACGCGCGTATGCGCTTCACAAGCTCCGCTGTAGCCCGATCGGGGTTATCGGGAGTCGTGAACTGGTCCGAGAGGGCAAAGGCGCCATTCAAATGGCCCACACCGAGTTGGACGCGCGTAGGACGGAGGTCGACGCATATCGCGCAACGCCGGCCATCCAGTTCTAGAAAAGTGGGCCTGCGTCCGCGCGGCAAACGCCCAACCGCACCTTCGACAACCCATTGCTCCGCAATCAGCTGCTCCACAATGAGAGAAACCGTGTTGCGTTGAAGGCCGGAGAGCCGCGAAACCTCGGCTCTGGAGACGGGCTGCTGTTTGCGAATGAAATTCAGGACGATGCTGCGGTTGATCTGGCGTGCCGTTTCACTGGACGCGACAGCGGGCTGAACGAAACTAACGTGTTTCATCGTCCGGGGTGTCGCATCAGATGGCATTAGCTGAAGCAATACGGAGCGCGTTGAGGTCTGTGGAGCATCGAGTTTGCCTCGTCATCGTTGTGGAATCGTTCCTTAACCGGGTCCCAGTACAGCTTGCGGTTCAGTTTCATCGCGATGTGGTGAAGCAGGCATGTGGAGCAGGCGCGATGTCCTATTTCAACGGGTGCGATGGGCTGCTGCCGTGTGCGGATGCACTCCAGCCAGTTGCCGTGTTGATCGTCGCTCTCATACAGATGGATTCCATCCGGGCCGATTTGACTATCCAGAATGCGGGGGTCGCTAGAAAGCAGTGGCGGGAGTTTTTGACCGGTGCTGGGATCACTAGCGGTCACCTCAGTGTCACGCGTGACGAAAATCCAGCCGTCGCTGCCGTAGAATTTGATCCCGTTCGGATAATCGCCGGAGATGTCCATAGTGACTCCGTTCGCATAGACGCCATGCGTGTGGAACTTGCCGTGCACATTCCACAATCCCTGCATTGGGAATTCGGCAGAACCCCAGATCTCGACGGGACCTGTGTACTCGGTGTTCATGCCCCAATGAGCGGTGTCGACGTGGTGGGCGCCCCAGCCGGTAATCATGCCGGCGCCGAACTGTTCACAGCGCAGCCAACCGGGGCGGCCGAATCCAACCTGAGGATGAACGCGATCTTCGGTGTAGTACGCGAGGGGAGTCGAACCGAGCCAGGCATCATAGTTCAGATTTGGGGGAACCGGCATCTCCTGCGTGTTGCCGCCGGAAGGATCTCCAGGTAGACCGATTTCGACGTGGCGGATCTCACCGATGCGGCCGTTGCGAACCAGCTCGCAAGCACGGTGAAACTGCTTCCAGGATCGCTGTTGAGAGCCGATTTGCAGAATGCGTCCCGAAGCCTGGACTGCATCACTCAAATAGCGTCCCTCTCCGATAGTCAGCGATGCCGGCTTCTGCAGGTAGACATCTTTGCCCGCACGTACGGCATCTACGGCGATAATCGCGTGCTGGTGGTCCGGCGTCGAGATCACGACAGCATCGATGTCTTTGTTAGCAAGCATTTCTTTGTAGTTGTGATACCCGGTGACGCCCTGATACGCTTTCCCGGTCTTCTTCGAATAGTACCCGTTGACGAGTGCTTTGCCGGCTTCGACACGATTCGCGTCGAGATCGCAGACGGCAACGATGCGGGCGCCGTCGTACTTCCAAATACCGGGAAGATCATGTCCGCGTGAGATGCGGCCCACGCCAATAGCGCCTATGTTTATCTGCTTGGCGGGCGCGAACTGACCCAGCACTCGCGCGGGAATCAAGGCAGGGAAGCCCACTGCCGCTGCTTTCAAAACTGATCGCCGGCTGATACCGCTGTTTCCGATCATGTTTTCCCTCCCCTCGTTTTTGACTTACGATGCGAATCGCAAGCGGATTGCATTTTTTTGTGCAGTGAGCACCAATTCCGCCGCGAGCAGTGCTTGTTCCTGATCCTGCGCGTTGTGGGTTCGGTTCACAATATCAGTAACGAACTGTGGCCCAAACGGCAGAACGACATTATTGCAATCCATGTAACGCGCCGACTTGCTATCCACGATGAACAGGTGATTCCCGCCGTGGCGTCCTGCAATATCGACGTACTTCCGAAGCTCGATGTAGCCATCCGTTCCTAAGATGAAGAGCCGGCCATCACCCCAAGTTCCGAGCCCGTCCGGAGTGAACCAATCCACGCGCACATAGCCGGCACCTCCCTCTCCATGGAGCATCATGTCGCCGAAATCCTGGAACGCTGGGTGCTGCGGATGGTTGAAGTTTGCGATTTGAGAGGCCGTCACTTGCGCCGTCTTCGAACCCGTGTAGTACACGAACTGATCGGCCTGATGCGAGCCAATGTCACACAAGATGCCTCCGTAGCGCACAGGATCCCAAAACCAGTCGGGGCGGCTAATATCATTGACCTTGTGAGGAGCCAGATTGACGGTCTGAACAACACGGCCGATCGCACCGGCTTGAACCAGTTCGCCTGCCTTCACGGCGGCCTTCACTTCGAGGCGCTCAGAATACATAATGGCGAAAATTTGTCCCGTTTCCTGGATGGCTTTGCGCACGTCGGCCAACTGCTCCAGGGTGGTGATGGCAGGCTTGTCACTCAGATAATCCTTTCCGTGGTGCATGACACGGATTCCGAGGGGCGCTCGCTGGTCGGGAATCGGTGCCGCTGCGACTAGCTGGATGGAGGGGTCGTTCAGGATCTCGTCTTCGCTGCGTGCCAGTTTCACGTCGCCAAATCGTGCGCGAAAGTCTGCCAGTGCCTTGTCGCTGGTCGCGTAGACAGAAACGAGCTTGCCTCCGCCGCGCTGCACAGCGGCGGTCATGCCCATGATGTGGTAATGATCTAGCCCGATGACAGCGAAGTTGATGGAGTGCTCAGGTGCTTTTTGAGCGGCAGGCGACACGGTCTCATGTGCAATTTGCGCGTTTGCGTGCCCGCGCAAGGCCGAGATCAGCCCGACTGAACCCGCCGCCTGCAGGAAAGAACGCCGACCCACGTCTGACATCGCGATTCTCCTTTGTTCCGGTCTCGAACTTAATCGCAGAAAGTATATCAGGGTCCTGTGGTGAATCTTCAGGTTCGGATGATTTGCGCCAACAAAGCGTCCAAACGGCGGGAGTATCTCGCCATTATGGGTCCGGCGATTGGAGCGCGCGATTTCCGGCCATGAGGAGGTCGGCGCCTATCGGAGCAGACTGATTCGATGCCTGGTGCGAAACTGTACTCGTTTTGAGAGAGAGGCAGACGGGTCCGACTGGAGCGCTGCAGGTGACCTGTTCCCCCTGGGCTGGTCCACGTAGAATGAGATTTCTCC
>JABFXN010000317.1 GCA_013361705.1 Acidobacteriaceae bacterium
GATTGTGGCGACAATGGGAACGATCCGTATTCACGACAACTCGCTCTATGACAACAAGACCGGCGTCTCCTGCGGCCTGAGCGGACCCTATGGAACCGTGAGTGGCTTCGTGGCTTCGACGGGCACAAACCGGAAAGCAAACAACGTTGGCGGAACCTATCCGCTTTGCAGTAGTGTGGCTCCCATCAACGTTCAGTGATTGTTGTTCGAGGAAAAGGCGAGTTCCTGCCGGGGACTCGCCTTTCTTGTTTTCTGTTAGAGCATTTTCCCTGTAGGTGTACAGGTAGGGTTTCCGCATCTATGGGCATTTTCTGCAATGAAAACGCCGTCCGCACGCCCTTCCGGGATACCCAGCAACAGGGGAAATGCTCTAGAACTTGCCTTCGCTGCTAAGTCGCCATAACCATCGATGTATAACTCGGTAAACCAGGTTTCCGATCAGGGGGATCTGCTTCAGTCTGGCGACCTGATCCTTTTCCCACTCTCTTCGCTGAAAAGTATGCCACTTCTTAATGTAAGCAGAGGCGGCACGGCCCTCGCCGTCGCGATCGATGGCCTGACCGTCGAAATCCTGCAGGACGGTGCTATAGATCGCGAGCCACTGCCCCGCGGCCTCTTCCAGGCCGGCTTTCAGACGCAACCTTTGGCTTACTGCCGCCGCGTCGGCGGCATCGTATCTCTGAATCTCTCGCAGTAGGACATCTGCTTTGAGGGGCTGTGTGAGCAGGGCACGTCCGAAGTTCTTACGTCGCATCTCTTCGAAGGCTGCGGACGTTACGTATGGTCCGGACCCCGCAAAATCGCACAGAATCACGGCGCAGCCTGTTGCCATAGCTTCCAATGCGCAGCGTGCCTTGGCGAAGACAAGGTCGTAGCCGGGAAGCTCTTTTTCGGGGGCACTGCTCGCGGTTCCGGTTCCCGCGCCCATCACATCCAGAGAGATGCCGGCGCGGTCGCATGCTTTTCGTACCTCTGGCAAATAAGTGTCGTTGCGGGCATAGTTGCTGAAAAGCAATGCGCGGCGTGGCTTTGCAGGCAGGGGAGGACGCAGGAGAAAACGATCGAGGTCTACTGCATTCGGCATTAGCGGAACTTCGCCTGCGGCGGAGCCTACTGTCTGCAGAATCCTGTTACGGCAGCGATCGTCCACGGCGAAATAGCGGAGTATCCGGGGGAAATAGATCGGTTCATCGACCATACTGCTGCCGTCATGGCTCAAGTAGATGGCAGGTGTCTCAGGGAAATAAAGCAGGGCTTCCATCAACTGTTGATGATGATGCCCGTGAATGATGTCCGGAGCGCCATCGATCTGCGCCAGGTTATCGGTCACCTGGATCCCGTGTGCGCGCAGTTCCTCCGCAATGGCCCCGAGCTTCCCGGCAAAGACGATCGGCGTGTGTCCCGCACGTGCAAAGGCATGGGCGAGGTCCCGAACCACAACCTCTGTGCCGGTGTATGTCTCGAAGATGGTATTGGTGATAAGAATCTTCACCGGGCGGGCTTCAACTCCCTGAATGTTCAGTTCTGATCGACATAGTGGCGAATGGCGCGGAAGATTGGGAGCAGATGGTCTTTGTATCGCAGAACCTTTGTATATCTGCCGTTTGCCACACGCTGTTCTCCCCGTTGTTCATAACCGGGCTTATAGTTCTCCAGGGCGGTTGTCCAGCCTGCCGAAGGTATGAGTGTCTCTTTGCGGAAGTACTCGATCCCTTTGCACGCAAGTGCTCGATCGACTTCATCCCGTAGTTCGATGTAAGAACGGGCCGCCTCGATTTTGTTGTAAAGACAGGCATCGTCCAACTCCAGGTGAATTGCATCTTCTGCCGTCTGCGAAGGCACGCAGCCCTCCCACTCCGTAAGACAAAACGAATAGCGATGGATCGTTCGATGGGTACGTTTACGCACCAGCTCCACGGCGGCTTGTGTCAGCTCGAAGCAGATATCGTGCGTGGGGTTGTACCCCTCGCTGGCGTCACTCACCACCATCTCAATCTCTGCATCGATTAATGCGGCTGCAATCGATTCAACGACCTCGCATAGCGGATCCAGCGAACGAGCGAGCATCGTTTCGTAGATGGCCCGGTCCGTGAACCTTCCGTAGACCGTTCCAATCGAAGCACCCAGCTTCTCAAGGATTTCGGTCGTAGCGTTCAGGCGGCTTATTCCAGAGGTTCCCGAGCCATCGGTGATGACAAAGGTGAGAGGACGGACGGAATGAGTCCATCCATAGACCCGAAGTTCATGGCCGGGGTGACCAAGGACCAAAGCAGCGGAAGCTTTCGGAAGAGAGTGGAGCGAATGCGACATGTCTCTGAAACGTGAAATCTGGAATGCGTGGCCATGCTGGGCAGCCGTATCCCCGGCGGGCGAGACCAAGCTGCAGACAATGAAATAGAGCTGTACGCTTCGTTTGAACAGCCCAGAAATAAATGGATGCTCTTCAAGCATACCGTGGTTATTTGTGGCGTTTACTTTCGTCGACTCCAAAGTGTGGAATTCGTCCCTTTCCTAAGGGGGCTTTCCCGGAACCTCCTGTGCGAGTAGCTTGGAAGGCGCTGGGCTCCTGTCTCTCATCCTGAATTGAACGAAATCTGGAGGGTGTGCCGATGCTGATCGTCGTCTTATTTCTATTTGGCTTTGTCGCTGGCCTGCGCGCTCTAACGTCCCCGGCGGGCGTAAGCTGGGCGGCACATCTGGGGTTGCTTACTGTAACCGGGACTTCACTCGCCTTCATGGGATCGAAGTGGACGGTACTGATTTTCACGGTGCTGGCCATCGGCGAGCTGATTAACGATAAGCTGCCAAAGACGCCGAGCCGCAAGGTACCGCCGCAGTTCATTGCCCGTATCGTGATGGGCGCCCTGGCCGGCGGAACCGCTGGTGCGGCACACAGCGTGCTCGCTTATGGCGTGATTCTCGGTATCCTTGGAGCTGTTGCCGGGACCTATGGCGGCGCATGGCTGCGGGCAAAGCTTACCGGCGTGACAAAGTCCGCGATCGGTGCGGCGCTGCTCGAAGACGCTCTCGCCATCGCGCTGGTGGTTACCGCAATCCGGGGGGCTGCATGACCGAACGCTACGACGCCATTATCATCGGGGCCGGCCAGGCTGGCCCGCCTCTCGCAGCACGCCTGAATGCCGCGGGACAGACCGTGGCGCTGATCGAGCGCAAGCTTGTAGGCGGAACCTGCGTGAATGTGGGCTGCACGCCTACCAAGGCCATGGTGGCCTCGGCATACGCGGCCCATGTCGCCCGCCGCGGAAACGACTATGGCGTCAGGCTGGATGGGACGGTGCGGGTCGATCTCGAAGCCGTAATGGCCAGGAAAAACGGCATCGTCGAAGCCTCGCGCAAGGGACTTCTCTCCTGGATCGGCGGCATGGAACGCTGCACCCTGATCCAGGGGCAGGCGGTCTTTGAATCGCCAACCAGTGTCCGTGTAGGGGACCGGCTCCTGGAAGGCGCCCGCATCTTTCTGAACGTGGGCGCACGGCCGATGTCAACCGTGGAGGGCCATGAAGGCGTGCCCGCGCTGACCAGCACGACGATCCTGCAGCTACGCGAACTGCCCAAGCACCTGGCGGTCGTCGGCGGCAGCTTCATCGGCCTGGAGTTTGCACAGATGTTCCGTCGCTTCGGCAGCGAGGTGACGGTTGTGGAACGGAATCCGCGCATCATCTCCCGGCAGGATGAAGATGCGAGCTCCGAGCTTCAGGCCATTATGGAGGCGGAGGGGGTCCGATTCCGGACACATGCCAACTGCATTCAGTTGCACAAGAGCGAGCGCGGCATCATGGTGTCACTCGATTGTGAGCATGGAGAGCCGGAGGTGGAAGCATCCCACGTCCTGCTGGCCACAGGCCGCAAGCCCAATACGGACGATCTGAATCTGCAGGCAGCCGGCGTGCAGACAGACGCTCACGGATTCGTGGTCACCGATGACCATCTCCGCACCGCCAGTCCGACCGTATGGGCAATGGGAGACTGTAACGGACGCGGAGCGTTCACACACACTTCCTGGAACGACTACGAGATTGTCGCCGATAACCTTCTCGACGGCGGTACTCTATCCGCGTCGGACCGAATT
>JABFXN010000331.1 GCA_013361705.1 Acidobacteriaceae bacterium
CGGGTCGCACCATGCACGCCAGTGCACGCACACTCACCCGCCGCATACAGGCCCGGCAGCGATGTTCGCCCGTGGGCATCCGTACGCACACCACCCATCAGGTAGTGTGCCGCCGGTCGTACGGGAATCAGATCCCGTCCCAGCTCAAATCCATACCTACCTAGAAATGTTGATATGCCCGGAAAACGCGCCTTCAGGTCCTTCTGTACGTGACGCATGTCGAGATAGACCTCACCGGTCATGCCCTCATGCGTAATCGCGCGCGCCACTACATCACGCGGCGCAAGCTCTGCCAGCTTGTGATACCGCGACATGAAACGCTCACCCACCGTATTGCGGAGATAGGCTCCCTCACCGCGCAGCGCCTCTGACAACAAAAAGCGCGGTGCACCGACCTGCGAAAACGCCGTAGGGTGGAACTGATAAAACTCCATATCGCTGACCGCCGCACCCGCGCGCCACGCCATAGCAATGCCATCGCCCGTCGCCACCGCAGGGTTCGTCGTATCGCTGTAGACCTGTCCAGCACCACCGGAGGCGAGCAGCACCGCACACGCCTCCACTGCACGCGACTCACCTTGCGCATCTTCCAGCACCACACCGCAGATGCGACCCGTATCCGCGCGCAATAGATCGATCGTCGTGACAAACTCGCGCACTTCAATGCGTGAATTGGCTGTCACCATTCGCAGCAGCGAACGGGCGATCTCCCAACCGGTGGCGTCACCATGCGCATGCAGAATGCGCGATCGCGAGTGCGCACCTTCGCGAGTCCGCATCAGTTCGCCCTGTTCGCGATCGAACTCCGTACCCCATGCCAGCAGCTCTTCCACGCGGGCCGGCCCTTGCTCCACCAATACTTGAGCGGACTCGCGGTTTACCAGGCCATCGCCTGCCATCACCGTGTCATCTAGATGCTCGGCGACGTCTTCCGCACCGCCCATCGCCACGGCGATGCCGCCCTGCGCATAGGCCGTGTTCGACTCGGCCATCTTCTCCTTCGTCACCACCAGTACGCTGCCGGCCTTTGCCAGCGTCATCGCCGCCCGAAGCCCGGCGATTCCGGCGCCCACCACAACAAAATCAAAACGTTCCGCGACACTCACCCTCACAGGGTACGCTTCTGATCGCGATACCATAAAGCTGTGCCAGTTATCGCAGTAAATACGCCTACAGCGAATTACAACGTTGTCATCGGCCGCGGCCTTCTGCCAACGCTCTCCCGCCGCATCGCCAAACTCACCGGTTCTCCGGCTACCCGGCTCTTCGTCGTCACGACTCCTGAGATCTGGAAGCTGTGGCGGCGCAAGTTCCTCGCCTCCTTCCCCAAGGACGCGAAGCCCGTCGTGCTGCTGCATCCCTCCGGCGAGTCGCACAAGCGCTTCGCCGCGGTCGAAAGCCTTCTCGAGCAGCTCGCCGAGAACAAGGCCGACCGCGACTCGGTGCTCATCGCCCTCGGCGGCGGTGTGATCGGAGACATCACCGGTTTCCTCGCGGCTATCTATATGCGCGGCATCCGGTTCATCCAGGTGCCCACGACGCTGCTCGCACAGGTGGACTCCTCGGTCGGCGGCAAGACCGGCGTCAATCTGCGCGCCGGCAAGAACCTCGTCGGCAGCTTCCATCAGCCGCTCGGCGTCTTCATCGATATCGACATCCTCAAGACCCTGCCACCCGCCGAGCTGCGTGCCGGCCTGCAGGAGTCCGTCAAAGCTGGCGTCATCCGCATGCCGCGCCTCTTCCGCTACATGGAGTCTGAATCGAAGGCCATTCTCAAAGGCGATCCCAAAGCTCTTGAAAAGGTCGTCACCGCTTCCGTAAAGATGAAGGCCGAGGTCGTCGGCATCGACGAGCGCGAGAATGGCCTGCGCATGATCCTCAACTTCGGCCATACCCTGGGCCACGCCATCGAAGCGGCTACGAAGTACAAGCAGCTTCTGCATGGCCAGGCCATCGCCTGGGGCATGATCGCCGCCACCCTGATCGCCGTGGAACGCGGCATGCTTGGTGAGGCCGACGCTATACGCATCGTCAATACCGTGCTTGCCTACGGTCCCATTCCGAAGTTCCGCGCACCGGCACAGCAGATCGTCGACCTCACCGGCTCCGACAAGAAGAACCGCTCCGGCAAGCGCCGCTTCATCCTGCCCGTCTCCATCGGCAAGGTCGAGATCGTCACCGACGTCACCGACGCGGAGATGCTGCACGCCACCGAGCAGACGCTCAAACTCATGCAGGAGCGCGGGGCATGAGTGCAACCGGAGCGCAACCCGGGGAGAACATGACCGAGCAGCAGGCCGCCGCGGCCGTACAGCAGATGTTTGACTCCATCGCTCCGAAGTACGACCTGCTCAACCATGTGCTCTCTGCCGGAATTGATCGCCGGTGGTGGCGCCGCTGCGCCACCACCTTCCGCGATACCCTCGCAAAGCCTGAGGCCGTCGTCCTCGATCTCTGCTGCGGTACCGGCGATATGACCTCCGCGCTGCTTTCGCTTCGCCCCTCGCCTGCCGAGCCGATGGTGGCCGTCGACTTCTCGCACGAGATGATTACGCGCGGTATCGAAAAGCATCGCGGGCACAACGTCTGCTTCGTCGAAGCCGATGCTCTCACCCTGCCGATGCCCGATAATTCCTTTGACCTCGTCGTCTCCGCCTTCGGCTTCCGCAACCTCGCCAACTACGACGCCGGCCTGCGCGAGATCGCACGCGTGCTTAAGCCCGGGGGACAGATCGGCATTCTCGACTTCAACCAGCCCGGCGGGCCGATCGGCAAGCTCTACGCTTTCTACTTCCGTCGCGTGCTACCGGCGATCGGCGCCGCCATCTCCCGTAGCGCATCCGCCTACGCCTATCTTCCCGCATCCGTAGGCCGCTTTCCCAAGCCGCCCGAGATGCTGCGCAAGATGGAAGCCGCCGGATACACCCACACCACCTGGACGCCCTATACCTTCGGTATCGCCGGCCTCTATCGCGGAACCAGACTGGGATAAGCTAGAGTTCCTCATGCCTGCCGCGGTCCAATCTGTCCCACCCACTGCCCAGCAGGCAGAAAAACGCCGCGCCGCGCTCAGCTCCGTCCTGGCGGCAGCGGGCATCACGGCACTAAAGCTCATCACCGGCATCGCGACTCACTCACTCGGCATGCTGAGCGAAGCCGCGCACTCCGGCCTGGATCTCGCCGCCGCCGGCATCACCCTCTTCTCCGTCCAGGTGTCCGACAAGCCTGCCGACGAAGATCACAACTTCGGACACGGCAAGATCGAGAATCTCTCGTCCTTCGTCGAGACCTTCCTCATGGGCGCATCCTGCCTCTGGATTGTCCTCGAAGGCGTCCGCCGCCTGTTGCATCCGGTCGAGGTTCACAGCAGCATCTGGCCCGTCCTCGTGCTGATCCTCTCCATTGCCGTCGACTACGGCCGCTCCCGGCATCTCTTTCGTGTCGCCAAAGAGTCCGGCTCGCAGGCCCTTGAGGCCGACGCACTGCACTTCAGCACCGACATCTGGTCCTCCGTCGCCGTGCTGGTTGGTCTCGCCGTAACCTGGGCCGGCAGCTACTTCCACATCCCCTGGCTGCATCGCGCTGATCCAATCGCGGCTCTTCTCGTCTCCGCCATCATCCTGCAGGTCAGCTATCGTCTTGCCCGTCGCACACTCGACGACCTGATGGACGCGACTCCCACGGAGACCCGCCGCGAGCTTCTTCGCGCCCTCGCGCAAGTCCCCGACGTCCTCTCTGTCGATCAGGTGCGCGTGCGCCGTGCGGGCTCAGAACACTTCGTTGATCTCACCCTTGCCCTTCCCCGCAACCTGACCTTCCAACGCGCCGAGCAGGTAACCAAAGGCGCACGCGCCGCAGTACTGCGCATCGTTCCAGGGGCCGATATCGACATCAATACTGTCCCTACAGCCTCTGACTCCGAATCCGTCTTCGATCGGGTCAAAGCGGTGGCCGCGCGCCGCAATCTCAGCATTCACGATCTCAGCGTCCGCGAGATCAAAGACAAGCTCTACATCGAGCTCCACCTCGAAGTTCCGGAGATCATGCACCTCCGTGCCGCGCATGATCTGGTTACCAGGCTCGAGGCCGAGATGCGCCGCGAAGAACCCCGTATCGCCAGCATCCTGACCCACATTGAAAGTGAACCGGCGACCATCGAGCATACGGACGCCATCGATCGAGACATGCTGCTCGAACGCGGCCTGCGCCGCGCCGCACAAGAGTTCCCGCAGATCCTCGATATCCACGACGTCCTGATCACCCGCACTGGCGACCACCTGCAGATAAACTGCCATTGCACTCTCCCGGACGATCTGCTTATGGCGGAGGTACATGCCATCATCACCGAGGTGGAGAGCCGCATGAAGCGCCAGCACCCCGAGGTCTCGCGAGTCCTCATTCACCCAGAACCGGCAACCGACAACCGCCGTTGACCCCCCGCATCACTCCGATGGCTGTATCCTTCCTTTGAGCCGCATACCGTGAAACTGCGAACCACCATGATCCGCTTCTTCCGCATCCTGCTGGGTGCGGTCGCCATGATGACCGTAGCGCTGCTTTCGGCCTTCATCACCATGCGCCTCGCCATTCACGGCCGCGAGGTGCAGATCCCGAACTTCGCGGGCATGACCTATGAGGAAGCCGCAGCGAAGGCGCGCGGCACCGGCCTGAACATGACGCTCGAAAACCGCTATTACTCCGCGGTGGTTCCCGCCGGACGCGTCCTGCAGCAGTACCCCGTAGCGGGAGTGCGTGTACGGCGCTCCTGGCAGGTGCGCGTCACCCAGTCACTTGGACCGCAGCGCGTCACTATTCCCAACGCCGTCGGCATGCCACTGCGAGAGGCCTCGGTCACACTTCGCCGCGGCAGTCTCGAACTCGGCTCACTCGCTCACCTTCCCATCGCTGGTGAGGCAGACTATGTCCTGGCCCAGTCGCCGCCACCAAATGCGGAAGGTGTCGACAAACCCGCGGTCAGCCTGCTGCTCTCAGAAGAGGAAGACGCAGAGCCGAAGGCCTGGGTCATGCCCAACCTCTCCGGCCTCACCCTGGCGGAAGCAGGCGCGCGCGTCTCCGCCATGGGCCTGCACATCGCCTACGCCCAGGAAGCGGCGACAGCCATTCCCGCAATTCCCTCCGTCGGCGCCACACCCGCACCACAGCCGGTCAAGGTCATGGGCACAGTGATCGCCCAGTCCCCCGCCCCAGGCTCACGCGTTACCGCCGCAGATCCGGTAAAACTCACCATCGTCCACTAAGATCACGGGCTCAGATAATCGCTCTTTATTTGTCATCCTGAGAGCGAGCGAAGGACCTGCTTACACTGCACCCAGTGCAGTCAGTTCGCACCGCAGGATGCTCGCTTTTAGCGACGGCTGTCAGCCCCTGATGGTAATCATCTGCAAGCCGCCACACAAACCCTTATTCAATCCTTCAATCATTCAATTACCCCTCCCACAAACCACGGTCTAACAAAAAGTTCTCCATGGGTGGGGAAAAAGAATGATCCTCTGTGCAAACTCTGGCAGGAGCGCCCCTGCGATGAACGTGCCGAAGCAAAGGAGGACGAGAGTGACATGATCCCTCCCACACTCCAGCTTGATGCCGATGTCTTTCCAGCGGATAGCAAGGCGTTCTCGAAAAACGATTCCATCTTTGCCTCCCTTAAACGGCGGTTCGCTTCCGACGAAGAGGTGGCCAAACTCCTACAAGGCGGAGACGCAGATGCGCTGACCGTTCTATTCAAGCGGCACAGTCCACTCCTGTTTGGAATTGCTCGCCGCATTCTAAGGAACGATGCGGAGGCCGAGGATACTGTTCAACAGATATTCCTGGATGTCTACCGATCAATACAGCAATTCGACGCGGAGAAAGGGACTTTCAAGACCTGGCTGTTGATGTTTACCTACCAGCGAGTCTTCAACAGCCGTCGGACACAGCTCGCGACCAGGTTCTTTGACACAGATCCCTTTTGCGGAGAAAACCTTCCCAAACTGCCTCCTGCCAGCGGGCGGAGCTCAGGCGCCGAAAACAAAATCCTTGTTGAGCAGGTCCTGCGTACCCTGCAGCCACACCAGCGGCGCACGCTGGAACTTACCTACTACGAAGGTCTTACAGCAGAAGAGATCTCAGCGCGGACAGGAGAGAGTGTCCGCGTGGTGCGCCACAATCTTTACCGCAGTCTCGAGAGACTTCGCAAAGCCTTCGGCGCACGCGAACTGGAGCGCACCGGTGAAAGGCAGGCAAGATGACGCGCACACACAAAGAATTTGAGATGCTATGTGCTTTGACCGCTGTCGAACAGCTTTCCGAAATGGACCGGCGGGACCTCAAGAACCATTGCCTTTACTGCGAATCTTGCCGTCGCCGTCTTACAGAGGCAGAAGCTGTCAGCCAGGAATATTTTCTTCTCTTTGCAGCCCGCTCGAAAAAGACGGCCGCCCTGCCGTCAGGCGCTCACGATAGATTTCGGCGACGCGCATCGGGCCTTGGAGTCCCGCTATCGCATGCGTCATCAAGAAACTCCACAAACCGCCTTGTACTGCTACCGATGAGGATGTTCGTGATTGCAGTCGTTACGCTCTTCCTGTGCAGGGAACTCATTACATCTCGAGATATTCCTCACGATATCCAGGCGAACAACCTGTCGAGCACAAGACAGATCTCACCGGTACCACTAGATCTCACCACGGCCCGCGCTCCAGCTTCTGTCTCTGTAAGCAGACCTAGCAAGCGCAGGCATACAACGGAAAGGCTGACGTTACAGGTTAGCCACGTGAGATACCGCACTCAGTTCCAGTTCTCAACTCAATTGAACCTGATGAACAACATCGAGACCTCACAAGAGCCTCTTGTCTTCAAACTCTCACACCCTGCGCACCCGATTCCCAGCAAGACATTTGCGCTGACCTCGCTTCCTCGTCTATGGGCCGATGATGATCGCTCCTCGCGCGACAAGCACATCGCTCACTTTGATCTTCCCGCCCTCTTTCCTAAGAGCAACAGCAAAACGCAGTAGCGACAGATCACCCCGCAACGAGGCCCTCATGCAGCAGGTAAGAGTATTTGTCTTTGTTTTAGCGAGTTTGAGCATCGGAAGGGCGCTCGAAGCACAGGCCGGCACAGTTCCCGGTCACGCTCTTCCCGCCGCAGGCATCGTCACGCTCAGCTTCAACAGTGCCGTTCTTGGAACAGCAGAAGCACAGCGGGATCTCGATAGCCTGCAGAAGAAGCTCACCCCGCGTCAGCAGCAATTACAAAAGCTGAGTGACGCGCTGGAAGCAGATAAAAAGCAGCTCACAGACAGGAGCTCAAAGCTGACAGATACCGAGAAGGCACAGAGTATCTCGAACATCAATTTGAAGGACAAGCAGCTGCAGCGCGAAGCCGATAACCTCAAAAGTGATTTCGAGACAGAATCGCAGCAAATCTATCAACGGGTAGCGCAGAGACTCTACGCTTTTCTGCAGAAATACGCGCAACAACACGCTTACGCCGCAATCCTTGAACGTGGCTCCGACGCCGCACCGGTCATCTGGTACGCCGCCGATAACCTCGATATCACCGAAGAGGTCGTGAAGGCATATGACCATCAGTCCGATGCAGCAACAACATCCCTCCCCGACAAACCTTCAGCCGATCGCACGCAATCTCCCATCGCCAACAAACCCTGATCTTCCATTCCCGCCTTTAATTCAATGCTTCAATCATTCAATTACCGCGCCGCAACGGGAACTCATACCGCACCATCAACCCGCCCATCGGCGACTTATACGCGGAGATCGTTCCTCCGTTCGCCAGCACAGTCTGTCTCGCAATCGCCAGCCCCAGGCCAGCACCCTTTGTTTCGGCAGAACCATCAGAATCCGACACGCGCTGAAAGGGTTCAAAGATCGTCTCTTCCATCCCCTCTGGAATGCCTGGGCCATCGTCATAGATCTCCACCAGCCCCGCATCACGGGCATCGTCCACACGGCTTTCGACCGTAATCACTCGTGCGAATCGAAGAGCATTGCGAAGCACGTTATCGAAGGCACGCTGCAACAGATCCGGATAGCCTTCGATGGCAAATGGTTCCTCGCGGGCAAATGTGACTATCTTTCCCTGATGCTCACCCTCAAACCGCGCGTTTTCCACGGCAGCCGCCAGAACCCTTGAAACGAAAAAGCTGGTCCGGTTCTGATCCATCTCATTGCCGCTCTCCAGACGAGCAAAGAGCAGCAGCTGCTGTACCAGGGCATTGAGCTGTTCCGACTCATCCTCGATACGCTTCAGCTCCGGAGCCTTCGTCGCGTCCAGTCTGCGTTTGCAGAGCGCCAGGGCAATATTCAAGCGCGTCAGCGGTGAACCAAGCTCGTGCGCCGCATGTGCCAGAAATGTCTTCTGTTGCAGCACAAGCGACTCGATTTTCTCAGCCATCTCATTGAAGCCGCGGCTTACCCTGCCAATCTCATCGCGACGTTTTGTCAGTGCGGGCTTGAGACGTGCGCGAAGATCTCCAGTGCCGAACGCCTGGGTTGCCTCAGAGAGCAGCGTAATCGGCCGTGTGAAGTAGAGACTCAATACCAGCGCAGCAATCGCAGAAAATGCGATAAAGCGCAGCAGGATGGCAAATCCGAACTTGGTCTTGGCGCGCCTCGTGCCCGGATAAGGCAGCCTGGCGACAAATAAGGGCGATGTGTTCACGGCGGGGTCGGTCCGCACCGCAATCACCGTCTCGTCGATCGTCGCCATCACCATCGGGCTGATCCGGTTTCTCGCCCACTCCAGCAATTCAGACTCGCCGTACGGAAGCCTCACACCGCCCATTGCCGCACCGGAGCCGTTAGACGTCAGGAGATATCCGTTGAAACACTCTGGCCCCAGGCCTCCATGAAAGCCCTGCGCGCTCTTCTGAACAGCGAGCGCCGCGCACTCCTGTATCTTCGCGATCGGTAACTCCCGCGGCCGTTCGAACAACACCATCCTCGGTTCTCTGCTGATGGGCAACACGAGCATGATCAGCAGGCTGCCCAGAAGGATCAGAAACCAGAAGGTGCGGAAGATACGGAAAAAGACACTCACAGGCCGGTTCCATCCTGTGGAAGCACATAGCTGTAGCCGAGGTTGCGGACACACTTGAAGCGATCTGTGCCGTCCGGATGAACGCCCAATCGCTTCCTGAGATTGTTCACCAGGTTATCGATAGAGCGGTCGACCCCATGCGGTTCGCGCCCGAAGATGCGCCGGATCAGGTCCTCCCGCGGACGCGCCTCGCCGGGGCGCTCCAGCAGAAGCCGCAGCAACTCATATTGACCTCCGGTCAGCTCTACCAGCCTGCCGCTGCACGACACCGTACGAGAGCCCTCATCCAGGAGGAGATCGCCCACAAGCCTGGTTGATACCTCCACAGCCGCGGGTTGTGTCCGGCGCAGAATACTGCCGATTCTCGCGACCAGCTCTTCTGGCTGAAAGGGCTTCGTCAGGTAATCATCGGCGCCATCGTTCAATCCATGGACACGATCGCGCGTCGCTCCTCGCGTAGTCAGCATCAGCACTGGAGTGCGCGTGACCTCCCGCAATCGCCGCAGCGTCTCAAAGCCATCGATACCTGGCAGCATCACATCCAGCACGATGAACTGAAACGGGCGCTCCGTCACGCGCTGGATGCCCTCTTCTCCACTGCGCGCGCACGTCACACTAAAGCCGGAAGGTTCGCAGTACTCCGCCAGCAGCGCCCCCAGCGAACGGTCATCGTCAATCAGCAGGAGCGAGACACGGGCCTTCGGCGCTTGCACATTTGCTGTCACGATCGATTGTCACCTGTTCTGATCGCGCGTCTCCACAGAGGTTGTCGTGTGGTCTGCGGAGTGAGATCTGTGGTGATGCTCGTGCACCTCGTGCGGCGATCGAACTGCGATCCACTGTGCTCCACGATCAGTGGTCCCACGCAGGACCCCACCGACATAATCCCCTCTTACCGTGCCTGCGCTACCCCCGACAAACGATACGCTCATCCCGTCCACGTGCACCGGAACCGTACGGCGCGAGCCCTGCAGGGGAAGAAAATCATTCATATCCGCAGCAGTGACGGCACTCAATTGCTGACCTGCGGAGACGATGCGGAAAGTGCTGCGGTGTTTGTCGGTCGGTGACGTGCCCCATACCACGGTCCAGGCGCCTTCCAGCAGGTCCGGTTGCAGCACCTGCGCCTTGGCTTCCTCCGGTTGCACCATACTTTGAGACGTTGCAGGCACGACAGGCTCATGCCGCCCGTTAAATCCAAGCAACGCGACAACCGCGGGAATACAGCACGCCACGGCAATCCGTAATCCATACGGATGCTCTTTTTGTAGAAACCTGGTCATCTCAACAGAAGATCGGAGTGGCAGGAACGCACTTTAGAGGGAACGAGCCTCCTACACCGACCGCTGTGTAATAGGACGCTCGCTCTCGGAATTCGATCCCTTTTCTTTTCAAGCGTCGACACTTCACGACATTCGATAGGCCGCCGTGAGTTCGTTTTGTCGTGAATCGTCGTCTGCACCTTCCGTTTCCAAAGGCGGACCGTCGATAGACGCAGGTGCCCAATCCCCTCATCTTTCCTTACGCCTAAAACGTACGGACGATGACAAAGCGCCTGGCAAACCATCACAGATCGGACTTCTGATTCATGTTGAAATGTACCGCTGCGGCCTTCCTTCTCGTCTCGACGACTGCGTTATCTGCACAACAGGCCGGCGTCAGGGCTGCTTCTCTCGAGCTTCCGGAGGCGCCTGTTCCCCAGTTTCAAACATCACCGCTCCAGACATCCGCCTCGCAAGCACTCGCGGCCCTGCCTGCAGGCTCGGCGCAGATATCGGGATCGGTCCTCGATAGCACGGGCGCCATCGTCCCCGGCGCACAGGTCACATTGCTTAATGAAACAGGCGCGCCGGTGCGATCCACATCGGTCGATGCCAGAGGAGGATTCCTGTTCGCTCGACTACCCGCCGGGCGCTACATGCTCCGCGTTACCTGCAATGGCTTTGCTCCCCATGCGTCGTCGGCCTTCGATCTCTCCGGGGAGCAGACTTACGTCTTGCCTGACATCTCGCTCTCCATCGCATCGACCAACACAGAGATCACCGTCCTGCCCACGGAGGTCATCGCCGAAGCCCAGATTAAAGCCCAGGAGCAACAGCGAGTCTTCGGTGTCTTTCCGAACTTCTACACAAGCTTCGAACCTCATCCCGTCCCGATGACGACGAAGCAGAAGTTCCAGCTTGCAACCCGTGACACACTCGATTGGACATCGTTCATCGGTGTCACCGTCAGCGCCGGAGTCGAACAGGCCAACAACTCCTACGCCGGTTACGGCCAGGGAGCCGCTGGTTACGGTAAACGCTGGGCAGCACGCTTTGGAGACGGCCGTATCAGCGACTACTTCGACCACGCCATCTACGCTTCACTCTTTCACCAGGATCCCCGCTACTTCTACCAGGGCACCGGCACCACCAAATCCCGCGTCTACCACGCCATTGCCAGCGCCTTCGTTGCCCGCAGCGACAGCGGCAAGATGATGCCCAACTACTCCTACCTTCTCGGAGCCATGACTTCGGGAGCGCTCTCTAACCTCTACTATCCCCACGCCGACCGCGGCTGGGACCTGGTCTTCACCAACGCAGCCATCGGCATCGGCGGAAGAGCCGCAGGCGCGGTTGCGCGAGAACTGCTCGGTAGAAAACTCACCAAACACGTCCCCGGCAAAGACGTCCCCTACACTGACCCTGCCAACACGCCATCAGCAGCGACGCACTAGGCGTGTCGACAAATTCCGCGAGCGAATTCTTCTTCGAGGCTTCGCCGCGAAGAAGAGGTATCGCGCTACGCATAAACCCTGACGCTGCCGGACTCATCCAAGCCAACAAACGGGTTCGAGAAGGATCTTATTCAATAATTCAATCCTTCAATCATTCAATCATTCAATTCCTTCCAGCGCCTGCCCCAGATCCGCAAGGATATCCTCGACATCCTCACACCCCACCGACAAACGAATCAGCCCATCCGTAATCCCCAGTGCATCGCGCTGCTCCTGCGTCATCGCTGCATGGGTCATCGAGGCCGAATGCGAGACCAGCGTCTCCACTCCGCCCAGAGACTCCGCCAGGTAGCAAAGTTTCAACGACCGCACAAACGCATTCGCTGCTTCCTTGCTTCCGAGCTCGAACGACATCATCGAGCCGAATCCCTTCTGCTGTCGCGCCGCAATCGCATGTCCAGGATGCGACTGCAACCCGGGATAAAACACCTGCTTCACCTTCGGATGCTTCGACAGAAACTCCGCCACCACGCGGCCATTCGCATCGTGCTGCCGCATCCGCAGCGCTAGTGTCTTGATACCGCGCAGTACCAGGTAGCAGTCGAACGGCGCCAGGATGCCGCCGGTACACTTCTGCACAAACTCGAAGCGCTCCTTGTGCTCCGGCTTTGTCCCGATCAGTACACCGCCCAGTCCATCCGAATGTCCATTCAGGAACTTGGTCGTCGAGTGCATCACAATATCGGCACCCAATTCGATCGGGCGCTGGAGATACGGCGAGAGAAACGTATTGTCAATCGAAAGCTCTACGCCATGACGATGAGCCACCTCCGCCACCGCGGCAATGTCCACAATCGACATCATCGGATTCGTGGGGCTCTCGATATGCACAAGCTTCGTCGCTGGCGTAATTGCGGCCTCCACCTTCGCCGGATCGCCTGCGTCCACATAGGTAAACATCAGTCCATAGTGAACAAAGATCTTGTCGAAGAGCCGTGCTGTTCCGCCATAGATGTTCTCGCTGCAGACCACGTGATCGCCGGCCTTCATCATGGTGCACAGAGCCGCAATCGCAGCCATACCGCTGCCGAAGACGTGGCCGCTGGTTCCGCCTTCGAGCTTCGCCAGGCTCTCCTCCAGCGCTGAACGCGTCGGATTGTCCAGCCGGGCATATTCCCAGCCTTTGTTCTTCCCGATCTCCTGCTGCTGATAGGTGGAAGTCAGATACACCGGCACATTTACAGCGCCGGTCAGCTCATCCGGCTCCTGGCCGGCATGAATTGCCTTCGTGGAAAACCCCTGGTAGGTCATCGTCGCTGCACGCCTTACTTGGATTTACCTGCTGCTGCCGCTGCTCCCGAGACCTTCGGGTAGTAGCCGGTACGGGTACGCACCGTCAGCTTATTGAAGCCTTTGTACTTGGCATCGACATGCACCTGACGGTAGCCGCCGAGCGCAGGCGACTTCGTCGAGTGGTAGGTAATCGTGTACTGCTCGCGGATGTCTTTCGCCACCTGATCGGCGACCGAGTCTACTTCCTGCAGATTGCGCGGGAAGAAGGCGATGCCGCCCGTTTGCTCCGCCAGGTTCTCCAGCACACGCTTCGCGTGGCGGCTCTCGCGCTTATCCGTATCCTTGCCGAAGAGCAGGCCGACAGCATAGATCACCGGCCCATCAAGCTCCTGGATACGCGCAATCGCATCCTCCAGCGAGGTGCCCGACGCGTTATCCTCACCGTCCGTCACCACCAGCAACACCTGCTTTGGCTGTTTGGCATTCTTCGCCAGGTAGTCCGCCGAAGCCAGCAACGCGTCGTACATCGCCGTTCCGCCGGAAGACTTCACGTAGTTCAAGCCCTGCTCCAGCTTGGAGACATCGCTGGTAAAGTCCGTATCGATGTATGGCTCAAACGAGAAGTCCACCAGGAATGCTTCGTCCTTCGGGTTCGAAAGCTTGATCAGTCGCACCGCCGCCTTGTTCACAGCGTCACGCTTGTCGTACATCGATCCCGAGCTGTCGATCAGGATTCCCATCGAGACTGGGAGATCCTCCTGCCGGAATGAGTTGATCGTCTGCGACGTTCCATCCTCGAAGACATGGAAGGCGTCCTGCGGGAGTGTCAGGATCGTGCGTCCATTGCCGTCCAGCACGGTCGCGTTCAGGCGGACCTCGTAGGCATCGCGGTGCAGCACATAGCCGCCCTTGCCGCCGGAGATCTTATCTGTCGGCGCGCCTCCAGGCCCCACCGGCGCAGTCGATTGCGCGGGAGCCGTATCCGGATCCGGCGATGCGATCGGATCCCGGTCCACTGTCAAAGAAGGTTGCTGTTGTGCCCAGGCCGCCGTGAAACTTCCAACTGCCAGGATGGCGCTAAAAACCTTAGTCCGCAGGTGCATAGTACCCCTGTCGATTATGCACGGTCAGAGGGGGTAGTCCGGGCGGTGGGTTAAGTTTCACCTTCAATTTGCGCCAAGTGCCATCATGCTTCAGGTCGCCCGGGCGGAAGCCGACAACGTACTCGTTGCGCAGCTCCTGCGAGATACGGGCCGCGATATCGCCCAGCTCGGCGACGTCGGTCACGCGGAACATACGGCCGCCGGTCATCTCACAGATATCGTTCAGCATGATGGGACCGGCAATCTCCTCCGGAGTCGAGGCGTACGTATCGAAGATACCGATGGAATAAATCTGCACGTCGCTCTCACGCACGGCCCGGCGCAGCTCCCCTTCCGTATAGCGGCTGCGATTATCGCCGCCGTCCGAAATGATCAACAGCGCCTTGCGGTCGTACTTGGCATCTTTCAGCTTATTCAGGCCCAGGTAGACGGCATCAATCAGTGCCGTCCTGCTCTCCGGTTTCATCATCGCCATGCGGGCTTCGACGTCATCCACATTCGAGGTGTTGTCTACCACCACGGCAGGAAGGTCATTGAATGCAACCACAAAGAACTCATCTTCGGGATTCGAAGT
>JABFXN010000363.1 GCA_013361705.1 Acidobacteriaceae bacterium
GATGAGTCCGGTCTGCCCGCCCTCTCCCCAGCGAGCTCCCAGGTTTGTACCGACGTGAGCGAAGAGAACAGCATCAACATCTTTAAAGTAGCCGTCACGGACGTAATAGGCTTTTGCACCCAGAAGTTCTTCAGCAACGCCGGGCCAGATTTTGATGGTGCCGGAGAGATGGTTCTTCTCCATCTGTTCCTTAACCGCAAGCGCCGCGAGGATGTTGAGCGGAACACCAGAGTTATGGCCCTCACCGTGTCCTGGAGCTCCCGGAATCAGTGGTTCATGCCAGGCGACGCCGGGCTTCTGTGATGCCTGAGGGATGCAGTCAATATCGGAACCGAGAGCGATCACCGGCTTACCGGAACCCCAGCTTGCCATCCACGCTGTTGGGATACCGGCGATGCCGCGTTCGACTTTGAATCCATTCTTCTCAAGGATCCCGGTCAAATACTTCGATGTCTCGAACTCCTGAAACCCAAGCTCGCCGTAGGAGAAGACAGTATCGACCATCACCTGCGCCAACTTTGCGTTCTTGTCGACATGCTGAGCGAGGGCTGTCTTTTCCGGGGTTAAAGAGTTCTGGCCGGGGCTTATGCCCGCGGCCAGAAAGGTAAGAATTACAAGACTGCTGAGTTTGAACTTCACGTCGACGTTCTCCGGTGTAGATTGTGTTTGGCGCGCGGCTAGTACAGGATACGAAGGCTGAACTGCAGGTCGCGCGGTATATTGGCCTGAGTAAGAGCGCCGAATCCGGTTGCGCCAAACTGCACGCCGGTCGTCAGCGGATTTAAGAAGCTTGGATGATTCAACAGATTGAAGGATTCGGCGCGGAACTGTCCTCTCAAGTGTTCGAAGATCGGGAACTCACGAGATAGGGTGAGGTCCAATTGCGTGAACTTCGGTCCGATGACAATATTACGGCCTGCATTCCCGAAACGTGTTGTTGGCGCAAGAGCGAAGGCTGCCGTGTTGAACCACTGGGCAACAGTTTTTGGACCGGCGTTCGGGTTCTGTCCCGCTACGATATTGGGACGGTCAGCATTTCCAAAAGAACGGCTGTTGTTGCTGGAACTGTTGGAGATGGTAAAGGGACGTCCCGTCTGGAACTGGAAGATACCAGATAACTGCCAACCACCGGCAATCGCGCCGCTTACACCGGAGTTGAGCCACTTCTTACCCCTGCCGAATGGGAGCTGAGCTACCGGACTGAAAACAAGGCGGTGAGCCACATTGAAGTCAGACACGGCGCGCTCGGCCTTCAGGTTGTAGATGTTCTGCGGCGATCCCGATGAATTGGAGCCGGAACCGATACCGCCTCCTCCGTCGATGGACTTACCCCACGTGTAGGACAGGATGAAGGTGACACCGTTCGAGTAGGACTGTTTCAAACTGTTCTGCCAGGAGTGAAACTCAGAGTTGGAACGCGTGTCCTGATTGGAGACGGTCGAGAAGTTTGCGAAAGGACGCATCGCCTGCGTCGTCGTCGCGCCCTGCGCCAGATTGTTCACATTGATCTGGTTGAGGTTGATGCTGAGAGGGAGCTTGGTGCCTTTTGAGGCGAAATAAGTGCTTTCAAAGACCATGCTCTTGCCAAGGGATTGTTGAAGCCCAAGACTCCATTCGTTGATATACGGTGTCCGATAGTTCGCATTTACTGACAGAGGTGAGAGAGAAGCGGAACACGATGTCTGCGTGCCGCTTGCGCAGGAAGTAGCAGCGCCCGCGAAGGGAGCGTCCAGCGAAACCGTATTGATCGAGCTGGCAGTGCTGGCCGTTGAGGTAGAGGTTCCAATGATGCGATAAGGATACTGCGTACCGAAATTCAAGAACTGGTTATAGAGCAGAGGAGTATTGTAGAAGCTTCCGAATGCTCCTTTGACGACAGTCTTGTCGCCTGAAAACGGCTGCCACGAAAAGCCGAGTCTGGGCGCCCAATTGTTCCAGTCATAGTTGTAGAGGTGCTTGAAAGCGCCGTTGCGCGAGTCCACAAAGGTCTGACTGGTGATGTCGAAACGCGAGACGGTTCCGTTTGGCGTATACACCGGGGTATCCATCTCCCAGCGCAAACCGACATTGAGGGTGAGTTTCGGCGTAATGCGGTAATCGTCCTGCACGAAGACATGGTTCCCAAAGAAGTTCAGGTAGACGACAGGTGCAGTCGTACCGATGGTAGACGTGTAGCTCAGGCCTAGAAGCAGGTCCGCCATGGAATCTCCCACCGAACCAAGGTGGCTACCACCGTTCGCAGATACGATGTTCGCATCGTTGACCGAGAATGCACCCCGACCAGAGGAGGTAATGAGGTTGATGGAGCGTGCCAGAAGCAGATCGATACCGGTCTTAACCGTATGCTTCCCGTGTGTCCAGCTAATCGAATCCACCAGTTGATAATGGCTGTCCCAGCGGTTCTGCGGAAGGTTCGTAGCTCCGCCGATGGTAGCGAAGCCGGAGACAGCGGTGTTGGGCAGGCCGCTGTTATTGGCGTAACCGGCCTGCGTGAAGTACGGGCCTCCGGGAAGACCGTTATAAGAGGAACCGAGGACCGTGTTGTCCTCCTGAATACGGGGTTGCTGCAGACGCTGATAGCCTGCCCGGAACTCGTTCAACAAACTCGGTGTGAGGACGCGGGTGTAGGTTGCGTTGATCAGAGTAGAGATTTGGTTGGTGTAGCAGCCGAACTTCGGCACGATATACGACGAGCAAAGTGAATTGGAAGGCTCGAACGCCGGATCCTTGAAGATATTGAAGCTGCCGCTGAGACCATCCTTTTCCGTCAGCTTGTGGTCCACACGGATGGTGTACTCATCCATGTTTTCGGTGCGGGTCTCCTGGAAGTTGTAGTTGTTGGCCGGATAGATTCCCGTTCCTGTTGCAAGCGATGGTGTCGGAAAGCCCAGCTTCGCAATCGCCTGGCCAGCCACAGCGCCAGTGGAGGCCCACTGGCCGCGTTGTGTGCCGGAGAGCAACGTAGTCAGGTTGTAGCAGCCGGTACCGCAATTTGCTGCAAGAGCTGTGCCGGTACGAGGGTTGTACAGAGTCTTCCCGACATTGAAGATGCCATTCAACATGTCGGTTGTCGGTACCGTTGCAACGGCCGTTACTGCCTGACGGATACGCTGACCTTCATAACCGAAGAAGAAGAAGGTGTGGTCCTTCCAGATCGGTCCACCCAGCGTGGCGCCGAAGGTGTTCTGCTTATACGACGGCTTCTTTGCGCCTGACTGGGTGAAGTAGGGCTTTGCGTCGGTGATCTCGTTGCGGAGGAACTCATACGCTGATCCGTGGAAGGCGTTCGTGCCGGACTTGGAGATGACGACAACCTGTCCGCCCGCCATGCGTCCATACTCCGCCGGATACACGCCGGTAAGCAAGCGGAACTCCTGAATGGTCTCCACCGATGGACGATAAGACGGCTGGGCTACACCCATATCGTTGTTGTAGATTCCGTTGAAGGTGAACTGGTTCGAGATCTCAGAGGCGCCGGCGATGTTGATACCGCCGCGGAAGCCGAGTGTCGAGTTTTGCGCAGGTTGATAAGCAGCAGGTGAGAGCAGCGCAAGCGAATAGAACTGGCGGTTCGCGAGCGGCAGCTCTACGACCTGCTTGTTATCGACCAGGGTTCCGTTCGACGAGCTCTGCGTCTGCAGTAACGGTTCTGCAGCCTCTACGTTGACGGTGTCATTGACTCCGCCAACCGCCAGAGAGATCGGGAGCTCCTGGGTATCACCGACGTTCAGCGTAAGTCCCGTCAGGGTCTTGGTGCTGAACCCATTCATGGTAGTGGTGACTTCGTAGGAGCCGGGCTGGAGGTTGGTGACGGTGTACAGACCATTGCCGTCGGTGACTGTTGTGCGGACCGCTCCCGTCCCCGTATTCTTCACGGTCACGGTAGCACCCGAAATGATTGCACCTTGAGAATCTTCTACGTGTCCTGTCAGCGTCGCATTGACTGTCTGCGCAAACGCAGACTGCAGAAACATAACTGCAAACAGCAACAACAACGACAGGGAGATAGAGATAGACGGGTAGCGTCTACGTCCAAATGACGACATGTAATGCCTCCAGAATGTGTTAAACGTGCAGCAGAGTAGCTGTGGAACGGCTCGTTTTCTGGTTACGGACGACTCGTGCGACTAAAGGAAAAGCCAGCAGTACTTCGCAGGTACAGAAGTCAAAAACGATGAAAAACACTACGCCGGGCACGCCGAAAAGAGAAAGGAATGCGGCCAGATGCGCCTCGGCGTTCTTGCAAACAGCTATTTGGACTTTTCTGGATGTCCCGGATGAACTATCTATAACAAAGGTTCACACAACCGTAAAATTAGACTTTCCTATCACGTGATAGCTAAATTCAAAAAATCTCGTAAACCCTTTTGGGTCATGCTGCTGATAGCGCTGGTGTGGCAGATCAACAGCTGCCGGTCAGCGGGGCACAGTACCGAAATCGTGGAGCAATACCTAAAGCTTGCCGTGTCACTCGGCGAACGCGATCCCGATTTTCTCGACTTCTATGTCGGACCCGAATCGTTAGCTCGAGCGGCGAGAAGTCCCCTTCCACCACTGGACCAGATCGAGCAAAATGCGAAGCACCTGCAGGCGCAGCTTCCCAAGAGCGATTTAGGCGCCGAACGCGTTGCGTTCCTGAATCAACAGCTCAATGCCATGAGTCAGCGTGTGCGCCAGTTGCGCGGTGCGACAACCGGATTCGATGAAGAGAGCCGGAGCTATTTCGGTGTCGTAGCTCCTCCGGATACCGATGCGGTTCAGCGTGCGAAGGTGCGATCTGAAATCGCCGCATCGATCGGTCCCGACGCGAAAGCGTATAGCGCCTACGAGGCGGCGTTTGTTGTATCGGCGAAACAGGTCCCAGCGGTCTTCGAGGCCGCTTTGAACGTGTGCCGAGAACGGACACTGGCTCGTCTCTCGATGCCGGCCGGAGAGCATGTTGATGTGACCTATGTCGTCAATAAGCCATGGGCGGGCTTCAGTCGCTATCTGGGCAATGCTCATAGCCAGATTCAGGTCAACCTTGGATTTCCGCAGACGGTCGATCGACTACTTGACCTTGCCTGCCATGAAGGCTATCCCGGCCATCATGTCTTCAACACGCTGCGTGAAGCAACCCTGGTGAAGCAGCGTCATCAACTGGAGTGGGCGGTGCAGCCTGCTTTCTCTCCTCAATCGTTCGTCAGCGAAGCCGCAGCCAGCTATGCGCCCCAGATGGTGCTGGACGACGCAACACGGGTGCAGATCGAGCGTGATGTCCTGTTTCCCATCGCCGGTCTGTCCCAGCGCGATATCGATCGCTACATCCGTGTCGAAAAGCTTATAGCGATGCTGCATACCGGTGAACCGGAGATCGCTCGCGAATATCTGGACGGCAGGGTGGAGTTTGCTCGCGCCCTGTCGCGACTAGAGGAAGAAATGCTAATGGAGCATGGCGAGACCATGCTGACCTACCTGAACGAATACCGCAGTTATATGCTCACCTACACGGTTGGTCTGGACAGGGTAGCCAAGTACGTCAATGCCGCAAGTCCAGAAAACCGTTGGCAGCGCTATACCGCTCTCATGACCGGTCCCATAACGAGTCTTCCTGAGTAAGTGCGCTTGACCGCAAATGGGAAACGGCCTTAGAGTCTACCCAACCGGCACTCAGCCCGGCCGACCTGCTTACCGAGGACAATCGAATATGTTTCTGAAGCGCACGCCGTTGTGTCTTTTGGCATCCCTTGTTGTCTTTGCGGGATGCAGCAAGAAGAACTCCAGCACTCCAACCTCTGCGAATAAGCCGAAGCTCGGCATTCGAGCCCAGGCTGACGAGACAGTCCATCCCGATCTGAGCAGGACACCGTCAGAATTGAAGAAGGTTTACGACTACATCGATGCCAACGTCGATGATCATGTGCTCGATTTTCAGCACTGGATTCAGCAGCCCTCGATCTCCAACTCAGGTGAAGGCATTCCCGAATCAGCCGAGATGATCAAAGGCATGTTCGACAAACTGGGATGCCAGAACACGCGTGTCTACGATGTCGGCATTACGGAGTACGGAACCCCGGGCAATCCGGTTGTCTATGCGAAATGCGACGAGGGCGCGCCCAAAACGCTGGTCATCTACTGGATGTACGACACCATGCCGGTGACGCAGCCGGACCTGTGGGTGGCCCCACCGTTTGAAGGCCGCCTGGTCGATGGAAAGACCGCCGGTATCGATCCGTCATTCAAGAAGGTCCTCATCGGCCGCGGTGCAGTGAACTCCAAGGGACCACAGCTCGCACAGCTTGAGGCCTTCATGTCGATGAAGAAGGTGCTGGGCAAGCTCCCAGTTAACCTGATCTTCGTGGCGGAAGGCGACGAAGAGCGCATGGATATTGGTCTTCGTAAGTTCATGAAGGATCATCCGGACCTCTTCAAAGGCGCTGACGCCATGCTGCGCTTCGCCGGTCAGAGCGCGGGCGGAGGCGCCAACATCTCCGGAGGCTCAGAGGGATGCGTCTATGTGGAATTGACGACCAGCGGAAAGAGCTGGGGTCGCGGGCCTACGGTCTCAGATATCCACGGCTCCTACAAGCGTTCGGTCGACTCGCCGGCGTGGCGCCACATCAAGATGCTCGGATCTTTGATCTCTGACGATGGCAATACACCGAAGATCGACGGATTCTTCGAGAACATGCAATCGCTCACTAACCAGGAGACCGATTTGCTAAAGGGCTCCGCCGGCAAGATGAATGTGAAGTCCGCCGCGGACAACCTTGGTGTGGCGCGGTTTATCTCTGAAGATCCGTTCACCATTCAGAAGATGTCGCGCTACGGTACCAGCTTCAACATCGACGGCATCTGGGGCGGCAATATGTATGCAGGCGGCGCAGGTGCAATCCTGCCGAACAAGATCACCTCAAAGCATAACTTCCGCTACATTCCGAACATGCATGGCACCGATATTGTGAAGAAGCTTCGCGCCCAGCTCGACAAGAACGGCTACAAAGACGTCGAAGTTAAGCTGATCGGCGATGTTCCGTGGGCGAAGATGAGCTACGACTCCGATATCGCCAAGGCCATCATGCAGACGTTCGACGAGTTCGGCATCAATTATCAAAAGCCTCTGGAGCAGGAGACTATCCTTGGCGGCTACTGGCCGGCCTACCTGTTCTCCAATCAGGAAGTCGGCGATCGCGTCGTCAATGTGAAGATGCCGATTGCAGCCGGCGGTGCCGGCATGGGAGGCCGCGCCCATGCCGCCAACGAGTACTACATCATTGAAGGCGCTGGGAAGGTCTATGGTCTTGCCGGCGCAGAGAAGTCGGTTGCTGCAACCATCTGGCACTTCGCCAATATGCCGAAAGGGAAGTGAAGATGATCCCACGCTCAAAGACGGGGTCTTTAGCGTGGGACTTACGAACGGTTGAAGAGCGTAGTCGTAGATGCTTTGGCTCGCATCGGTGTGCTACCGTAGCTCCCGAGGTTCCTCATGGGATTTGCACGCTCTCTGTTTTCGCTCACCGCAACCTTTGTCCTTGGAGCATCAGCCTTCGCAGCAATCGGACCGCAGGTCAAAACCGCCAGTGGTGTTGTTGAAGGAGAACCGACAACAGATAGTAAGGTCATGTCTTTCAAAGGCATCCCTTTTGCAGCTCCTCCGGTAGGGAAGCTACGTTGGGCGCCGCCTGCGCCTGTTGAGCCATGGACCGGTGTGCGCTCCGCACACGACTTCGGATATCACTGCGTGCAGTCCGCGAGCTATGCAGACATGGCCTTTCATGATCCGGGGGCCTCAGAGGACTGCCTGACCCTCAATGTATGGACTCCCGCTTCGTCTGAGACAAGCAAGCTGCCGGTTATGGTCTGGATCTACGGTGGCGGCTTCTCCGGTGGCAGCACATCGGAGCGCCGGCAGGACGGTCAGTATCTCGCCCACCGCAATGTAGTCGTCGTCTCCATGAACTACTGGACCAGGCAGCAGCCATTCAGTGGGTAAAGCAGAATATCGCCGCGTTTGGCGGAGACCCCTCGAACATTACCATCTTTGGCGAATCGGCAGGTTCGATGTCCGTCAGCGCGCAGATGGCCTCGCCACTGTCAAAAGACCTTATTCAGAAAGCAATCGGCGAGAGCGGAAGTGTGATGACCACAGGCACCTTCCCCATCGAGAGCCGTGAGCAGCGCGAGAAGACAGACTCCGCGTTTGCCCTCACAACCTACGGCACGACCAAGCTTGCGGATCTGCGGCGTATTCCGACAGAAGACATCATCCGCCCCATCATGGCAACGAGGCCCGGACCTTCTTTCCGTCCGGTCGTCGATGGGTACTTCTTCCCGAAGCCTCCGGCTGAGATCTATGCCGCAGGTGAGCAAGCCCATATTCCACTGCTCGCCGGATGGAATGCGGATGAGGCTCGTGGAGGAGTGGTCGGTGGAAACAATCGCTTCAGCGCCGAAGGCTTCGCTGCGCAGGCGAATCGTGATTTCCCGACACAGGCCGCGGAGTTCCTGAAGCTCTACAGCACGGCGACTCCCGAAGAGGCGGTGGCGTCCGCCTCTGACTATGCCGGTGACCGCTTCATCGCCTACTCCACGTGGAAGTGGCTGGAAGCACACACGGCTACCGGAACAAAGCCGGTCTATCGCTATAAGTTTGCGCTCCCGAATCCGGGGGACCGCTATCACACGCCCGCTGTGGGTGCGTTTCACTCCGACGATATTGAATATGTCTTCGGAACACTCGACTCCCGCTTGGAGGTCGTAGTACGCCCTGAAGATCGCAAGCTCTCGGAGCAGATGCAGGAGTACTGGACAAACTTTGCACGCACCGGCGATCCCAACGGAGCAGGATTGCCCAAGTGGCCTGTCTATGGCCCGAGTCAATGGCAGATGATGGTGCTGGATAAAAACTCAGCAGCGAAAGCCGATTCGCATCGCGACAGGTATTTGTTCCTGGACAGCGCTTGGCAAAAACCGGCGACTGCGTCGGTCAAACCTTAATGTAGAGGGATTGTAGCGGGTAAGGAATGGTGGGCAGAGAGGGACTCGAACCCCCGACATCCTGCTTGTAAGGCAGGCGCTCTAACCAACTGAGCTATCCGCCCATTCCTCTACAAGTCTATCGCAAAATTGTGTGAATGACCGTCTTGCCCGTTATGGATTGCAAAGAAAACGAAAGGCTTTCGTATCCTTAGGCACTCCAGCTAAGATGCTGAGAACGTAACGCACGGACCCAAGCTTGCAACGATTCCGCCTTACACGTCACCAGAGCGCTTCGAACAAGACACCGCGACAGATCAACCTATCGCTGGTCTTCAATCTTGTCCGCACGCGCCAGCCCGTCTCCAGAGCGGAACTCTCGCGTCTCTCCGGCCTGCAGCGCAGTACGGTCTCTCTGATCGTAGAAGAACTGATCTCGGGTGGATGGATTATTGAAGGCGAAGTCGGCCGCCTGCCTCGTGGGCGACGTCCAACCTTCCTGCAGGTGAACGATAAGCGCGCTGTCCTTGCACTCGACATTCATCCGGCACAGACGACTCTCGGCATCGTCGATCTTGGCGGGCGGGTGATCTCGCAGAGTATCGTCCCGCTCCCCGATGACTCCAAGCTGGCGATGAATGCCATTATCAAGGCCGTCAAACGCATGGTAGAGACTCATCCCGAGCGTGCCCTCGATGGCATCGGCATCTGTGTCCCGGGCCGTGCCGACCTTGATCAACAGAAGCTCATCTTTGCTCCTAACCTTCATTGGCCCGTGCTCGCCGTCAAGCAACGCATCGAGCGAGCCACGGGGCTACGCGTTGAGATGGACAACGTCGCCAACGCCTGCGCCCTCTCCGAGGTCTGGTTTGGAGAGAGCGATGGGATGCATGATCTTGTCGTCGTGAATGTCGCTGAGGGAATCGGTACGGGTATCTTCGCCAATGGTCAGCTACTTCGTGGTGAGGCTGGTATGGCCGGCGAGTTCGGTCACGTGCAGATGGAAGAGGGCGGGCCGGCCTGTGCTTGCGGTAGTCATGGCTGCTGGGAGGTCATCGCTTCTAACCGTGCAGCACTGCGCTATTACGAACAGCAGGGTGGCAGCCGTCTGGCGGCCTTCGATACGCTGTTGCACCTCGCGCAGATCGGCGAGGAGCACGCTGTAGCTGCCATCCAGACGATGGGCCGTTGTCTCGGTAAAGGTCTACGCATGATCGCCTCAGGCCTTGCGCCGAGCGAGATCGTCATTGTCGGTGATATCACGACGGTCTGGCAGCTGATCTCACCAGCCGTCGAAGAAGAGATGCGGCGGAATGCCTTTCATAGCGGTCCGAGGCTTCGTCCTGCATTCGAGGGAAGTCTGGCACGACTGCGAAGCGCGGTGGCTCTCGTAATGAATGACCGTGCGCTGTAGCTTAGCGTGCTTATTTGACGGTTACGGCTCCATCGACATCCACGACCAGCGCTCCCTGTTCGATCAGCATGGAGTGAATCTTTAGCTTCTCCAGGGCCAGCAGATATCCGGTTGAAGTGCCTGACTTCGTGAGCGCCTGGCGGAGCAGATCCGCTGCATTCACCTTCATGTTCTGCGGCAGCTTGCGACTGAGGAAGGGAACCAGAAGAAAGCCCAGCTCCTTCGACGTGCTTAGCTGGTCGATGTGGGTATCGCGGAAACCAATGGTCTCACCTTCTGCCTCCGGCAGCATGGATACATCGGCATCCGTCGTCAATCCCACCCCGATACACGCGCCGCGTAACCCAGCGCCCACGCGCGATCTTGTGTGGACACTGACAATGATGCGGTCATCTTTGAAGCTGACGTGGGGTTTTTCGGCGTAGACGTAACAGGCTGAAGCCCCATCGCCGCGCAGATAATAGCGGCCATCGGGTGTATTGAATAACTGCTGTTTCAGAGTGCGCTCCAATGCATCGGCTGAGATCTTCAGCTCAATGGCATGAGCGCTCGCCGCCATTGCCAGAAGGAAGAGAACAACGATCCGTCGCTTCACTCTTCCAGACTAGAGCATTTCCCCTGTTGCTGGGGATATCGAAACGGGCGTGCTGCGGCGTTATTTCGACCCGAGCGTCGACAACATGCTGTCGGAGATCGGGGCCGGGTTCTCCTGCCGAGGTCCAAGGCCCAGCTTGATCAAGGCGCGGGAGTCCGGTACCAGCTTGGTCTGCCAGCCGTTGTCAGATTGCAGCTTCTGCATTGCGGCTTCCGTTGAGGAATCCCAGTGGCCGCTTGGGTCGCCGTTCAGGTAACCCGCCTTGATGAGCGCCTGTTGGATTTCGGTAGCGCGGTTATCAGCAATGCCACGCTGGCCAGGCTTGAACGTGGTGTGACGTACCGTTGCCGGTTTGTTTGATTTCTTCTGGACATGTGGAGCCGTTGGACCCCGCCGCGAACGCATCATCGCGTGGGATGGAACAGCGGTCACGACTGCAAGCGCAACGATAAATGAGACTTGGGAAATACGCATCATTCCAACACCTGCAAACGCCTGGTATCAAGGCGTTTTTCAATTCTGTCTGACCTTGATTTGCATTCAAGGTTACTGACAAATTAAACCCTCGGCAATAGAAAAAGAAGCGGCGCAAAGGGCAGATTTCCCATTTTGCGCCGCTGTGTTCTGCGAGTGGATTGCAGGGTTACGGCAGGGTACCGCCCACGTAATTGTTGCCGCCAGTCGGCGAGTTCGGTGTGCGAACCAGGAAGGCCACATCATCGCCCGACTTCAGGCTCTTGATGGCTGCCTGGAAGCTGGCCATGTCGGTCACCGGCTTGCGGTTAATCTCAACGATTATCTGTCCACGACCCAACCCGATCTCGTCTGCAAACGATCCCGGCTTCAAGGCGGAAACAACAACTCCACCTTTGATGCCCAGCTTGGTTGCCACGTTGTTCGGCAGAGCACTGACGGTCAGGCCCAGCTTATCGGCAGACACATCAGAAGATTGCGCCTCCTGTGAGTCGTCCTGCCCATTGCCATTGAGATCGGCGAAGATCTTCGCGCGGTCGCCGATGGAGACCGTTGTCGAGGCCGCCTTTCCATCACGCAGATAGCCCAGCTTGACTGTCGATCCCGGGCGGCGGGCTGCGATGTCGTTCACCAGGTCATCGCCGTCCTTGATCTTGCGGCCGTCGATCGACTCGATGACGTCGCCCGGCTGCAGTCCGGCCTTCTCCGCCGGTCCACCCTTGCTGACCGTGCTGACGATGACGCCAGAACCGTACATGCGGGCGACTGCCGAGGGGATGTTCGACTGGAAGCTGATTCCGATCGAGCCACGCGTCACCTTATGTTCTGGTCCGATAAGCATGTTGTAGACATTGACCACGGTGTTCGCCGGCATGGCGAAGCCGACACCCTGGGAGCCCATCGACTGCGTGTAGATCGCCGTGTTGATACCGACGACAGCGCCCGTCATATCCACCAGCGGACCACCGGAGTTACCTGGGTTGATAGCCGCATCAGTCTGAATGAAACGTTGGAACTGATTTTGCGCAAAACCGCTCTGCGAGGGTTCGTTAATCTGACGGCCCTTTGCGGAGATGATACCGGCCGATACCGTCTGCGACAGGCCGAACGGGCTGCCGATCGCCAGCACCCAGTCGCCGACCTGTGCGCCTTCGCTGTTGCCGAGTTTGATAGTCGGAAGGGGAGTCGCAGAGTCGATCTTGATAACCGCGATATCGGTGTCCTTATCCGTGCCAATCACCTTGGCCGGACGTCCGGTCTCACTCTCTGAATCCGTCGACAGCTTTACATAAATCTTGTCGGCTTTCTCCACCACGTGATTGTTGGTGATGATGTAGCCCTTTGAATCGACGATGAAGCCGGAGCCCAGAGCTCTGCGTTCGCCGCCCGCGCCATCATCATCCTCGTCATCACCGCCGCCAGGATTTCCGCCGAAGAACCGGTTAAAGAAGTCCTGCATATCCTGCTGATCCTGACTGCCATTACCGCTACCGCGACGGCGGCGCTGGGCAGCCTGCTTTGGCAGGCTCTCGGTGTTGATATTGACCACCGCGGGTCCAACCATCTTGGCAATCTTTGCAAAGCCATTGCCCACGCTCTGGGGCTCAGGAATACGCAGAGGCGTCGCGTCGGAGGACTCCTGCGCTTCCTTGCCATGAACCTTCGCGGTCAGAACTGAGCCGGCCACAATGCCGACCGACAGCGTTGCCAGCAACGCGAAGGTCGAAGTCAGACGCCGGGCCTGAATCCGTTCCCACAGTGACATCTTATTCTCCATGTAGTTGTGTATCCCTCAATAAAGCACGCGCGCCAAAGACACCATGCAATACGCCAGTATATCGCCGAAAACGGGCAATTTTGTGCTCGGCGGCATTCGGAGGTTTAGACGTTGGTTAACCCTGGAAGGGTGTTTGTGTAATTCGGGATACGTGGTCTGGCCACATCACGTCGCAGCATCGAGCAAGATCAACAAAATGCGGCGCAATGCCAGCTCTCGCCCGGCTGGATCAAACCACTCACCGTGAGTATGGATTCCTCCGGCGATTCCGCCGGCTCCCACCGCAATTGCCTCCCGTCCCAAAGCGAGCGGCACATTCGCATCGGTCGAACCGATGCGGAGTTCGGTACGCAGGCGAAGATGCCGGTCAACCGCCTGGATGGTCTCAAGGAGAGCCGCCTCTTTGGAGAGAGCGCCCGCCGGGCGATCTCCGATGGTCGTTACCTGGAGGCTTAGCCGGCGTTCGCCGGCGTCGTCATTTGCTTCCAGTACAGCATCTTCAAGAGCTCGATGGACCTGGACCTCCAGAGAGATCAGTTGGTCCATATCGACAGACCGCAGGTCAATGAGGCAGCTTGCACGCTCGGGCACGGAGGTGACAGACATGCCGCCCTCAATGCGCCCGATATTCCAGGTAGTGCGCGGCTGGCGCGGCAGTTTGATTCGCTCCATCGCAGCGATCGCCTTGCTCAGCACGACAATTGGGTTGGGAGCCCCTGCCTCTGTCCAGGAGTGCCCGCCCGGACCGGTAACGGTGGCCTGAAGTCTGCGGCTGCCGATGGCGCCGACGACCACATTCTCAGTCCCTGCCCCTTCCAGGCAGATTGTGGAACGGATGCGTCCGGCATATTCGGAACGGAAGAAGAGGTGACGCATGCCGCGCAGATTTCCTTCCGCTTCCTCCCCGACATTGGCTGCAAACAGGATGGTGCGTCCCGGTATGAGCTGTGCCGCATTCATGGCAGCAGCTACCGCCAGAAGCCCCGTAAGTCCGGCGACATTGTCCGCAGCGCCTGGAGCGTAGACCCGCCCCTCCTCCAGCCGAGGCTCGGGCAGCATTTCATCGGGAAAGATCGTATCCAGGTGAGCCGAAAGCATGGTGATCGGGCCATTCCGGACCTTTCCAGGGAGCTCTCCCAGGACATTTCCTTCGGCGTCGATCTGAACCTGTTCCAGGCCAAGTTCGACAAACCGGTCCCGGACCCACGCCGCCCGTTGTTCTTCCTTATAAGGAGGAGCAGGAATCCGCAGCATGTCCATCTGCCAGGCGAGCAGTCGCTGTTCCTGAAGATGCAGCCACTGAAAGGCGGCGTGGACGCCACGCAGACCTGCCAGTTCTGTGATTCTCTGGTTCGCGCGCATCAATAGTGCACCTCAACCAGGAAGAGGCCTCTCGCTGGAGCCGTTGGTCCGGAGATCGACCGGTTGCGGGCTGCCAGGATCTCAGGCATCTGCGACGCCGACATCCGCCCGCACCCCATCTCGACGACGGTGCCA
>JABFXN010000313.1 GCA_013361705.1 Acidobacteriaceae bacterium
CCCACACAGCGGAGATCCAGGGAGCATTGCATACCGGAGCTCGATGTGGGAGCAGGCCAGCTTCAGCCGCAAAGTGGTCTGCAATGCGCTGGAGCTTCTTCCGACTCTCTGCGATCGAGAACGCCGGGGCTAGCCGCTCACGGGCTTCAGCGATGAGGTCGAGCTGCCGATTGAGTGTCTCGAGCTCGGTAGCATCCACCTGAACCGCATTGCGTCGCTCGATGGGCCACACCAGCTCCCGATTGAAGGCGGTGGACGAGAGGTCTGTGGCAAGGAAAGAGATGCCGTCCAGCCCGGCATCGATCGCTGCGTCTACGGTGGCGGCCAGATGTGCGAAGTTCGCGTGTTGTACGGTGCACCGCGCTCTGACCGGAAGCGAGCGGTGCCGCTTGAGTGCATGGACTCCGCGAGAGAGCAAAGCAAAGGCGCCTTTGACTCCGCGAATCTGATTGTGAATCTCCGGAGGTCCATCGAGAGAGACGATAACTTCCTGGAATTGCGTTGCGACCAGGGCAGCATGCTTCTCCAGCAGGAGCCCGCTGGTCAGCAGGGTCAGTGTCGCTCCTATCTCTCGGAAGAAATGCGTAAGCTCTGGCAACTTTCGATGCATCAGCGCTTCGCCGCCGGTGAAGACAACCTGCTCCACACCTAGCGCGAGCAGCGACTCACGCTGACGTTCCAGAACAGCGAGATCGAGTTCCTGGTTTTGCTCGCGTTTCCAGATGTCGCACATCGCGCACCGGCAGTTGCACCGGCTGTGCACATGCAGCAGCAGGATCGGCATCCGTGTCATGCGATGCTCCTGGAGTGGCGGCGTCTCTGCCATTGCTGCTGTCTCAGGCAAGACTCACCGTCCTTTCTCCCAGGCGGATCGCACCATGCTGCTGCAGTATGGCGGCTGCTTCAAACGCCGGACGAAGATCTCCACGGACCCAGCGTCGGCGGTCATCGACCTGTACCTCAGTGAAGCCGGCAAGATGCTGTGGCTGGAGAAGGTGTGCGAGTTCTTCTGCGACAAGTTGGATAACGCCGTTCCGCATCACGAGGTGGATGTCTCGCCAGCTCAGATGACGGAGTGTCTCTGCTGGTGATAGGTCGCGGTCAGGTACGGCAATCAGATCGGCACGGCCGCCAATCTGAATCTTGCCCTGGCCCTCTGCCAGCCGCAGCATGGCTGCCGGGTTCTCCGTGAGCATGGAGTAGAGCCTTGCCGCCGGTAGACCGTAGCGCCCCGTAACAAAGGCCGCTTCGTCCAGCAGATCGCCGCAGGCGGTGAGCGGAGAATCGCTGCCAAGCGCAGCATTCTCGAAGCCCTCTAGAAGTGCAGCGGGTGGAATCGTCCCAAAAAGAAACTCATTGGAGCTGGGGCAGAAGATCAAACTGACTCCCGCTGCTTTGAGCCGGTCGATCATCTGTGGAGTAACCGCAAGCGCGTGAACAAGGATGGTGGAAGGACGCAACAGACCTAACGCCTGCAGCATTTCGATCTCTTGTTTCGCGCGCGCGCTTACCCCTTCGGCTGCGTGTACGATCAGAATCTCTTCAGAATTGATCGATGATTCTTCCTGAAGACCCGCAAAGTCGAATGCCGCGGAGTGCACCCAGCGCATCTCTTCCACCACGCTGACTGGAAATTCGGGTTCACGCATTGTGTCTGTAATTGGATTGTGATGGCACACCGTCGTTATACCGGACAGCAGATTCCTGAGAGCACCCCACTGAATACGTGCCTCCCGTTGGATGCTGCGGTGCCGTGCGATGGTCTCGGCATGGTGTGCATGAATGGCGCCGGCCCATTCCTGGGCATCGGCATAGCCGCCGTCTCCCAGCCGCGGAAAGAGACCGAACTCCAGATGATCATGGGCATTGATCAGGCCGGGAAGAAGAAGATATCCATCCAGGGAGACCTGCGTCATCGGCTCGGGCGAGCTATTCAGAATAGACCTTATACGCCCTTCCTCGATGGTGAGGGTACGTGGCAGCGCGTCGTGTGCGGACAGGGCACACCTGGCTCCGGTAATAGCGAGCTCGTTCTGTGGAGTATTCTGCGCAAGCTGGAGCAGATACATCACCGGTTCTCCGGCAAGCTCTTCGATGGCATGCGCTCTACCTTGCTGCGCAAAGATCTCGCTCTCCGCTTCGGAAAATCCAGGCTCCAGATCGCATAGGAAATGGAACCCTTCGGCAGCAAAGATTGCTCTCAGCTTTTCCAGGCCTATCCGGTTCCAGGCAATTGCTATCTCTTCACCCTGCTGATGGAAGGATCTATTCCATCCTCTCCGTTGTGCCGTATCGGGATGAATGTCGGCCAGAATGATCTGGCCACCCGGACGGAGTAGCCGCCGCATCTCGCTGCAGAAGGCCCCAAGGTCGCCTACGTATCCGAGAACGAGGGAACAAAGAATAACATCGATGGACTGTGCGGGGAGAGGAATCGCAATGCAGTCCGCATGATGAAGTGTGGCGTTCTTCGGAAGCCGTTGGTTCGCCAGCTCCAGCATCTGCGCCGAGTAATCTACAGCGTGAATCCACTCTGGTTGCAGCGTACTTAAAAGGGGAAAGTGTCTCCCAGTTCCGCAGCCGGCATCGAGGATGGTCTTCCCCCGCAACATTGGCAGAAGCTGACGAAGCAGTCTTGCCTCCAGGGCGCAGAATGGGTTTTGGGCCTCGTCATAGACCGGAGCCCAGTCATCAAAAACCTCGGGAGTTGCCGGAGCCGCGATCATAGGCTTTCCCGTTTGGGTTTCCTGAGATCAATGAACCGCTGTGCCAGCACCAGTTCGTGAGGAGCCGTATAGATACGGAACGTATAGCGCCATGCGCTAAGCGTCTGCAGCAGGTACCGTCCCCAGCGTGGGGCGCGGATATCCTGCACCGTTGGCCAGCGCGAAGCGACGACGATCTCAAAGTTGTCGATCAGGCGTTTGGTCTTGTCCTTCATCCACGGTGCGCGCGTATCGATGCGAAGGGTGAAATCCATCCACTTCTTCTCGGCCCACTCTCCGGGGCTGGTCGGGAAGCTGATCTTGTCGTCGACGTCGCCGTACATCGAACCGCGCTGCGGCGTCGGCGTGTAATGCTGGATGATGATCTCCGAGTCAGGGTTGATGCGCTTGATCTTGCGGATGAACGCCAGCGTCTCGCGTGTATCGCGCTCCGGGTCTTTTGGGTTGCCGACGACGAAGGAGAACTCGGGAATGATGCCGGCCTCGCGTGTTCGACGCGCCATGATCAGGGTCTGTTCGGTGGTGATGCCTTTCTGCATCTCTTTCAGAGCCCAGTCTGAGCCGGACTCGGCGCCGAAGAAGATCATCGTACATCCAGCACGCCGGATGGCCTGCATCGTCTCATCGCTATAGCGGGACATGATGTCAACACGCGCTTCGCACCACCAGCGCAGCTTTAGTGGTGCAATGCGATCCATGAGTTCCCGGGCTTGCTCTTCGCTCAGGAAGAAGTTCATGTCGTAGAACTGCACTGAGTCGGCGCCGTAGCGATCAACCAGGTGACGCAGAATCGCCTCGGTGCGCGCCGGAGACTCGAACTTTTCGGTTCTACCATAGGCCGCATGCACACCGCAGAAACTGCAGTTGAACGGGCAGCCGATGCTGGCGTGGTGCACTGCTGTGCGTTTGCCGAAGAACGACGGGCGAAGATATTTCTCGACCGGAAGCCGATGGAAGGGAGACCAGGGAAAAGTGTCCGGCCCTTTCATTGGGCGTTCCGCATTATTGCGATGAAAGCCGAACTGGTCCTTGTACGAGAGTCCGAGGATGCTCTCGAACGTGCGTTCGCCGCGAAGTGCCTCCAGCAGTTCAAGCAGAGTGTCCTCTCCCTGGCCTCGGACGGCGAAGTCGATGTACTTCGCATTGAGCGTTGCTTCGGGATAGATGGAAGGGAAGTAGCCTCCCCAGACGATCGGAACGTGAGGCCGCAGTTTACGGATCTCACGGCAGACTTCCATACCGGCAGCCATCTGCGGCCCAGGCATCACCGAGACACCGAGCAACTCCACACGATGCTTGTCGATCAAGCTAAG
>JABFXN010000405.1 GCA_013361705.1 Acidobacteriaceae bacterium
ATTTCGGTCTCAATGGGCTGCTGGCTCGCAAGAACGTTGCGATGCGTAAGAACAATTCCCTTCGGCTCCGCAGTTGTGCCCGAGTTAAAGACGATCTCAATCGGCGTGTCCCAATTGACGGCATCGCTCACCGCGAACATCGGTGTGGCGGGCAACTGCGCATTTACTTCTGAGAACAACAACCGCGGAACATCGATGTCCATGGAGGTCAACAGGCCGCGGTCGCCCACGATAAGCTTCGGCGAAACATCTTTCACGACGTGGTTGGCGAACGCGGTCGAGCCTGCCGCGTCTAATGGAACCGCGATCACTCCCCGCAGCAAACAGCCGAAGAAGACGCCCAGCCATTCTGCTGAGTTCTCACCCCAGAGCACAACTCGTTCACCTGGCGCTATTCCGTGGCGCTCCAGTTCGGCAGCAAACCGGCCCGCAAGCTCTACGAGCTCACCATACGTTGTCGGATAGCGCCGATTGCCTCGATAAGCAACCACCGCGGTCTGCGCAGCGTGCTGGCGAAATTCCTCAACGAGGCTAGCCAGATGAAATCGCACCCCGCCATGATATCCGTCTCTCTTGTCGGAGAATGAAAAGCGATGCGCGAAGCGCGATACCCCAGGCCTTAGCGAACAAGTTCGCCGGGGACCCATTCTTCGCGGTTTTATCGCGCAGAATAGGGCAACGAGTGTCTACTCCTTCCGAAAACGAGTGTCTACTCCTTCCGAAAACGAGTGTCTACTCCTTCCGAAAACGAGTGTCTACTCCTTCCGAAAACGAGTGTCTACTGCTTCCGAAGATGTCGATACGCCCTAGACAGGTCGGCGTGCGTCGGCTTCGGGTTTGTCGCTCCCGAGGAGCACATCGAGCCTGTACTCTGCGGACGCAGCGGCCCCCAGGGCCTCCTTGATCGCCGTACTTAACTCCACGATTGCGCTGCGGTCTGGCACGGCCTTGCTGGCTAACTTCCGCAGGACTGGCAGCTGGAGCCACCAAATCAACTCCTCGTAGGATTCTTTGACGAAATAGGTACGCCCTTGTGCCTCGTGTACGCCGGTTAGCCAGCGGACATCCGCGTCGTGCCACAGGATCGGTGAGAAAGTCGGGGAAGCCTGCTTCTGCTCCCCTGGCGCCTTAGACGGAGCAGCACTCGTCGCGATTACAGATGCCGCTACGCCGTTAGTCGGCCCTGTTTCCGCTCTTTCGGGTAGGGCCGTGGTGCCAGAGGCCCTGGACACTTCAGCTTCAACCAGCAGGGCCTTGATTCGAGCTGCTGCGCGCCAGCTTTCCTCTCCCTCGAATCCCAGTGCCGAGAAGGAATGTGCCAAAGGTTCCCGCAGGCGTAATCGATCAAACAGATCGAGTGCCATGCGCTCCGGCTTCTGTGCGTCGATCGACTCTGCGAGCAGTTCCAGGACACACCAGCTGAGCACTGGACCCCAAATGGCAGTGGCTATCAATTCGGGACTCAGGCTAGGCAGTAATCGGCGGGCCCCCACGTTCCAAGGCGTAGGAAACAGGCTCTCGAGCGCCGGGATGTCCATCGCAGCAAGCACACGCTTGCGGAATTTCTCTGCGAGCAAAGCTGGATTCGTCGGTCTGACTGCGAGACGTTCCCCTGTGTGAGCGCGATACGCAAGCTGTGATTCGTGCAGGAAATCCTGGCTTCTTGTCCATGCGGTCTCAAGGAATTCCTCCTTCTGCCGCTCGATATTCTTCTGCTTCTCCGAGCCTTTGGCCGCTTGCGGATGTTCAGATAGCTCGGAGAGTGTTCGCACCAGCGCCGGGTCCAGCAGCCGGCGGAGGGCGTCGTGTCCTGGCCGCAATGCCAGGTTGATTAGCTCATCTTCCAGATTGGCAACCCCGCGGCCGTTTAGCTCGTCGCACAAGCGGTCCCACGGTTTGTCTGCGGTCGCACGCATCTCGCGCCAATCCAGAAAAACGTGGCATTGGTAGGCGCGCAGTTCGATGCGCAGTCCCTGCTCCGCCGTAGTCGACGCGCGCCGCAGATACTCAAGCCCGGTTAGGGAATCGCGATACCCGAGGATGATCGCGGCATCGCCGCTCAGACCCAGACCATCCTTCAAGCGTTGCTGGCGCAGTTGTCCCGAATGCTTGTCTGCGTAGGCTGCAGACCAGTCGACGGTCCCTTTTGTCGTGGAATAGCGGTTGTTGTAAAGTACCAGGCCGCGCTGGTCTCCCCGCCGGTTCGAGTAAGCGAAGACGTTTTCGTCCACCGTACCGTTGTCGTTGAAGAAATCATAGAGCAGGAAGTTGCTGCTCTCGGCAAAGAGCGCGCGCTGGTGCAGCAAGGGAGCTATTTCGCGCTCATGTCGTTCCACCAGCCAGTGGTTCGGAGTTTCGTCATACCGTGGCCTGCGATACTCCATGCCGTACTTCTCGGTGAACCCGTCTATCTGACCGTGACCGAACATCGGCAATCCCGGCAAGGTCGCCATCATCGCCGTAACGCCGAAGCACTTGTCGCCATCGCCAAACTGATCAATGGTCGTCCGCTCGTCAGGATTGCTCATGAAGTTTACGTAGCGCTTCATAATGTCTGGGTCGAACTCCAGCGTGTTCTTGAGCACCGACCGATATTTTGCGTTCTCCTCGTCACGCATCATGTTCATGAAGGCGCTGTTATAAACACGATGCATTCCCAGTGTTCGGACGAAGTAACCCTCCATCAGCCAGAAGGCTTCGGCGAGCAAAAGTGTTCCCGGAACCTCGGCAGCTACTCTGTCGACGACTTCCCGCCAGAACTCATGCGGCATATGAGCATTGAACTCGGCACTGGACATCCCGTATTCCGCGCGAGAGGGAATCGCTCCGCTGCTGCCGGGGCCGGGAAACCAGAGCCGGTGAAAGTGGCGCTTTGCGAGGGTCATGGCCGCGTCGAAGCGGATGACAGGGAACAGACGGGCGACATGCAGGATGGTCTGGATCACCTGTTCGCGGACTGCTGGGTTCAGGTAGTCCAGTTGGGCGGTATCGTTCCACGGGAAGCTCGTGCCATCATTGCCGTGATAGATGTACCTTGTCTCCCCCGATGCCCGGTCACGCCGCCGAAACACGACCGCCGCGTCCGTCTGCTCGTAGTAGTGGCTTTCGATCTTGATCTCCACACGCGGGTCCTGCGACAGGTCCGGGCCATCGAAGTTGTAGGCAGGATAGGGGCTATCTTGCCGCGAGATGAACCAGTCCGGATGTTCTACGACCCATGGGGAATCGATACCCATGTGGTTTGGCACCATATCGCTGGCCAACCGGATACCTCGCGCATAGGCGCGATTCCGCAGATTCACGTACGCGGGCTCCCCGCCCAGGTCCTCGGCGATGGCGTAATCGAAGAGCGAGTAAGCTGAAGCCACCGCGTCCGGATTTCCGCAGAGCTGCTTAATTGTTTGCGATGCCCGGCTGCGCTCCCAGATACCGATCAGCCACAGCGAGTTCATCCCGCGGCGTGCCAGCGTGTCCAGTTCCTCGTCCGGAATCTGATCCAGTCGATGAATCGACCTCTGGTATCGCTTACTGAGCTGTGCGAGCCAGACGTAAGTACTCTTGGCGATCAACACCGCGCCGGGCATCCAGGCCACGTCCGGGCTGAACTTTTCAGTTTCATGGACAGCATCGCCAAACTGCGGCACCTCCGAACGGCTAACTACCGAAGGCCATTGCTGCTGCCCGCTCTCCCGGCGTCGTTGCGCTGCCGCTGCTGCTGCAGCCTCCGCAGCGGCCCTGGCAGCCGCCTCGGCTGCAGCGTTCGGTGGATTGAATTGCAGCCAGATAGCGAGGTCTTCTTCCTGCAGGATCTCGCCTGCGATCGACAATAAGCGATCGAGGCTTTCCCCGATCAGCCGTCTCCACTTGATCCGGATTAGATCAAGTTGCTCCCTCAGCGAGCCTGGAGCGGCAACCGCGGGGGCTCGCAACACGTCAAAAAGGCTCTGTGGCTCGGAGTCCTCCATCGGCACAAGGGGACGAGTCGCAAAATACGCCGGCAGCTTCTCCACGACGCTCCGATAGGCGGTTTGC
>JABFXN010000128.1 GCA_013361705.1 Acidobacteriaceae bacterium
GTCTTATCTTCGTGCGCCAACACAACGTTGTGACTGATGCGCATCAGCCGGCCGCCGTCGGTGGACTTCGCCGCCAGATGCTCGGGGGCCGGAGCGCGATACCACTGCTCGATAAAGCGCTTCATATGCGCTTCGTAAGGAGTCGATAGCGACTGCATCATCCCGGCAAGAGCCGCGTGATGGCCCTCTCCGAAGGCGATAGCCAGGGTGAACTCACGGTTGCGGGCGACATCGATCTCACCCATCAGGGCGATATTGCCGTTCAACGCCTGTCCGAACTGCCAGTCCATCTTCATGTTCTGGATCAGATCCTGGTAGCCGTCTGACGAACCGACAAAACCGCAGGACGAACGCGTGAATCCGCAGGAGGCGCCCATCGACAGCGACGTCCCGTTCTTCCACGCAATCAAGGCCCGCTGACCGGCAACTTCAATCGAACGGCCGGAGTTCCCCGCGCCACCACCTTCAATGTGCGGCGCCAGCAGGGCATAACACTTCAGCCGCTGGAGCAGGTCCTCTTCCCCATCAATCTTCACGCGGACTAACACCACCGGGTGGTGAGGATCACAGAGGAATTCCTTCGTGACGCGGTATCGGCCCTGCAGGTCGGTGGCGACGACGCGAACCGCAAGCGCATCCGGATCGACATAGTGGAAGTCGTACTCAAAGTCACGCTTCTCTTCGTGGAAGAAGGTTTCTCCATCCGTGAACAGAAACTCCATATCACGGATCTGCGGACGATCGATGGTGGGGTAATAAACCTCATTCAGCGTGCCGTGAGAAACAGTGAACCAGACTCGCGACGAGGCAGCATACGCCGTACAAACTGCGTCTTTTTTTGAGGAAGTCCAGCGAGGTTCCAACCCCGGCGCGCCAAAAGCCATGCCCTGGTCGTCCAGCCAACGATACGCAGCGGATAAAGCGTTCATTGTTACTGATTAAAAACCATCGGCAGGCAGGTAACCGCAAATCGAGGAAAAATGTAGACCCAGTTCCATGCGAGTCGCACTGTTTCTGGGGCATATTACTGCCGCCGCCTCTGACTCCGTGTGGCAGCAGACCTTCCGCTCGCTGCGATATCATCAGAGTCCGTGACGTACTGCATCATCGCAGTGCGCAATCGCCGCATCAAAGGGCGTGTCTTTGAATTCCTGTTGGTCAGGAATTTTAATCACACCCTAACCTGAACCGAAACGACCCGACAGGAGATCTCACGTGGCATACGAACTACCCCCTCTTCCCTACGACTACGCCGGCCTGGAGCCCCATATTGATGAGGCGACCATGAAACTGCACCACGACAAGCATCACCAGACCTACGTGACGAATCTGAACGGCGCCATTGAGAAGCACCCGGAGCTGGGTTCGAAGTCGCCGGAAGATCTGATTGCCGGTCTGGCCAGCGTACCGGAGGACATCCGCACCGTGGTCCGCAACAATGGCGGCGGCCATGTCAACCACACCATGTTCTGGGAGATCATGAAGCCGAACGGCGGCGGAGCTCCGACCGGCGCCATCGCCGACCAGATCACGAAGGACTTCGGCGACTTTGAGAGCTTCAAGAAGACCTTCAATGAGACCACCGCGAAGCAGTTTGGCTCCGGCTGGGGCTTCCTGGTGTACAAGGGCGGCAAGCTCGAGATCGTCACCAAGCCCAACCAGGACTCCCCGCTGACCGACGGTCTGTTCCCGATCCTAGGCAACGACGTGTGGGAGCACGCCTACTACCCGCTGATGGAAGGCAAGTCGCCGAACAGCGTTCTCCTCGGCGTCGACGTCTGGGAGCACGCCTACTACCTCAAGTACCAGAACAAGCGCCCCGACTACTTGGCCGCCTGGTGGAATGTCGTCAACTGGGACGAGGTCAACAAGCGTTTCGAGAAAGCTAAGAAGTAACGGTAGTTGAATAGTTGAATAACAAAAAGCCACCTCAAGAGGTGGCTTTTTGTTTGGGTTGAATGGTTGAATCGCGAAAATGAAACTTCCCGCACAAGCGGCGTCTTCGACCGTTGCGCGTAGCGCAACCATTTCGTACCGCCGGCGAGACTACGCTTCCGACTATTGCGGGCTCGAAAAAAGAGTTGAATCGTTCTTCCGAGAGGCGCCATCCATTTAGACGACTATCGAAACGTTGAAACGATGACGGGACGATTAAAGGAGAAGATCATGGGACGTCTGGCGAACAAGGTAGCAGTGGTGACGGGAGCCTCCAAAGGCATTGGCGCGGCGATTGCGAAAGATCTCGCCAAAGAAGGCGCGACGGTTGTGGTGAACTATGCCAGCAGCCGCGAGGGCGCGGAGAAGGTCGTCAATGACATCACCAAGGCTGGCGGTAAAGCTGTAGCTATCGGTGGACGTGTCGAGAACAAGGACGATGTGACGAAGCTCTTCGCTGATGTGAAGCAGCAGTTCGGCCGCGTCGACGTGCTGATCAACAATGCGGGCATCTACGGCTTTGCCCCGATTGAAGCAGTCACGGCTGAAGACTTCCATAAGCAGTACGGCACCAACGTTCTGGGCCTGCTGCAGGTAACGCAGGCGGCAGTACCGCTCTTTCCCGCCGAGGGTGGAAGCATCGTGAATATCAGCTCGGTGGTTCGCACCGGAATTGCAAACGCGACCATCTACGCCGGCACCAAAGGCGCCGTGGATACAATCACTTTCTCGCTCGCCAAGGAGCTTGCACCGAAGAAGATTCGCGTGAATGCCGTCAATCCTGGTCTGGTAGCGACCGAGGGAACAGCAGACTTCCTGGGCACGGATATAGAAAAGGACGTGGTTGCAAAGACGCCGCTCGGCCGCATCGGTCAGCCTGAAGACATCGCTCCGACGGTCACCTTCTTCGCCTCCGACGATGCCCGCTGGGTCACCGGTGAGACGCTGCTCGTCTCCGGCGGCGTGCTGAACGTCTAAGACAAGGTTTCTCTCCGCAATAAAAAGGCCCGGCAATTTCGCCGGGCCTAACTTTTTTATCTTGTCTTCCACTTGCCGCCGAGGGCGGCAAGCTTTTCTTCCATCGTCTGCGGTGGAGCGGGAGCAGCAGGACGCGGCTTCCCTGCAGGAGGCTTAGCTCCGCCGGCTGGCCGATTCGGCGCGCTTCCACTGGCGGTGGCACTTCCATTCTTCACCTTCGGTCCGGCAGGAGCCTCAAGCTGCTTGATCGAGAGGGAGATGCGGCGTGTCTTCTCATCCGCTCCCAACACTTTGACCTTCACAATCTGTCCGGTCTTTACGGCCTCATGCGGATCTTTGATGAACTTGTTCGAGAGCTCACTGATGTGAACCAGGCCATCCTGGTGCACGCCAACATCGACAAACGCTCCGAACTTGGTGACATTGGTGACGACACCTTCCAGCACCATGCCCTCTTGCAGATCGCTCAACTCGTTGACACCCTCAGCAAAGCTGGGGGCGACAAACTTCTCGCGCGGATCGCGTCCGGGCTTGCGCAGTTCTTCGAGGATGTCATTCAGCGTGAACGATCCTACATCGAGACGTGAGCGATCGACTTTCTCCAGCAACTGCGGATTCTTGATGACATCTTCGATCGGTGTTCCGATCGCCGAAGCAATCTGCTCTACGACCCGATAGCTCTCCGGGTGCACTGCGGTCGAATCGAGCGGATTCACACCGCCACGGATGCGCAGGAATCCTGCGGCCTGTTCGAAGGTCTTCGGTCCAACGCCGGAGACCTCCAGCAATTGCTGCCGCGAGACAAATTTGCCGTTGTTGTCGCGGTGGCTGACGATGCTCTGTGCCGTGCGCTCACTGATACCAGACACGTAACGCAACAGCGTCCACGACGCTGTGTTCAGATCAACGCCAACGCGGTTCACGCAGCTCTCAATCGTATGCTCCAGCGACTCCTGCAGCGCCTTCTGGTCGACATCGTGCTGATATTGACCGACGCCGATCGCCTTGGGATCGACCTTCACCAGCTCAGAGAGAGGGTCCTGTAGACGGCGCGCAATCGAGATGGCTCCGCGCACCGTCAGATCGAGGTCAGGAAACTCCTGCCGCGCAA